>JAACDM010000050.1 GCA_009936795.1 Verrucomicrobiaceae bacterium | reverse complement strand
AGGCGCCGATCAAGCGGCGAAGCCCAATACGCCCAACTCGAGCAACGCCTTCCGGCGCGAGAGTCCGCCGCGCTCGAAGAACGCTGCCGGCGCCTCCGAATCACCTCCAACACGCTCGTTCTAGGAGCGTGGGCCCTCACGCTTGCTCGCTACACGCAGCGGCAAGATGTGCTCTTCGGCATGACTGTATCCGGTCGACCACCCTCATTACCCGGTGTCGAAACCATGATCGGCAATTTCATCAATTCGGTGCCCCTACGCACGAAAGTCGATGAAAACACCTCATTGGAAAAGTGGCTCGCAAAGTTGCAAGAAACCCAAGGCCAGCTCCGCGAGCACGAGCACGCCTCATTAGCTAAAGTACAAGGGTTAAGCGATATACCTCCCGGAGACGCGCTCTTCGAAACCTTGTTTGTCTACGAGAACTACCCAGCAGATGCGGAAGCTCTCTCTGCTCCTGGCCTCACCGTTTCGAAGTTCGACTACAGAGAGCAAAGCAACTATCCCCTGGCCGCTCTCGCCGTGCCCGGCCAGCGACTTCGCTTGCTCTTCATCTACGACACCACACAATTCGACGCCGTAGATGCCGAGGCACTACTTGGCCACTGGAAACAAGTCGTCGCTCAGTTATGCGCCTTGCCTATCGACTCGACACTCAGCGCCATCAACGTACATACCAAGGAAGAAGAGGACCTACTGCGCGTGGATTGGAACGCTACCAAGATGACGATCGATGGCCCTGATACGGTGATAGAGTCTCTTGCCAGGGCCGCAAAGAAGAATCCCGCCGTACGCGCTCTTGCCTTAAACCGTGACACCATGAGCTATGCGGAGCTCGATCAGCAGTCGACTCAGAGAGCTTCCCAGCTCATCAATGCAGGCCTTCAGCAGGGCGAAATGGCTGCTATCATCGCCGGGCGCTCGTTCGATACCGTGGTCGCGATCCTCGCAGTGATGAAGACTGGATGCGGGTACATCCCAATTGACCCGACCTATCCTGAAGAACGAATTCGCTATCTCGTCGGCGACTCGAAAGCTCGGCTCATTCTCTCGGATCGAGAACTCGAGTCTCCACACATTCGCATTGATCAGCCAGCACCAGCATCGAACGCTAAACTCCCCAAAGTTTCGCCAACCGATCCGGCCTACATGATCTACACTTCCGGCTCGACCGGAAAACCTCGAGGTGTCTTGGTTAGACACTCGCAGTTACGCGCGTCGACCTTTGCTCGCCATCACTACTACAAAGATCCAGTCAACGCCTTCCTCATGCTGTCGAGCTTCTCTTTCGATAGCTCTGTCGCGGGGTTATTCTGGACTCTGACGCAGGGAGGTTGCCTCTGCCTCCTCGATGACGACGCCCGCGCTGATCCAGGAGCCATGGTGCGCGCCATTCATCAACACGGCATCACCCATTTGCTAGGCATCCCATCACTCATTGATGCCTTTGCCGCGGATCACGCCCGTGCGGAGCTCGCATCTCTCAGGACCATTATCCTAGCTGGCGAAGACTGCCCTCCACACCTTCCTGCCCGCCTTATCCAAACCCTTCCAGAGACAAGAGTATATAACGAATACGGGCCGACAGAAGCAACCGTATGGTCCACCGTTCACGAGTGTCGTTCAGGCCCCATCCGCATCGGCAAACCGATCGCGAATACGCAAGCCTACGTGCTAGATCCTCATCGGCGCCTCGTTCCGATCGGAGTCCCCGGCGAACTCTATCTCGGAGGTGCCGGCATCACCGAAGGTTATTACGAACGTGACGATCTTACCTCGGAGCGATTCCTAGCAGATCCCTTTCGACCGGCGAATGGAGATCGCCTTTATCGGACTGGCGACCGAGTCCGCTACCATCGAGATGGCACTCTCGAGTTCCTCGGTCGCATGGACAATCAGGTCAAACACCGCGGCCATCGTATCGAACTTGGAGAGATTGAGCACGCCCTGCTCAATCAGCCAGGCATCCGAGAAGCATGCGTGCTGCTCCAAGACTCGCACGTTGTGTCATCCTCAGCCCAGGATCTCGCCGCCGCACTCTCCGAGCTGCCTCCTGACAAAGCAGCAGCCCTCCTTTCCGAGATCAAACCTGAGAGAAAGCTTCGCCGCGAGAGATTTGAGATCACTCTAGAGATCGATGAAGACGTGGTCAGTCCACCGCGCTCCGAACAACGGGACTGGCTCATCAGCCAGGCCATGATCGAACTGGCTGATGATCTCGACCACCTCGACCAGGTTGCCAAACGGTTTGCGCGAGGCGCTGGCACAAACCTTACCGAGTACGACATCGCGCACAGTGAACTGAGTGACGATCAGATCATGGAAGACTGGCAGACCCCGATCATGAAGGCCATGGCACGACAGATCGCAGGCCCTGCCAATGACATTCTCGAAATCGGGTTTGGCCGGGGTATCTCCGCAAGCTTTCTCCAAAGTTTGGGTGTGAAATCCCACACCATCGTCGAGTCGAACGACTTCAGCGTGAACAACCATTTCAAACCATGGCGGGCCCGCCATCCGTCTAACGATATCACTCTGGTCCATTCCCGCTGGCAAGAGGCACAGGACCAGTTGGACCGGTATGACGGCATCTTCTTTCATGCCTTTCCTCTGAACGAACAGGAGTTTATCGACACCGTGGTGAACAGTATCACGTTCGCCGAACATTTCTTTCCCGTTGCGGCAGAGCTACTCCGGCCTGGCGGTTCGTTTGCCTACCTCACGACCGAAATCGATTCTCTCAGTCGCCGACACCAACGCGCCCTTCTAAAATTCTTCTCCTCCCTCACAGTCTCCGTAGAGAAATGTTCCCCACCGGCAGACACACGCGACACGTGGTGGGCAGACTCCATGGTCATTCTTAAGGCAGTGAAATGACAGACTATCTTGAACAGCTCCAACGCCTGACACCACGCCAACGCGAGGCAATAGCAGCACGACTAGGCGCGCCATCAACCGGACGGAAACGCCTCGTTGCCTACATTGCTGGATCCACCAATGTCGAAGCCATCGAGCAGCAACTCGCCCAGCAATTGCCCCGTCATGCCCTTCCGGAGGCCATCATTCCCCTAGAAACCCTACCTAAAACGCCCAATGGGAAGATAGACCGGCGCAAGCTAACTGAACCCTCCTCGAACACGAGTTCCATTCCCAATCAGGAGAGCCCGAAATCTCCCCTCGAGAGCCAACTATCTTCAATCTGGGCCGAAGTCCTCCAGCTGCCCGAGGTCGGCATCCATGATGATTTCTACCGACTCGGCGGCGACTCCATTCTCAGCATCCAAGTTGTTTCCAAAGCCGCACAGGCCGGGCTCACCGTCTCGATGAAGCAGTTCTTGGAGCATCGAACCATCGCCGAACTCGCATCGGCCTTGGAAGATCGCCCCCACTCATCCCCCCGCACCGCAACCGATGTCTCTGAGAAGTTTGGCCCGGTGCCTCTAACACCGATTCAACACTGGTTCTTCTCGTGCGAATTCGAAAAACCTCAGCAATGGAATCAAGAGATTCTACTAGAGCTGCCTTCCAACATCACGAAGAGCGATCTCACAAAAGCCTTCAGCGAACTGAGTCGCCACTACGACAGTCTTCGTGCCACCTTCACCCGGCAAGGTTCGGAATGGACAAGCACGATTCTTGAGCAGCCAACGGGTGACATCGTCTCAGAAGCAAGCAGTCTAGCCAATGCCTATCAGATTCATTCTGAGCTCCACCTTGAAACCGCTAAGCTACTCAAAGCCGTCTTCCTACCCAAGGATCAACAGCTATTCATCGCGGCCCACCACCTCGCCGTCGATCATGTGACCTGGGGAGTCTTGCTAGACGGGCTAGCCACGTTGCTAAAAGGCCAACCGCTACCGCGAGTCGTCACTCCATTCTATTCCTGGGCCAGCCATCTGCAAACTAAGCCTGACTCCTGGCAGAACGAAGCGCCGTTCTGGAATCGCATGCTTCAGGGACGCGGAGATCTTCCCCTCGATGGGCCCGATCCCACATCAACACCAACCGAAGCAGCTAGCAAGGTTCACAGCCAATCGCTGACCCCAGAGCAAACAGCCCACCTTCTATCACGCACATCCGAAGCTGACTGTCAACTACCAGAGGTATTGCTAACAGGCATCCTTCAGTCTCTTGATGACTGGGTCGGCGAAGAAACGGCCTGGCGTTTCGGCATTGAGAACCACGGGCGACATCCTTACGAAGACTATCCTGACGTTTCGCAAACGGCCGGCTGGTTCACGGCCTATCATCAAGTCACCTTTGACCGATCATCGCTGCCGTCGGTCGCGGATCGACTTCGAGAAATACCCAACCACGGACTCGGATTTGGCATCCTACGCTATCTAGCCGAGCCACCAGCCTTGGCGGCGACCAAAGACTCACAGATCCTCTTCAACTATCTCGGTCACCATCGAAACAGGTCTTCTCTCAAACGTCTTGAGGTTGACAGCGGCCACGCTAGATCCTCACGCAATCACCGAAGCCATTTGCTAGAGATCAACGCCAGCATTCTAGAAAGCCGGCTTTTTTTGGACTGGCACTACAGCCCAGCCCACCTACAACCCACATCGGTGGAGCAACTAGCCAACGGGTTCGAGCAAGCAGTGACTCAGTTAGCCGCCACCACCCAACGTCGGCAGTTCCCGCTCACACCCACTCAGCAGAGCCTCCTCTTCCATCACCTGCAAGAGCCCGACCAAGACGCAGGTCGTCTCTTGGTCACATTCATCCTTGAAGGCAAACTCGACATCTCGCGATTAGAGCTCGCATGGAAACAGCTTATACACCGACACGAAGCGCTTCGAACCACGATCAACTGGCAGAGTTCAGAAGAAGAACCTTGCCAACAAGTCCACAAAGAGTCTCCGTTCCATCTTGATAAAGGGGACAAGTTCAGCGCAAGCATGGAATTGGACCGCTTGCCAACGATGCGAGTTTCCGTCGAGGAAATCGTTTCCGGCCACCATCGCGTGCACTGGCTTTGTCACCACATCTTTCTGGATGGCTGGTCCGCGTCACTACTATGTCAGGAACTCTTGCTAGCCTATGACGATAAGGCATTGACCCTTCAAGAAGCCCCTCAGTTTGAGACCTACACACGAGCTCTCGCAACCATTCCGACCGGCGATTCTCAAGCGTATTGGAAAGCGCATCTCCGCAACGCCCCAACCGTGGGCACATTCTCAATTCCAGAGGACGCACCGATTACCCGCCTGACCCGCCTTTCCTCTGAGTCCTCCAAAGCACTGACAACGACGGCAGAAGAACTCGGCGTCACCGTCTCAACCATCGTCCAAGTCGCTTGGGCCCTCTCCATGGCTCGCTTTAGGAGCACTGACAGTGTCGTCATTGGAAACGCCGTGTCCGGCCGAGCCGTACCACTGCCAGACATCCAGAGTCTTGTAGGCCTCTGCGCTAATACTTGTCCATTCCACGTACGTTGGACACCCACCACAAAGATAGGAGACTTAATCGTGGAAAGTCACCAGGCCAAGCTTCAAGGCATTCCCCATGAGCACGTCCCACTAGCAACCATCCAAGACTGGCTCGGCCTTTCGCCGTCCGAAGTCCTGTTCGAGTGCTTGTTGATGATTGCCAACTATCCCCAAGCGGACGCGGACGACAGAAGCCTATCCATCACAGAGTTCGAAGGCCCCATCACCTCTGTGTATCCTATCACCCTGGTCGTAGAACCGGGGGAACGTTTCGCTCTAAAGTGGTTCTGCCAATCCCGCTGGCAAACCCAGCTCTCATGGTTTCAAGAAAGCTTTGAGGCCAGTCTGGAAGGATGCCTTGCAGATCATTCTCATCTAGCTGGTCAACTTGCCAGCAGTCTACCAGATCCGCCCGCCGTAGAACCATCGAAAGCCCCTAGCCAAAGCAATCGCAAAGACCGCCCAAACGATCGTACCGAGGATTTCATCTCGAGTCTTTGGCAGGAACTCTTCATGATCGATGACGTTGATCGCGATAGCTCCTTTCGCGCCCTCGGTGGTTCATCCCTCATGGCAGCAAAGCTGACCACCCGGCTTGGAGCAGCCTTTCAAACACGGCTCCCACTCGACTTCGTCTTCAAGCATCCCACGATCGCCAAGATGGCCTCAGCCATGCAGCACGGGGAGCACTCGATGACTTGGCCCATCGTTGTACCCATTCGCACCGAAGGTCCCCAGCCTCCGCTGTTTGTCATTCACGGCTTGGGCGGTGGCGTTTATGACTTCTTCGATTGGAAAGCGTACCTCCCCGAAAAACACCCAATCTACGGCCTCCAAGCGCCGATCACTCCACTCGAGAATCTCGAAGCCATTGCCTCGTCCTACGTCACCGAGATCAAGAAAGTTCAGCCCCGTGGTCCCTATCATTTTTCCAGCTTCTGCTTTGGTGCTGCCGTGGGCTATGAAATGGCCTATCAGCTAGAGCAACAGGGAGAGACCGTCGCCTACTTCAATGTGATCGACAGTATTCTTCCCTCTCAAAGTCCAAGCCAAGGACGCTACCTTCGATCCATGCTGAGGCAAAGCAGTGTGGAAGAGCTCTATCAACGTTTCAAACATTTTCTCCGACGTTCCATACGCTTGGTTACCAAAGGCACCTTCGCCGCACCTCGGGCCGCCGATCAGGAAGGGTATCCTTTAGCCTATAAGGCGACGGCGGAAACGCACACTCGAGCTCTCGATGCCTACAAACCAAAGGGAGCGCTAGCAGGAAGTATTCATTTGATACGCTCTCAGTCTCAGCTTGCAAAAGTTGACCCCACCTTGGGCTGGGAATCACTTTGCGAAGATCTTACCGTCCACGTGATCGCGTGTGAACACCATGAAATCTTCTACTCGAACCACACCGCACAGATCACGGCCTTGGTGACTGAGGCCTTGATGGCCAAGTAAAGAAATAGGGAAACCTGCACCAACGTTCAATCGCCAAAAGGGCCAACGGTCCCAGGATCCCTACCAGTATTCCGAGGGGAAAGTGGATCTCCGGCTGCCACAGGCCAAGTTTAGTCAGGACGGTTCGCAAGATCGTGTGGGCTACGAAGATGGCCAGCGACGCTTGCCCGAGTACCTGAATGAGCTTCCCCCATGGTACACGCCCTAGTACCCAGCGGCGTAAGTTCGTTTAAATAGTAGGGATAAAGATTGCGGAAATTATATGGAAGTAAGGCTTGTACCTCGGAATT
>JAACDM010000049.1 GCA_009936795.1 Verrucomicrobiaceae bacterium | reverse complement strand
GCTGTCGGAATGCTCCCAAAGGGACCACCGGTGGATGTTCCCGGCTTCGGATCCCAAGTCTCAAACTGGCTTGGTCCCCCGCAAAGCCACAAGAGGATGCAGCGTTTGTTCGCACGTTTCACCTGCTCGGCAAATGCCGGGACTGAGAATAGCCCACTCCAACTCATAGTAGAAATGGCTCCCGAAGCCACCGCGCCCTGAAGGAACCGACGCCGATGCATCGTGTGATCGGGCGAGCCACAATCTTGCGAAGAAACGTTGGTCGATGAGGAAGACATGGCAGCGCTGATCAGTGATTAAAACGAAACTCCGATCCAGCAATCAAGGCCCAAAGAAACGATGCCGATCTCTCTGGTTCCCCATTTAGATACGCAAGGCTTGCCGCGCGCTCTTCCTCATCTGGTTCACGCCCCAAAGCACTTGCGAAAGCAATCTCAGACACTTCATGCGGCGCTCGCCCTTCGAAGTCACGCACGAGGACCTCGTTCATCAGAGGGTTATTCGAGAAGAAGAGCCCCTCAGCAGCCGAGGGGCTATATGTCTCAGGAAACAGATCGCTATACACCCGGGCAAAGGCGTGCCGGTAACGCTCCTCATCAATCCCTGGGAAATTCCCTTCGCCATCCGGTTCATGTCCTCCCGCAACAAGGGCCGAACGGTAGAGCGCCTCAGCCGACAGCGGCTTCATCATGGCGCAAGCAAAGGCTTCGGGAGGTGGTCGCTCAGCACCCATGGGCAGAGAATCGATTTGATAAGCCCGGCTTGTCATAATCTCACAGATGAGACGTTTGACATTATAACCCTTACTAGCGAAATCTTTTCCTAACCATTCAAGCAATTCTGGATGACTGGGCGGATGAATCGAATCCAAGTGATCTACTGGGTGAACGAGGCCTCTCCCTAACAAAAGAGCCCAAATCCGATTTACGAAGGCCTTGGCGAACTCTGGGTAAGATTCAATCACCATCTCAGCCAAAGCGCCACGCCTGGACACAACCGGGATGGGTGCCATCTCCATCTTGGGCGGCCCCTTTCTCTTCTTCCTTGCCTTGTCTTTGTCTTTCTTTGTCAGTCTATCAAGATACTCTTTTGACGGCATCACGCGATACGCCTCATTCGTTATATCTTCCGCCGTCTTCCCACTTAGAAACGCGAGTTCCGCTTTAAAGGAATCTCCCTCCAACGAACTAAACTCAAACTGACCACCAGTAGCCGCCTCTCCCAATGCAAGTCCATTCGGTGTCTCCACATTGAAAGACCGCTTAAAGAAGGCCACCAGTCCCCAGTAGTGCCGCTGCTCGATCTCAGGAATCAGTGGATGATTATGGCATTGAGCACAAGCAATCTGCTTGCCAAGCAAGGACGGTGCCACCTGCCGCACCATGTCCTCATGATTGTCTTTGTGCCCGACCAAGAACCAACGCGCCCCGCGCTCCTTCCCTGTCGTCGCTCGCGCTCCGAGCAAATCATAAGCTACGTCGTCCCAACGCCGATTCGATGCGAAGACCCATTTAAGGTACTCATGCCAATCTCCTCCTCGGTCTAAGGCGCGGCCCCTACCGGCCAGCCCGTGTCGCCGCCCCATCAACACGGTGTCAAAGATCTCCGCAAAATTCCGAGCAAATTCCGGGTGATCTAACAAATCATTAATCAATCGCAAACGCTTGTAAGACGAGACTTCGGCAAGGAACCGATGCCTTTCTGCCACGGTGGGGATTCGGCCGAGGAGATCAAGGTAGGCACGACGCACAAACCCAGCATCATCAACCAACTTCGAGGGAGTCACCTCCCGCGACGCCCAGCCCCGCGCCACCAGGAAATCGATGACCACATGCGGCGGCATTTCTAAAGGCAGGATGGCTGCTACTGACGGGGCATTCGATTCCTCCCCCAGAGAAGTAATCCATGTAGAAATGGTTGCCACCTCGGACTCCGCCAGTCGCTCCCCCTTCGGTGGCATGCTGGTATCGGCATCCGGCTGTAGAACCTCCATGAGCAGGCTCTCGGTCGGCTTTCCCGCCACCACGGCGGGCCCGCTTTCCCCTCCTCTCAAAATATTTGGCACCGCCCGCAGATCCAGGCCACCCTTGTGCTTCACTCCGCCATGACACCTGGTACAATGCTCGCTGAGCACCTCCCAAGCCGCATCCCAGGCCTTACCAGCCAGCACCGCATTGGGCAGACAGCAAGTCAAAAGGAGGCAGCAGATTCGAGTCATATCCTTTTCCAACCCTGGATAGGAACACTCGTTTCCCTAACGCCGAAAGTGGCGGCCTATGGTCGTCTTATCCACGACAAACTCACCTGTGTAAGTGTAGGGACCTTTCGCAGGATCGGGCTTGAACTCGAAGACTTGCACGGCAGGCGACTTGCGATTTCCTGTCTTCAGGTGCACAGAAACCTTGAGGCTCTTCTTTCCCTTAGCAGAACCTCTCAATCGTTTTCCTTCCACCTCAATCGTGTTCTTACCATTCCTGAGCCCGCCAATCACTAACTGAGTGCCATGGGTATCACTCGCTTCGTGTGTACTGATACCATTCACGGTCACAGACGTGTCGAACCCATAGGTGATAAGATGAATGTCAGCAATGTAATCCGGGATCTCGCAGGGCTTCTGAACGTTCGGGCTTCGGCCACTAGGCTGGAAGACAGCATCTTTAAGAAACCCCAACGTGTTCGCGCTAACGTCTGCGATCACTTCCGGAGGCAACTGACTCATCAGCGCAAGCCGATAAAACTTCCATTGGTTCCCCTCCTTAAGATAACGCAAGACAAGCAAGCTGTTAGGAGCTGCCGCCTTCACATCGAGATCTGCTTTCCCATAAAAGATAGCAACTGCAGTTGGCCCTTTCTCGTTCACCTGAAGCAAACGTAAGCGCTCGATTGCTGGTGGCTTCATTGGCAACGCAAACATGGCCGACGGGAAACGCTTCTTCTGTGACACAACCAAGTTGCGCGTTTCAATCTGCCGCGCGTAGGCCGTCACTTGCTTCCAACTCTTGTAATCTTTCCTGATCATGGTCTGACGCCATGTCTGATAAACCTTCAGAAGATCTTGCTGCAAACCAGCCGTTTCTTTGCCGTGAAGAGGCGCTATCAAGGATGAGAACAGGAGGAGGAATAGTGCTCGGGACATGATGATGAAGCATCTCCAGGCCCCCGTCATGACGCAAGCTTGGAAAAACCTCCAAGATCCCATCGAAAGAAATTGCCAAAGTCACTAAAGAACGGAATTCT
>JAACDM010000418.1 GCA_009936795.1 Verrucomicrobiaceae bacterium | reverse complement strand
GCCAGGAAGGCCAGGCATCGTCTCCACAATCTCACTGACGTCTGCACTCGTGCCAAGGCCAAGTTGATAGAGACGCAACGTATTCTCTTGCCAATTGATTGCGCGGGCAGCTCGAGCATTGATATCTTCTTGAGTAAGCATAGTCATCGAGAGCGCCGCGGCAGCAGCAACTCCTAACATAAGTATAGAAACAGCCACCATCGCTTCAATGATAGTATATCCGTTGAAATTCCTGTGGACAGTCGAAGAAAGAAGAGATTGCATGATTAGTTCCGATAAATTTCAACCCAGCTCTCACGTGGGTCCATCAATTCTAAGGCGTTTGGGCTAGACTCTCTGTTAAGAATGAGCAGACCCCTGGGCACCGCGACCGTTGAGTCTGTACGAATACCACCGGTAAGATTCACCACACTGCCGCTAGGAACATTCCAGGTTGTCGACGTCAGTTCCGATGTCAGCAACAATCTCCAACTCACGGCATTCGTGAAATTTACAGCAACATCGCGATGAGTTGACGACTGAAGACCAACCACTAGACGTCGATAATTGTTGTTCTCAAACGTCACTGACAAGAGATCACTTGAGCGAACAATGGTAAAACCAGGCGGCTCATTATCGCCTTGGCCCGAGTCCATATATCCAAGAAACCGGATATGGAAGACGCCGTCATTCACAATTACGGGAGAAACCGCCGGATTATTCAAATCGATGGTAATTCTTCGTTGACCAGCCAGCTCATCACCGCTCACTGCTCCAACTGTATAATCGACATTTCCATCCACAACCGTTGGCGATGAGTTCGCCGTCATTTTATAATGAAGCGTATTCTTTTTATAGATTGCATCGGGATCAGGCGGCAAGGCAGGCGCCGTGCCAATTTGGATCATATTGAACCTTCCATCCGTAATTGGTACACCCGTCGCTCCTACGACGTCATTCCCTGTCGTTCTTCTGAAGAAAGGATAATTCGTCGGTGGTATGTGATTACCCGCGAGATTTCCAATAGCTTCGGAGACAATATCTGAATGATCATAGCTTTCGACTTTTAAGTTTCCAACAGTACCAGGAAAACTCTCATCCTTCCAAAAGGTCGCATGCCCATTCACTTGAACACCACCCGATATAGTTGCATCAATCGAACCCGAATTCGTCAATGTATGATGAAGTATCAGCAGATTGCCTGCAAGCAAAGGAGAACGACTCTTGAGCTGCACACGCATTGAAGTCTGAACCTCAGCCCCGCCCGTATCGTACGGAACCGGATGATACACCGTTGCTAGAACATCTTCCGTAAAACCACGATCCCAACCTGGGCTAAGGAGATTTTTCAGCCTGAACTCTTGCTGGCTTCCAAGAGGATTCTCAGCCGATGCTGGTATTCCTACCTTTCCCCAACCGCCTCCCAAATCAAGATCTACTGCTGGAGAGCTATTAGCTAGACCTCTGTTGATAAAATAGAGCTGACACATAGCCCTCGCATTCCGCAATGCCAATCGGCGCTGTACGCCAAACTCTAGGTCCATGACCAATTGACTCCGAGCCGAGAGCACTACCATCATTGACGCCATGCCAACCGTCCCCGCCACAAGAATCAGCAAACTCACGACGAGCACACTGCCTTGATACCGCTTCTTCGTTCGAAAAATCTTCACGTTATATCAGAGAGAGGGAAAGATTGGCACCACGCTCATCAAACTCGTCTTGGCGCCCATTTCATAGTAGGAAGCCCGGACATCACCAGCGGAGAGAGCTGCAGCATTCCCTACTAATTCTCCTCCGTCCTTCCCAAGCATCAGAGCCGGATCAGGCCACCACATAAAAGTAAATGGAGCACGAGGTCCGACTTTGTAGGCATCTGCTGTGACTCCATAAGAATCCTCATCGGCCGTCGCGGACTCAGGCAATGCTAAACGGCTACTCTTCTCGAAAGCGACAAAGAGGGGCCCAAAATCAGTCACTTTCGCATCCTCATAGAAAACGTCATAATAGTCAGACAAATCTGATCCCGCGATAACGTTCTTCACGTATCTTCTTACAGATGCATAGACCCCAACAGGCGAAGAGGTCTTGATCAAATCGATCTCATAGATCGCACGTACGCCTAGCTCTCCAGTAATATCATAAGGTTGGATCACATAAACAGACCCACCCACATGAATCGGATCTGCTCCCAATGGTATCGGAGATACATTCCTATAGTCGGTGTAAATCGTTGACGCCGCCGAGTTATAGGGAATGAGCACATTAAGCAAGAACGCCGAATGGGAGTCGACATCCGTAAATGTTAGCCCAACAGGAAATGGTAATTCTTTTGGCCGCATTAGATTACCAGGAGGCGTTCCTGCTACATTCAATTGGCCATTTCTACTTAAACAGAATACAGCTGATGCTTTCTCTACATCTTCCCAAAAACGTTCATACACGTTCTGAGCGGCCGCTGCCCGCCCATATGCGGGAGAGCCAT
The DNA here is from genome assembly GCA_009936795.1 of Verrucomicrobiaceae bacterium. Lineage (GTDB taxonomy): Bacteria > Verrucomicrobiota > Verrucomicrobiia > Verrucomicrobiales > DEV007 > JAACDM01. The sequence continues at coordinate 379 of JAACDM010000418.1, read as the reverse complement.
AGACATTTAAAATCGTCTGTCCCGTCAAGTTGGGATAAAAATTACCCACAGCACCGGCTAATCCACCTCCAGAATTGACGGTCACTGATACCAAACCCTGATAGCGCTGCTGATTGTAGGTTACAGCCTGAAACGACAGTGCTGCCGCTGTCATGAAGGCAGCGCTCATTGCTCCCGCAACTAATACTTCGGGTAAGGTGAAGCCCTTAAGGGAACGGCAGGATACTCTCATAGGCAATGACTCAGTCTAGACTTCTTCATTGATCTTCCTCACTTCCGCGTAGTCTAACAATGCCCATTAACTTTTTACTCACATCACGTTGGCCTGGAACAATCGCTTCAACACGGGGAGACATATCGATAGGAATCTCCATCGTTC
>JAACDM010000417.1 GCA_009936795.1 Verrucomicrobiaceae bacterium | reverse complement strand
CTGCTAGGAAATTGCTTTTCGTCCATGGGGTTAGATTCGCCGCATTGCTAGGGGTTGGAGGGGGGTCAAAAACACCCGGAGGTAAGACTCAGCGACTTTGTTCCGTGGCGCTGAAATAAAGTCGGGATCGGTTGAGAGCGGACGCGAGATTCTAAACGTTCCGCTGATCGGTCGAGGAAGCTTATCCAGGTGATCGATTGGTTGAGTCGACACGCAAGATGCAAAAGCTAATTACAATAACAGCATCCACTTCATTCCTTTACAGTAGCTTACTGTATGGCAACTCAAGCTGAGAATTGCCTCAACCACTCGATCTTTAGAATTACCTACAAATCTCGGCTATGCGTCTTTGTCAGCCTACCAATCATGAAGATCTCTTCGACCGTTCACCCATCAGACCCGAAGCTTGCTCAGTCTGTCACGCGCGCCGACGTAATGCGCCTGGCGTCTACCCTAGCTGCTGAGGGCGGTTTAGATCGATCTACGGCCCTAAAGGACGCCTGGCAGTGCTTTCATGAATGGAGGGTAGCCAGAGAGCTCGGGGAAGCCGAGAAGCGAGCGAGATACCATCGGAGCTTCAAGCGTCGCAGGAAGGCTACGGTGATTGGTGCAAGAGTAACGGATCGAACTGGAGACGCATTCGGTGGTGCAGTGATCGAAATGGAAAGCAGAAAGGCTCGCGAGCTGGTGAGGATTCGCCGAGAGATTGCTGCTTAATATGGAGATGGGAAGCGAGTCTTAGTTTGGTCGGCTCTTTTAGGCTAATTGTCAGGAAAACGCCGAGAGCATAGGCCGGTTCATCCTCTGCGCTACCGAGATGGGAGAGGGCAGTAGTAGAAACAAGATCCTAGCAAATGAGATCAATCTAGATCTTGTAACTCTCTTATTATGAGAGACTACCGACGGCGGGGATCGAACCCGCACACTCTTGCGAATAACGGATTTTAAGTCCGTTGCGTCTACCAATTCCGCCACGTCGGCTTTTGCTTACTGATCAGCGTTTTACGTGAGAAGTTTGCAGAGTCAAGCGAGCAATTATACACTTTATTTATACACTCGTGAAAACAAAGATCAAAACTTGGACGGCTACTCGTTACAAAAATCTCTATAAACATCGATCTGGGACCTACTATGCGCGCCTCAAAGTGGCTGGCAAGCTTACATGGCGCTCCCTGGGAACGAAGCTGCTGAGTGTTGCTCAGCACGAGCTTTCGGAACTTTTAAAGGACCAGGAAAGGATTTCGGAAGTGGCGAACTCCGGTGAGAGTTGGCAGCTCGTTGATGATGCGATTGCAGGTTGGCGGTCTCAGTTCAAGAATGACACCTCGACCAAAGATTCCACCAAGGACTACTGGGATGAGATTGAAGTGGCTCTCAGGAAGAGCTGGCCAGATCTTGGCGGAACGCCGATTCCCAAAGTGAAGCCTTCGCAGTGTGAAGCTTGGGCTGGCCGCTACTCGAAGCAGGTTTCACCAAGCCGTTACAACAACACGCTTGGGGCGCTGAAAGCGATCTTTGAGCTGGCGGTTGACGGGGGATTTCGGCGGGCGAATCCCGCCAAGCACCTGAAGCGGGTAAAACCGTCTGAGAAGGATCTCACGACCAAACTTCCAGATTCTGAGACATTCGGGCTCTGGGTGGAAGCAATTCGGACCTCTCCAAATCGATGGGCAAATGATTGTGCCGACTTGGTTGAGTTCCTATCCTACACCGGACTGAGAATTGGAGAAGCTCGGCATGTAATTTGGAGGCACTGTGATCGGAAGCGAGGCGAGATTCTCGTCATGGGCAGCCCGAAGAAAGGCACCAAAAACGGCCTCATCCGCAGAGTGCCCATCATTGCGAACTTCGCCGACCTTCTATCGAGAATTGAAACGCGAATTGGTAAACAGGCTCCATACACCCACCTGGTCAGGGTCTCCGTCGCGCGTAAAGCCATGACTTCTGCCGCCGAGAAGGTTGGGATGGAGCCCATCACCCATCATGACCTGCGTCACCTCTTCGCCACGATATGCATCGAATCAGGCGTAGACATCCCGACCGTTTCTAAGTGGTTGGGCCACAAGGATGGCGGTGCTCTCGCTATGAAGGTCTACGGCCACCTCCGCAACGAGCACTCTCTTGAGATGGCTCAGAAAGTGCGATTTTAAATATAGCCACTATCTCAAATGCACTTCGAGGGTTCGAATTCCACCCCGTAATGTCAAGAAATTCGATTGTGGCGTAAGTTGCCGACCTTCAATCGGTTGGGGAGTTTATGGGAATGGGGATTCGATCTGCATTTCTTAGATCGGTGATTGCAAGAATCTGAAATGGACGTATTCAGCCTGATGCTGGTGTCTCTGGTAGGCTGGGTGAACCAGCAACAAGAGCACGTGATCGACTACTGGCAGGAGGAGTTCCGAGTGCTGAAGTATTGAGGCTGAATTCGCTCTGGCAGGAGAAGGAGAGCTGGGATGTCGTGAGCGGTTAGGCGGATTACTACTACCGGGATGCGGTATGAATGAAGGGCGATTCGACTTTTCTGACACCACGAGATCCCGTTTGAAGTGCGGCTTGCTGACGCTATTTTTCGCGCACTCTGCTGCGCGAGGCTTAGGTAGATTTTGTGAACTAACACTCATGACTAGCAATCTCGATGCCGATGGCAGCGCTCAAGCAACCTAAGGCAAAGATTGGAACGGAGAGCGAAAGGTCGGACCTTTGCTCGCTGGTCTGCGCATCCATGGGAAGAACCAACCCATGAATAGCCATGTCTAAAACACCATCATCACCAACACTCCCTCAGCATGAGAAGCCAGTCTACACCGTTGCGGAGTTCGCAGCCCTGTTCGGGCACCACAAGGGGTCGTAGAAATCTACGACGATCATCGCATGATCACCTATCAATGGAACGCTGAAGATGCCAAGATCGCCAATCAAGATGAAGTGCTACCGTAGGCAATTGAGCGTTGTGATTAGGATGCCATTACTACCATGCCCACCCCTTGCGATACGCTCTCCGGATAAATTTGTTGGCGGATTTGTTGTTGGTGACGCGCATGTTTGGGCCATCCCAAAGCAAGGGACCGCTGGTGCGGATGGCAAGATTACCTAACAAGACCACTTCCGTCATTGGCCCTGCGTATTCGAAGTTGGAACACGCGGGCTCGCCGCCCTTGCAAGCATCAATCCAGTTCTGTTCGTGACCGTCGAGACGTGGAATCGTCTTGGGCGGCCTTTTAAAATCCTCCATGCGCGACAACGGGATCAGGACCGGTTTGCCGCCGTGGGATTTGTGCATCATCTTACCTTTGTCACCGATATAGAGACACCCATCGACTAACAGTTCTTCATCCGGTTCAAGCTCGGCAGGGCGCGGCGGTTTGAGGCCGCCATCATACCAGTACATGGTCACGGGTGGAAGGTCGCCTCGGGCAGGAAACTGATACGTGATCATGGAAGCGAGCGGAGCCGTTTCGCGACTGACATGCGAGCTCGTCGCCTCCACACTTTCCGGATGGCCTAACTGAAGTGCCCAGTAAGGATGATCGATGATGTGGCAGCCCATGTCGCCCAAGGCACCGGTGCCAAAGTCCCACCAACCGCGCCAGTCGAAGGGCACATAGCTCGGGTGATAAGGGCGATGCGGCGCCGGGCCTAACCAAAGATCCCAATCTAACGTATCCGGAACCGGCGGTTTGTCCGCAGGACGGTAGGGAACTCCTTGTGGCCAATACAGCTCGCCATCAAAGCGCGTGCCACGTAGCGGTCGATCACTCCAGCAATGCACTTCGCGCACCTCACCAATCACACCCGCGCGGATCCACTCCACGGTTTGGCGCGCGCCTTCGGATGAATGGCCTTGGTTGCCCATCTGGGTGGCGACTTTGTATTTGCGCGAGGCTTCTGTAAGTTGCCTTGCCTCCCAGATGCTATGGGTCAGTGGCTTCTCAGTGTAGACGTGTTTGCCACGCTGCATAGCATCCATGGTCGCCACCGCGTGGGTGTGGTCCGGAGTGGCGATGATCACTGCATCGATCTCATTGCCCATCTTGTCGAGCATGACACGGAAATCTATGAAGCGCTTCGCCTTGGGGAATTGCTTAAACGTTTCCGCGCCGCGATCAGCATCGACATCGCAAAGGGCTACGATGTTCTCGTCGGTGCATCGGCTGATGACGCTAGCACCCCGACCGCCAACTCCAATGGCAGCGATGTTCAGCTTGTTGTTAGGCGATTGAGCGCGGAGCCCTGACATGATGGTCAGGCCCGTTAGCGCGCCGGTCGCGCTGGTTTGCTTAAGGAAATGTCGGCGTTTGATCTGCCTTTGCAAAGGCTTGGTTTCTTTCATGATCTCTGTTAATTAAGTCCGAGTTCAGCGTTGGTAATGGTAGGGCTTGTTCGTGGTTCTCTGATCGACCTGCAGCGTGGTTTCGGAAGGGTGTTCCAGGCGGGCAGATGGCGGCTGGTATGCGGGGTTCACGCTTCGGTGGCTTGCCTTAGGTCTGACACTGATTGACCGGGCACTAACATAGGATCCAAGTTCTGTTCCATGGAGGCATTCATGGTTGGTGAGCTAAGGCGGTCAGCGAGTTGTTGCACGGCAAGGCGTCCAATCTCTTCCGCCTCGACATCAATCGTCGTGAGCGATGGATACAGTGCACTGACGATGGACAGTTCATTATTGACCGAAATGACGGCGATATCGTTCCCTGGTTTGAGATGGCGTTCCGCTAGTGCTCGGTAGATGAGAATCGCAATGCTGTCTGCCGGGACGAAGACGGCTGTTACTGGAGCTTCAGCGTTTAGAATCTTATCCAGTAGACGTTGTACGATATCTAGATCGTTGGCAGGCTCAAGGGGTAGCGTCCATTTGCGAGTGGTTCCAACATACGAAGTCATCGCCGCGCCCAGTTTGCGAGCCTGAGCCCGAAAACCGGCCTGGCGTCTTTCGAACAGGGCGTGCCCCGGCTTGGGCGAGAGAAATGCCAGGCGTGTGTGACCTCGTTTCACGAGGTGGTTGGCTGCCAACACGCCGACGTCCCAGTCGTTTGTCCCCACGACGTCGCCGGGCAGGCCAGTCGGTCGACCCATGAACCAAACACAGGGGTGGTTCTTGAGCCAGTCGACAAAGCCAGGTTCGAGGGCGGCGACGAGATCGCCTTGCATGGCTCCTTTGATCAGCACCCCATCCACGGGGCTGAGACCGACGGTGCGTAGAGCATTGGTAGGATCCGGGCAATCAGCTAGAAGCAAGCTCGCGCGGCTCTTGGTGACCATGTCTTGAATGCCATGCATTACCTGGGCAACAACTGGCAGTTGCGCGAGCGTTCGATGCATGCCGAGCGTAACCAGCATGAGTGTCTTGTTGCGAAGCCCAGCCCCAAGTGATTGGTGGGATCGTCTTCTAAGTCTCGTGTATCCAAGTTGTTTGATCACGCGGGACACGCGCCGCCGGTTCTCCTCCGAGACTCGGGGATGTTCATTTAGCACTCGGCTCACCGTGCCGAGCGAGACACCGGCTTCCTCGGCTATGTCTTTGACCGTGATGCTCATGAAGCTTCTATCGCACGATGAATACCAAGCGGCATCGCTCATTTCAATGAAATAAGCAATAGTTGTTTCATTTAGCGTGATTCCGGCCAGTCTTTGTCCCATTCGATAATCTAAGAAGCGATGCCCAACTCACTGCATTGGCTCGATGGCCTTGTGATCGTCCTCTATCTGCTCGGTGTGACTGCCTTGGGCATTTGGTCTGGGCGTCGTGTCAGTCGGTCGCAGGACTTCTTCATGCCACGGCGGTTCGGGAAGTGGATGATGATCATGCACGCCTTCGGGACGGGCACAGCCTCGGACCAGGCGGTGACGGTGGCGGCGGCTACGGCAAGGAACGGCCTGTCGGGAATCTGGTTCCAGTGGATGTGGCTCTTCTCGACGCCGTTCTACTGGTTGATCGCTCCGGTGATGCGCCGTTTCCGGGCCACCACGACTGCGGACATCTATGCGCTGCGCTACGGACGGAGCGTGGCCGTGCTCTTTGCGTTCATCGGTATCATCGGCATGTCGGTGAAGATCGGCGTGATGCTGATCGGAGCCGGTGCCTTGATCGATGCGGGCACGGGTGGAGCGATCGATGCGGCGTGGGCCATCCCGATCATTACCGTGCTCTTCGTGGTGTATGGCATCGCTGGTGGATTGGGTGGTGCGATCGTGACCGACTTCGTGCAGGGGATCATGACGATCATTTTTTCGTTCATGCTCTTGCCGGTGGTGTTGAATGCAGTGGGCGGCTTGTCCGGCATGCAGGAGACCATCGCCGGGAACGAAGCGCTGGGTGAATCGATGCTCAGTCTCGTCGCGCCGGCGAAGATCAACACGTTCTACGTTGCGATGCTCTCGGTGAACGTCTTGTTCCTGATCGTCGCCCTGCCGAGTGCGATGGGGAACTGTGCGGCCGGCCGGACTGAGTTTGACGGACGGGTGGGCTTCATGTGTGGAACGTTTGTGAAGCGGATCTGCACCATCGCCTGGTGTCTCACCGGCCTCGCTGCCCTCGCCTGGTATGTGCAGAACGGCGTCGATCCTGCAGACGTGAAGCCGGACGATGTCTACGGCGACATGGCCCACCGTTTCCTCCCAGGCCTGATGCCTGGTTTGCTTGGCGTGTTCATTGCCTCGCTTCTCGCGGCGGTCATGAGCTCCTGCGACTCCTTCATGATCGCTTCCGCGGGCCTGTTTACAGAGAACCTCTACCGTCCCGCCCGCCCGGATCGCTCCGAGAAGCACTACCTTTGGGTGGGCCGGATCGCCTCCATCGTTGTGGTGGCGGGTGGAATTGCCTTTGCCTTCATCGTGATGCGCACCGCAGCGGGTGAGGGCGCGGTGATCGCCGGCCTCAAGATCTGGATGAAGACGGTGGCCATCATGGGCATCGCCTTCTGGCTCGGGTTCCTCTGGCGCCGCACGACGGCCGCCGGTGCCTGGGCCAGCGTCCTTTCCGGATTCGCGACCTGGTTCCTGGTTACCCGTGGATGGTTTGCAGCGTGGTTGCACGGGCAGTCCTTCGCCCAGGCCATGAAGCTCACCAGCCAGAAGGGTGAGGTCTTCGCGATGAATGACGCCTGGCAGATCCTCTCCTACCTGAGCATCGGAGTGCTGGCGGGAGTCATTGTCAGTCTCTTCACCAAGCCGATGCCGAAGGAGCGCCTCGACCAGTTCTATTCGCTGACCCGTACGCCGATCAAGGACGGCGAGGTCATCGAGAAGAACTGCGAACTGCCCCCCGGTGTCGAGCCCGCCGAGCGGAAGATGCTCGTGCAGGCCGGTGGACTCGAAATTCCCCTTCCTTCCAAGACTGCCTTCATCGGCTTCGCGGCCGGCTGGCTCATGGTCGGCCTCCTGATAGGCGGATTCGTCCTACTCTTCACAGTATAACCTAACAATGAATAACGATTGGCAATCCCAACCCTGGTCCGGAGTCTATCCGGCAACACTCTGTCCGTTCCACGACGATGAATCCATCGATGAAAGTGGCCTAACTGAATACATCACTGAAGTCGCAAGTGTCGACGGGATCAATGGTGTTGTCTGCAATGGACACACTGGAGAGATCATGTCCCTAAGACTCCAGGAACGGGACCGTGTGACGTCTGTGGTACGCACAGCGGTGGATGCTGTGAACGGCCAGCAGAAGAGGGATGTAAAGACCATCACTGGGGTTTCTGCCGAAGGGTCTCACGAGGCCATCGACCACGCCAAGGCTGCCCGCGATGCCGGGGCGGATGCCATTCTGCTGATGCCACCTCATCACTGGCTGCGGTTTGGCCGCAGTGATGAGACGGCGGTAGGCTTTATTCGCGATGTGGCCGAAGGCGCTGGTGTGCCCATCATCATTCACCAATATCCTGCCTGGACCAAGGCGGGCTACACACTCCAGGAGATGCTGGAGATGGTCAAGATTCCCGAGGTGGTGATGATCAAGATGGGCACGCGTGATATGTCTCGTTGGCTATTCGATTACGAGCAACTAAAGGCGGCCGCTCCCAATGTATCGATTGTCACCTGTCATGACGAGTTCTTGTTGCCGACTCTCCTGGAGGGAGCCGATGGTGCCTTGATCGGGTTTGCCGGTTTTGTGCCGGAACTGATGGGGAAAACAGTCCACGCCGCCTTGGACGCCGACCTGGCCGGAGCCCGCGACGCCCGTGAGACGGTGGCTCCGCTCGCGCGACTCATCTACAATTTCGGCGAACCTGGGTGCGGCGCCCACCAGCGCATGAAAGTCGCCCGGTGGTTAATGGGACGGTTCCCGAGCCCACTCTTTCGCCGCCCGATTCGTCCCCTGTCCGTAGCAGGCATTCAGGACATTCGGGAACAACTGAAGGCCATCGATTACCCGGTCGTTCGCTGACGCACCTGACATGGGCGACGTTCTGATCGACATTTTCAATCACTGCCTGCCGCCACGCTACATTGAAGCGTGCCGTTCCCATATGGATGGACGAATGGTGATGTTCGATCGCGCCGTCGTCCTCCCCGGGATGTCCGACCTTGATGAGCGTCGCCGGATCATGGAGGGTTTTGATGGCTACTGTCAGTTGCTCAGTTTGGCTTCTCCTGCGCCAGAGAGCATTGCCGATCCGAATGCATCGCCGGAGCTGGTGCGCATTGGCAACGATTGTCTTGCGGAGTGGTGTGAGATCGATCCCATTCGCTTTCCCGGTTTTGTTGCTTCGCTGCCGATGAATCATCCTGACGCTGCTATGTTAGAGGCTCGACGGGCTGTGCTCGAGCTGGGTGCGGTTGGCGTTCAGATCTACACGCATGTGAACGGTTCCCCTCTCGACCAACCCGAATACTTGGCCGTTCTGGAACAGTTGGCTGAACTGGATTGCCCCGTTTGGCTGCATCCATTGCGCTCTAGCAGTCAGCCCGACTATCCCGATGAAGCCCTCTCAAAGTTCGATCTTTGGTGGGCATTTGGCTGGCCTCACGAAACAAGCGTCTGTGCGGGACGGCTCGTGTTCTCGGGATTGTTTGATCGTTACCCGGATATGAAGATCATCACCCACCACGCGGGAGGCACCATTCCAATGGTTGAGGGGCGCCTCGAATCCGGATTGGAAGCACTTGGAACCCGATACGCGCCTGAAGAGCAACAGGCGGCGGAAACTCCATTGAAAGAAACGGCAATCAAAGCGTTTCGGCGCTTTCACGCAGACACGGCTACCTTTGGTTCGCGCCTTGGGATTGACGCCGCCGAGGCATTCTTTGGTTCGGAGAGAATGTACTTTGCGAGCGATTTCCCGTTTGCGGGGATCGAACGATCGATCCGTGCCGTCGAGGGACTTTCTAACAACATCCTACAGGGTAATGCAGCCGCGTTGCTCGAAAGCGTCAGACATGGGTAAGGGAACTCTCTATAACACTGAAGTTCAGTCGTTCACCGACGAGGCAACCGGAGCGCGTGTCCGGCAATTGACTTCTCATCCGTCCATTCACCATCACCCGTTTTACTATTTGCCTGCATGGGATGATGCCATGCAGCGTTTGATCCTGGTTTCGCATCGCACGGGGTCACCTCAACTCTTTAGTATGTTCTGCGATTCCGGCAGCCTGTTGCAACTGACCGATCGCGATGACTTGAACGAATGGTCGATCCATCCCTCGCATGACGGTCGTTTCGTTTACTTCACGGCAGGTGCAGGAGCCTGGCGCGTCGATACGGAAACCCTAAAGGAGGAGCAGCTGGTGTCATTCAGCAGCGACAACATTCGTGAAAAGGGCATGGTCGGCGCTGCGATGGGAACCACCACACTAAGTCGTGACGATCGTTGGTGGGCGGTGCCGGTAAAACTGGGCCAAGTCGCAAAGTTCTACGTCATCGACACCCAATCGGGAAAGTCCGAAATCATCCTTGAGCGGGATACGATCGGACACCCTCAGTTTCATCCCGATGACCCAACTTGGTTAAGGTATGCGGGGCCCTATCATTCTCGCATCTGGGTCATTCGCCGAGATGGCTCTGACAACAAGCTAGTTTATGAACGAGACGCGCTGAAGAAGGAGTGGATCGTTCACGAGACGTGGCGCCCGGGTACCATGGAGATTCTTACTGTGAACTGGCCGCGAGGAGTCATCGGCATCGACGTGCTGACAGGTGCGATCCGCACGGTCATTCGAATGAATGCCTGGCACCCCATGATCGATCGCACTGGTAGAATGATGGTGACGGACACGAGGGATCCCGATGTCGGATTGCAAGTGTTCAACGTTCAGGGTGAAGAGAGCGAGCCACAAGCGCTTTGCCTGCCCGATTCGTCCAATGCCGGGGATCACTGGAGCACCGATCATTGCCCCTATGACGACGGCCCCGTGGACGTCTACGCGCCGCAACATACGCACCCGCACCCTAACTTTTCGCCCGACGGTCGAAGGGTAGTCTTTACCTCCGATCAAACGGGCCATGCCCAGCTCTATGAAGTCGACTTGCCAGAACCCAGAATCAGTTAGCGGGATTCACTGTTTGGGATCTGAAAGCTTTTGAACCAATACCAGACTAACTTTATGATTAAACTTAAACTTGTTACCTCGCTCCTTGGCTTGGCAGCGACGATGTCAGTTTCTTCTGGCCAGGATGACCGAGGGGCTGATGCGGAGCTCCTACCCAAAGTTCCGGAAGGGTTTGAAGTTTCCTTCTTTACGCGCGAACCGCTGGTCCGGCAACCTTGTTCCATGGCGTTCGATGCCAAGGGAAGGTTGTGCGTGGGCATGGGGCCTCAGTATCGCAAGCCCAAGCCGGACACACCGGGTGATAGCGTTGTGTTTGTGTTGGACCATGATGGCGATGGCCAAGCGGATGAAACCAAGGTCTTTGCGACGGGCTTCAATTGTATTCAAGGGCTCGCCTGGCGCGGGGATGAGCTTTGGATTGCCAACGCACCCGATTTGACGGTTGTAAGAGATCTTGACGGCGATGATGTGGCCGATGAATACGTGCGCCTCTACACCGATCTTGGAAACCTGGAACACGGTCTGCACGGTTTAACTTGGGGGCCGGATGGGCGGCTATACATGAGCAAGGGCAACTCGAAGGGGCTGAACCAGCCTGGGCGTTACGCGCCCAAAGCCTTTCGTGAACTCTGGGGAATGAGCGCGCCTCCAGACACTCCCGACTTTCCCGAACCGGTGCGCTTCACTGCAGAAACCTATCAGAAGAACTATCACAATCCGAAAGACGATTGGGGGCGCGATGGCGGTGTACTGCGATGCGATGCGGATGGGGGTAAGCTGGAGATCATTTCGCGAGGCGCGCGCAATCCGTGGGACATTGCGATGGACGACTCCTTCAATTGGCTAGGCACGGACAATGATCAAAGCAAAGGCGACCAAATCTTCATGCCGTTTCCCGGCGCTCACTTCGGGTGGAATCATATGTGGAGTTCACACTGGGGAACCGAACCGCACGCCCCGACCGCGCCGGTCAGCGGCCCTCTATTTGAGGGATCGGGAACTGGGATCATCTATGGAAACAGTGCTGTGTTTCCAGATTCCCATCGCGAGGTGTTTTTTATCAATGATTGGCTCAATAAAACGACCTTTGTTTGGCGGCCGCGTTGGGATGGCGCGTTGCTTCGAGCTGAGAACGGGCTTGAGCCCTTCATCGTTGGCGACAAGTCTCTATTTAGACCAACCGACATCGAAACCGGTCCGGACGGGGCTCTCTGGGTGCTTGGCTGGGGCAGCGGGTACGGTGCTGAATATAAGGACGGTGAGATGACGAGTGAGGGGCGAGTCTTTCGGATCAGCTACCAAGGCCGAACGCTGGCGGACACCAACGCGCAGCTCCGGGAAACGCCTTACTCCGATTGGCCGTTGGATGGTCTCTTGCATGATCTGGAATCCCACCTTCCCGTTAGGCGAACGGACGCGCAGGAGGAATTGGTTCGCCGTGGAGGGGCGGTGGTGCCTAAGTTGCTGAGAAAACTGAAGGGCGATGTTAGTGTTCGTTTAGAAACTTGGTTAGTTTGGACTCTGGCACGGATTGCGGTGAACGACGAGTCCATCGACCGGAATCTGGCCACTCTCTTCTCGGAAAGCGGCGACAGCCTAAACCGACGCATTCAGTCTTTGCGTGCCTTGGCGGACAGGGATGGACGGAGCGGTCGAAAGGCATCGACGGAGCCGATCCGGATTGCGCTTTTAGCCTCGGATCCTCGGCTCCGCTTCGAAGGAATCCTGGCCATTCGACGAGCAAAGCCTGCCGCAGCACGCAAGTTCTTGGAAACGGTGCTAGCCGACGAGAAGGACGCTACGGTCTACTATGCCGGTTGGCAGGCCTTACGCCATTTGATTCCGCAAGCGGCGCAGAAGGAGCTACTCCCAGATGCTCGGTCGGCTGTGCGTCGGGCGGCGTTGCTAGCGCTTCTGGAAGACAACGCGTTAGACCTCTCAGAGATTGCGCCCTTTGCTCAAGATCCATTACCGAGCCTCCGTGAGATTGCCCAGCTACGATTAAGCAAGGGGGTAGAGGGCGAGTTTGCCATGATCAAAGGCCGTCCCCTTTCCGAAGAAGGGCCAAGCTCAGCCGATCGCAAGACGAAGTTGAGTGATTTGACAGTTGCGTTAGTGACCGATGTTCAGGTTCAGAAAGATAGGGACTATCGTTTCGCCAGCAATCTTCGGCCCGGCGTACGTCCCTACACGGATCGCAATTTTCGGATTGAGAAAGTGCCGGATTCCCTGCGGGGAGCCATTTTTCTGCAAACACAGAACCGCGATGACAAGGTGTCCGGTGATGATTGGTTATCGTTTACGGCACACCGCCCTGTGCGAGTGATCATGGCGTTAGACCACAGACTACCAGCCCCCCCCAAGTGGGTTCGTGATCACTTTACGCCGATGGATGAAGTCATTCGGGCGGACCATTGGATCTTCCGTTTGCATAGCGCAGAGTTTCCGGCCGGTCGAATCACTCTTGGCGGGAATACAGACGATGGTCGAGCCGGAAGGAAAGGCATGTACATCGCAGTCGTCCAACCCTTGGGAATCCAACCGCCTAGCAAGCCAACCAGTGTCGAGGCCGTGCTAAAGTTGGGCGGTTCCGGGAACCCTGACTCCGGTCGATGGTTATTTCACGCTGTCAATGGTGTGGGATGTTATGCATGTCATCGCTTGGAGAACCATGGCAACGCGTTCGGTCCCGATCTGGTGACACTATCGAAGCGTTCCACCGCCCAACACACGATTCAGTCCATCCTCGAACCGAACGCCGTCATTACCGAAGGCTACAACCAGGTTAACATCGAGACTAATGACGAATCGTTGTCGGGGATTCTGATAGAAGAGAGCGGTCTTAGCGTCAGTCTTGGCCTCGCCGATGGAACTCGGCGCACCATTCCCAAGTCTCGCATCACCTCGCGCTCGACATCAGATCACTCATCGATGCCGAGCTATGCCGCGTTGCTGAAAGCACAAGAGGCAGCGGACCTGGTCGCGTATCTCATGGAGAGGAGCACCGTCGTCGCCGCTGAGGGCACGGCGAAGGGTGTGAAAGATTCGCCGACAGGTTTTGCTGTTGCGGCCAAAGACGATCGCCTATCGCTGACGCTCCGAGGGAACGCGTTGGCGGACTATGTTTTTTCCGACCCGGAGATTCGCCGCCCTTACTTCGCGAACGTCCACGCTCCCAACGGCAGGAAGGTCACGCGCAACTATCCTCCGATCGAAGGCGTGGACGCAATGGACCATTCGAGTATGCATCCGGGATTGTGGCTGGCCTTTGGCGACCTGAACGAACACGATTTCTGGCGGCACAAAGCCAGCGTAAAACATGTTAGGTTCATCGATTCACCGGCAGTCAAAGACGATACCCTTTCGTTCTCAGTTGAGAACCACTGGATCGGCACGGACGGTTCCTTGGTGTGCCGAGAAACAGCCCGCTACTCATTTTCTAAGATCGAGCAAGAAGACGGTGTTCGCGGTACGGCCTTAATCTGGGAGGCATCGTTTCTATCCGATGAACACGACTTGCGCTTTGGACATCAGGAAGAGATGGGACTCGGTATTCGAATGGCAACGGGACTGACCGTCAAGACAGGGGCCGGAGCGATCCTCAACAGTCAAGGGCATCGCAATGGGAAGCAGGTTTGGGGCAACACTGCGGAGTGGTGGGATTACGGTGGAAAGTTGGACAACGAGTTCGTTGGTATTCTGGTTGTTCCCGACCGCAAGGTCACGCCTACGAGTTGGGGGCATGCGCGGGATTACGGCGCCTTGGTCGTTAATCCCACTCGACGGCCTCGGGCAAATGGCACTTTCATTGGTGTCAAAAGCGGCGTGCCACTCCAACTTCGCTATGGCCTGATGTTCTACACGGCACAGGATGATTCCTCCACCGACAAGCGGGCAAACGCGATGGCCAAGCTTCTGGCTCAACCAAAGGAGTAGAAGGTCTTGATGTAAATTTGAGACTTACATTCCTTCGCACCTCTAGACTCGACTAGAGTAAGCACCCCTTGAAGGGAAAACAGAGCGGCTGGACTAGCAAGGGCATTAGCGCCGACGCAGGAGGCCGACAGAACACACACCCAAGAGGAATAGCAATCCGACCGAAGGCTCGGGAATAACGTCTGCTTCGGCCACGGTGAATTCTGCACGGAAGCCAATTGGATTGTCGTTAGGGGGCGCGTTGTTGACGAGAAATGTCAGCGTGTTTTCCCCTTGGTTGAACTGATGGCCTTCAGCAGACGAAATGGAAAAGTCCGACCAGTCGCCAAACTGAGCTTCATTGGTCTGCCCGGTCGAAACCCCATTGATCAGGATATCCACTCCAAGATTATCGGAACTCCAGCGCCCCATGATGTTGACCGTTCCAACGTCTAGCCCCTGGAGACTAAAGGGAGTGCTAAACTCGTAGTTGATGGGAGGCCCGTTTGAGTCCTCTGAATAGCTTAGCCACGTCGAATCGACACTATCTCCCAACCAGGGGCCAACCGGAAAGCCACCTGTCGATGTGAGGACCACCGGCTGCATGGGCTCAGTCGCTCCCGCCGGCAGTAATTCCCAATGGGGGTCGAGATCATTGTCCGCCAGCACAGCGCCCGCGTCATCTAAGCCGGTATTCACAAGCCCAATGACCGCGGATTTAGCAGGAACCAGGAGGTTGATGCAAAATATAGGAATTATCAAATTTGACAGAAATTTCATGATGCTGAACGGTATCTGTTCGTTCTATCAAATGTGGCTCCAATGTCAATCTCTTCCAATTCTGGGTCGTTTTCTGGAAACGATCAGTGCAGTTCCTGACCGCTTTGGGTTACCGCCAGTTGATTTGCACGATGGGGAGGTGGGATTGGGTTGATTTCCGTCTCATTTCTCCCTAGAAAGCCCCTGTGATCCGGTCAATGCCTCTCCTATTGGTCGGACTCCTGTTCAGTAGATTTCTTGTCTACCTCTCAGGGGTCATGATCGTGCTTCCGCTCAAAGCGGAAGAATTGGGACCAAGTAGCCGCCGAACAGGGCTCGTGATCAGTGAATTCTTGGTTCGGGCCTCAGACGAGCAAGAGCCTTTTATCGAAATCTACCACTCCAATCCGTGGGCGACCCCTCTTGGTGGCTATCAGCTTACGGGCGACATCACCCACACCTTTCCTGCGGGGACGATGATCGATGGGCTTGGGTTTGTCGTGGTGAGAGCCTCCGACTTCAAAGGGGAGTTGGGCGAATCCTCGGGCGAGCTTCGGCTACTCAATCCCGCAGGCGCGGTCTTGCTCGACATCAACTACGAGTCAGCGTCTCTGTGGCCCGAGACGACAAGCGAAGAGCCCCGTTCTTTCGTTCTGGCTCACCCTTCCTTTGGTGAGAACGATCCGCGTGCTTGGTCCCTCAGCACCACCGTCGGCGGATCCCCGGGTGCGCCGGAATCGGATACACCAGGCTATGCATCGATAGCAACGTCGGCCTCCGACAATCCGATCATCATCAACGAAATCATGTACCATCCGATCTCGGGTGATGACGATGATGAATACATAGAATTGTACAATCGGGGCGATGTCGCTGTCAGTCTCGATGGGTGGGCTTTCATCGATGGCATTTCGTTTGTCTTTGATAGTGACATTAGAATGGTACCTGGAGGCTATTTGGTAATCGCAAAGAATCGAGAGCGATTGTTAGATAATCACCCAGAGCTTGACGGGGCGCTCGTGCTAGGAGGATTTCAAGGACAACTTAGTAATGGAGGTGAACGTCTTCAATTGGCAAAACCTGGAGCAGCTCAGGAGGGGGCGATGTTAGTCGTAGATGAGGTCGCCTATGTGGACGGAGGCGCTTGGGAACGATGGGCAGACGGTGGTGGGAGTAGCCTGGAGCTTATAGATCCTCACGCAGACAATACCTTTGGGGGAAACTGGGCGGCCAGCGATGAGACGAACAAATCTGAGTGGACGACGGTCGAACACACCGGTCGGCTTGATCATGGCAAAGGGGCGGCAGAACAGTTGCACGTGCTCTTGTTAGGTGCTGGCGAAGCCTTGATCGATGACGTGGAGGTCTTGCCCGATGACGGTAGAAACGTTGTTTCGAACGGCAATTTCTTCTTTGGGCTCGGTGGTTGGACGTTTCAAGGTACCCATCGCCAATCTAGTCTAGCGGACAGAGGAGGCGCGCTCCATCTGCGAGCCTGTGCTCGCGGAGACATCGGCTCCAATCGGATTCGTACCAACCTCCGTCAGACCGTGCCTTCAAATCGGCCCGCCACCATTCGCGCACGGGTGCGTTGGTTGCGTGGTCATCCAGAAATCCTCTTTCGCCTGAAAGGCAATTACCTAGAGGCCTTGGGTGAACTTCACCTGCCTAAAAACTTAGGAACGCCTGGCGGCCCAAACAGTCGTTTCATTGAGAATGCCGGGCCTGTCATCGCTGATGTGCGGCACGCGCCTGTCCTTCCTGAAGCGGATGAGGAGGTTACCATCACGGCATTCGTAAGCGATCCCGACGAGATTGGCCACGTGCTTCTGAATTATCGGATCGATCCCTCATCAGAGATTGTGAGCGTGCCCATGGCAGCTGATGGTGAGGCCGGGGATGCTTATTTCACTGCCACCATCCCTGGCCAAGCGTCGAGGAACCTGGTAGCGTTTACGATTGAAGCTTTCGATCTCCATGGCGAGCCCGCGTCGAGCATCTTTCCAAAGGAGGCACCTCGGCGTGAGGCACTCATTCTGTTTGGTGAGAACGATTACCCTGGCGATTTCGCAACTTACCGACTTTGGATGACGCAGGCTGTACGGTCGGAGTGGTCGCGCCGCGTGAAGATGAGCAACGAACCGCTTCCTATCACTTTCGTATACAACAATGAGCGCGTGGTCTATGGAGCCGGGAGTTATTACAGCGGTAGTGCTTTCACGAGCCCTGGATACAACTCTCCCACCGGCACGTTGTGCGGCTATGATGTCGTCTTTCCAAAAGACAATCGCATTCTTGGGGTGAACAAACTCACCTTGGACTTCCCCATTCGTGACCCAACCGCTCAACGCGAGCAACTCATGTACTGGTTTGCCGATCAGTTAGGATTACCCAACAACTACCGCCGATATGTCCACGTCTTTGTCAATGGCATCGGCAATCGCTCGCGAAGTGGATGGGGATCAGGAGCAAACGCCATTTATGAAGATGTTCAGCAGCCTGGCCGTGACCTGATTCGGCAGTGGTTTCCCAAGGCCACCGCTGGTGATCTTTACAAAGGCGATTACTGGCAAGAATTCAACGATCAAGGAGGCCGACTGGACCCTTCGACGACAAACACACTGACGAAGTTTCTAACGACAGACGATGAGTATAAGACGGCTCGCTATCGTTGGAATTGGCGTCCAAGGGCCACCGGACGTTCGGCAAATCGCTTTGAGCCCTTGTTCGAACTCATCGATGTCATGACTTCGCGCGACGAGACCTACGAATCAGAGGTCTCCGCCCTGGTTGATGTAATACATTGGATGCGCACCTTTGCGGTTAATGATCTCGCGGCCAATTGGGATAGCTTCGGCAATCCAGGGGGCAAGAACACCTTTCACTACCGTCCACCAAATCAACGTTGGCAGCTGATGAGTTGGGATTTCGACGTCGGTGTTGGCGTGTTTAACAATCCCACCAATGCAACCCTGTTCACAGCCTCGGATGCATCCCTAAAGGAATTTCAGTCTCGCGAATCTTTTCTCCGCTATTACTGGGACGGATTGCATGAAGCCACCCACTCCTTCTTTCAACGCGAATCCGTGCGGCCATTGCTTGAGGGCAAGTACGCGGCGCTCAAAGCGTCAGGTGCCCCCGTTCTCTCTCCCTTCGTGCGTTCAGGGCAGACTGGGCATTCGATTCCCGAGTGGATTGAGGCTCGTCGAGACTATTTGTTAGGCGAAATGGAAAGCTTTACCAGCAGGTTTAGCATTAGCACCAACTTCGGCCTGAATTTCCAATCGGAATCGAATGTCGTCACCCTCTCTGGGAAATCGCCACTCGGCGTTTTCGGACTCGCTGTCAACGGAGTCTCGCACAGCGTCCATTGGCAGAATGCGAATCAATGGAGAATGGAAGTGGTGCTAAATCAGGAAATCAACGAGCTGCACCTGACAGGGATCGATGCAAGGGGAGAACCCCTTCCCGATGTGTCTGACACCATTACCATCACCGTAACCAGTGCGATCGATCCCCCTCACGGCTCGGTCGTGATCAATGAGATCATGTATCACCCGCCTGGGACGCAGAGACCGAGTTTGTCGAGCTTCACAATCGCTCCCAGACCACGGCCTACGATCTGAATGGTTGGCGGATCAATGGATTGGGATTCACGTTTGAGAACACGACGCAGCTTCCTCCAGGCGGCTACCTTCTCGTCGCGCGCAGTCGCGACATCTTCCGTGAGACCTACGGGGCTTCCGTGCTGCCGGAGCGTATCTATGAGGGCTCGCTCGACAACGGTGGAGAGACGCTCACGCTTATTCCCGCAGTTGGAAGCGCCGTTGACAGCGTGATCTATGATGATGCGGCACCCTGGCCATTGGCGGCAGATGGAGGCGGTGTTTCTCTTCAGCGGACGGCCAACGGATCAAGCTGGTCCATTAGCCCCGAAGGCCTAGCACCGTTCACACCAGGGGCGATGAACAACGTGCCCGATGAGCCCATGATGCCTGTTCTCGCCACCGAGATCGAACGCACGAGTGCTGAAAACGTATGGATTAGTATTCCTTCCCAGCCTGAGTTTCTGTATCAACTTCAGATGTCGCCGACGCTTTCTCCGGAAACATGGCTACCGCTTGGTGACCCGGTCATGGGAACCGGAGAACGCTTGCGCCTGCGCGACACCATCCAATCAAACGATGCCAAGAAGCACTATCGCTTTCAAATTCGAACCCCGTAGTAGAGATTCAAGCCCTGACAACCAACCTCACTCCTAGATCATGAAAGCCCTATTCATCATCGCCTGCGTTCAGTTAACCCTTTGTCTTGTTTGCCGAGGAGACATCATCCCCACGCTATTCAGCACAGGTATCGGAACAGACGGTGCCCTCCTTGGACCTAACGGTGTCGTCGATCCCCACTACACGCTCACTGAGAGCAGCGACGATGACTACCCGGGGCCCGATGCCGTGACTCTGAATCCTGGCTTTCCGGTGGGCCCGTGGCTCGCGGAGGGTCCTGATTCGGAGTTTCCAGATTCTCGTTGGCTCGCACCACGTCGCGAAGCCGGCAGTGGCAATTCGCCTGGCGAGTATCGCTATCAAACGACATTCAACCTCGCCGGATTTGATTTGAGCACGGTGCAGATTACGGGCCGCTGGGCCTCGGATGATGGCGGCCCAGATGTGCTCCTCAACGGCGAAAGCTTGTTTATCTCGTCAGTTGGTTTCGGCGGTTGGGCTGACTTTGAGATCACCGAGGGCTTCGTCCCCGGAGACAATACCCTGGAGTTCGTCGTCAGTAATGGTGGTGAAGCACGGAATCCCTCGGGCATTCGCGTCGAGATCCTCTCAGCCACTGGGGACACCTCCGACGATGCTCCTCCTAGCATTGCCATTGGACCCAGTTCGCGTCGCGCCATTGACGGCGACACCGTTTCGCTCTCGGTGACAGCGGGAGGTACCGCTCCCTTCACCTATCAGTGGCAACGCGATGGCGAGGATGTTGATGGCGCCAACGACCGAATTCTTGAGTTCGCGAGTATCACGGAAGACCAAGCGGGCGACTACACCGTCGCGGTCACGAACAACTCTGGCACAGCCACCTCAGAGGCCGCTACCGTGGAGGTGTTCCGCCGTATCCCAGGTCTCTTTGCCACCGGTGTTGATGACGATGGCAATGTCTTGGACGACCTCGAAGTCGACCCCCACTACACGCTATTCGAAAACCCTGACGGAGAATCTACAGAGGCTACGGTGCATGATTCTGGCGTTTTTCCAATTGTCGAAGGCCCCTGGCTTGCCAACACAGACATGTCAAAATGGATCGCCCCCCGTGGTGATACTGCCGAAGCGGCTGGTGGAGACTATGCCTACCGGGTGGAGCTTGATCTCACCGGCTTTGAACCGTCCACCGCTTTCCTCAGAGGCAACTGGTCGACGGACAACGCTGGGTTGGATATTCGAATCAATGGCGCGACCACAGGCGTTACCAATGGAGCACAATTTGGTTCACTCTCACCCTTTACTATTGACGAAGCGCCGTTCATTTCCGGCATCAATACGATCGACTTCGTATTGAATAACGCTGGGGCTGGACCCACGGCCTTGCGGGTAGAAGGGCTCACTGGAGGAGCGCGGCCAGCGGTTGGTGGAGCAAAGCCTCCGGTCATCATCGTCGAGCCTGTCGGCGTAGAAGCGTTGTTAGGCGAGAATGTTAACCTCAAGTCGCTCGCCGATGGCGATCCACCGCTGACCTACACTTGGCGGCGCGATGGCGAAGACGTTGGGGACATGCCTGAACTCATCCTAGCAGACATCCAGCCCGAGCAAGCTGGCGACTATACCGTGGAAATCTCCAACCCGGAAGGCTCGGTCACTAGCATGGTCGCAACCATCGTGATCTTGGAACCCATTCCCGGCCTCTTCAATACTGGCGTGGCCGAAGATGGTAGCCTAACGGACGACATGGAACCGGAGGTCCACTATGAACTCATCATGGATCCGAACGAGGAAGGTCTGGAAGCGATCGTGCTCAACTCCACCGTGTTTCCCATCGTCTCCGGTCCTTGGGTACCCAATTCGGAGACTTACAAATGGATCGGCGTTGGGGAAGACAATAACGGCCCCGTGGGGGACTACCTTTATCGGCTGACTTTTGATCTCAGTGCCTTTGATCCTGACAATGTGTTTCTGGAGGGCCAATGGGCGACGGACAATCTGGGAGGCGCGTTGATCTTGAATGGCGAAGACACGGGTATCGCCAATGAAGCGCAATTCACCGCGTTCACGTCCTTCCGGTTGGAGACCGGCTTTGTATCAGGAATGAACACACTCGAAATCCCGGTCAACAACGCACCGGAAGGCGACAATCCTCATGGGCTCATCGTGGCCAACCTCCGGGGTGGCGGCCAAACCGAGGATCCGAATCTCATCGGACCTTCTGTGACGCCCTTTGGGCAGTGGGACGAATCACAGGCAGTGACCGTCATGGCCTCAATCCGAAACAGCGGCCGCACGCAAGTTCTCGGCATCACCGAAGCCACGATTGTTGGCGCAAACTCAGCGCTGTTCACGCTGGGCGAAGTTCCGGCTCAGGTTCAACCTAACGAAACGATCACCATCGAGATCAGTCTCGATCCTCAAGGTGCGAAAGGAAACTTTGACGCGGTGCTCCAGCTGACCACGAACGACCCAAGCACACCAGTCGCACAGTTTGATATCTCGGCTTTCATCCCGGTCTCGCCAAACTTGATCGCCCATTACAAACTCGACGAGACCGATGGCGATCGTCTGATCGACGACTCCGGATTCGGTCGCAATGGCACCTTCAATACCACGCAGGGCAACCTGACACTCGGTCAAGATCCGTTGGCCGCTGGCACCGCAGCCACCTTTGCCGAAGGCGCGATGGCAGAGGTAGGTCCCGATGTGTTCCCGGTCTTTGAAAATTTCACCATTTCTCTCTGGCACGTCCCCGGCGAAACGAATGGCGCCACGAGTATCGTATCTCGTGGAGATGGCGCAGGGGATCCCTTCGCTCTCGTCGGCTCCGGCACCACGCTCCTGTGGTTCACTGGCGGCAGTGAGGATCCTCTCACTCTAGGAGACGCGCTCACCCTAGGTGAGGCCCACCACTTGGTGGTCACCGTCGAGAATGGCCTCTCCTCTGTCTACATTGACGGAGCGCTCGTGGATTCAGCCGAAACTTCTGCGTTCTTAGACAAAGAGAACAACAGCCTACAGTTCGGCGCGGCCAATGGTATTCTTGGGATCAATGGTAGCCTTGACGACATCCAAATCTACAATCGAGCACTGACCAGCGGCGAAGTGGGTGACCTCTTTACAAATCCTGGTGAGGTCGTTGGTGGTGGTGGTGGCAATCCGATCGCGGATTTGCCAGCGCTCTCCATAAGACAAGCAGGCAATGACATTGTCCTCGCCTGGCCTGGTAATGCTGAAGCTGTTCAGCTTCAGTCCTCGCCTGACATGCAAGGATTCGCCCCGGTCCAGGAAGCACCCATCTCTGCAAACGGAGAAAGCACGGTCACCCTGCCACGGACTGAATCCAGCTATTTCCGTTTGAGTCGCCAACCCTAGCGTCGATGCAATGGGCTGGACCTGACGCCACCGTTTGGCTAGAAACAGCAATGAGATCTTTGGAAAGACGATGGTAGCCTTTTAACATCAATGTAGTATGACTGTGAGAATGGCTTCACTGATTCACCTTTCAGGTGTGTACAGGAGGCGAATTCTTCGTCGTGGATTTCTCCGAAATCCTACGCAGACAACCGTTTCAGCGTTGGATTTTGGAAAAATCCACGACACTCATTGCCGTTTCTAGGTTTAGCCGAGTTACGGTAGAGGGCAAAGACGTCGCGTGCAGAACAAGCCCAATAGGTTCAGCACTTGTCCTGACATTGCGCCATTTGTTTTAGAAGCCAAACTGATCACGAATCGCCGGGGAAAGATCAATTGGAAGTGTTTGACGCTCTCTCCTTCAGGCGAGCCAAGATTTCACTGAGTCGAGTCCGGGCTGCCTTCGATTCCGGTGTGTCGTTCGCTTTGGGAATTGCTACCTCCGCAAACGGGTCACCACGCATGTCAAACAGTTGACCGTCGTGCAGAAGCTTCCAGGCCCTCGTGCGCACTGCGATCTCTTTCTTCGTCTGGGGCGACACCCACGGACGCGAGGGGCTTTTCCCTTCAGTAAGGAGTTTGGCGAAGCT
>JAACDM010000416.1 GCA_009936795.1 Verrucomicrobiaceae bacterium | reverse complement strand
AGTCGGCGTGCCTCCACCAGTCGGCGTGCCTCCACCAGTCGGCGTGCCTCCACCAGTCGGCGTGCCTCCACCAGTCGGCGTGCCTCCGCCGGAGCCTGTATTCACTTCACCGCTGGGGCCAATGATGACAACAGTATCGCCTGTTGGCGTTGGACTACCATCACCGGTCGGAGTGCCTTCGTCTGTTGGCGTTCCTCCACCAACAACTTCACCACCCGGGCCAATAATCACGCCACCGCCGCCAGGGGATGGACCACCGTCAGAATCGCCATCACCTCCATTAGTAGCAGATCCTGGGCTCGGGCCATTGGTAGGCGTTCCATTCGTTCCTCCATTGCTACCACCCGCGGGTTGCTCGCCGCCGCCATCACCAGAATTGTCACCACCTTGCTGTCCGCTGCCACCAGACACTTCACCGTTAGGACCGACCACCTGACCACCTCCAGATGGGTCTGGCGAACCACCATCACTATCCTCTCCTCCCTCAGTCACGTCTTCCGGAGACGGGCCAGGAACCGCTGGACCAGGGTCCTGATCCCCGCCTGAGGGCCCCTCGCCTCCAGGCGTGATCCCGCCACCATTGTCGCCACCAGGATCACCACCATCTCCAACGCCAACTTCACCGCCAGGGCCGATGATTCCTCCTCCTTCATCTCCCCCGCCAGAGCCACTACCCACTGGATTCGAGCCGCCGCCTCCAGGCTGGTTATTCGGATCAGCACCAACATCGGTCTCTTCTTCTTCGACAATCTTAACCACGCCACCCGGACCAACAATTACCGTGGGCTTCTCGCTGTCCAGAGGAAACGTATCCACATCGTCGTCTAGCAAATCGCCGTCATCATTTAAGTCAGCGTTGTTCCCAACACCATCGCCGTCCGTGTCGACCGTTTCAGTAGCGTCATCCGGAAAGGCATCCGCATTGTCTCCCGCGCCATCACCATCCGAGTCTGCAGTCTCGTTGGCGTCCTCTGGAAAGGCATCCCCGTTATCTCCGACCCCATCTCCATCCCCATCCACGGTTTCGCTGGCGTCATTAGGAAACTCATCCGTGCCATCGCCCACACCGTCCCCGTCAGTATCCACGGTTTCGGTTGGGTCATCCGGAAAAGCATCGGCATTGTTTCCGACACCGTCCCCGTCAGTATCCACGGTTTCGGTTGGGTCATCCGGAAAAGCATCGGCATTGTTTCCGACACCATCGCCGTCTGTATCCACGGTTTCAGTTGGGTCGTCCGAAAAGCCGTCTGCATTGTCACTTACGCCATCGCCATCCGTGTCCAAGGTTTCAGTGGGATCGTCCGGAAAGGCATCCTGTGCATCGTCCACACCATCACCATCACGGTCAGCAGCAGCAGGATCACTCACCTCCAGGCGGAAGAAGGAAATCTTCTCCCCGGAAGCAACGACCACTGAACGAAGATCACCATTCTTAACAGCCACCTGATCCACCAAACGCCAATCGTCCGCGCGCAGCGTGCTCGACTGGAAAAGCCTCGTCATCCCAGAGGGAGCAGTCCAAGAAACGTTGTAGCTGTCATCTCCATCTCTCTCTACCTCAAGGGTAGGGATCTCCGAGGGATCTACAGCATGAGATGAAGATACGAGCCCAAAAAGGCCCGCAAAGATAGCGGCGCGGCGGGTAGCAGATGTATTCATGGAAGGGTGTATTAGGGGATGTAGACGATTTCGGGAGAGACGTGACAAAACCGAATTTTCTGACCGAAACTCTAAAATCCGGCCAGGCACAAACGGCAACTAGCTACTTAACGTAGCTTAAACGCCTTGTCTTCGTCAAAATTATCGGAAAAGTTTAGAAATATTTCCGACAACTCCCATCACAACTAGAATCCAAGCCCTTTGGGCATGTCCCCGCCACCCATCTGGGACATCATCTTCTTCAGTTTCCCCTTGTTCTTCATCATCTTACGCATCTGAGAGAACTGACGCAGGAGATTGTTCACCTCGGTAACCTTGGTTCCACTGCCCTTGGCGATTCTCTGGCGGCGTTTCCCATTGAGGATCTCAGGGCGATGCCGCTCCTTTGGAGTCATGGAGAGAATGATGGCTTCCACCCGCTTCATGTGGCCATCATTGATCGGAAGGTCCTTTAGTTTCCCCATCCCAGGCAGCATGCCCAGCAGCCCCTCAAGTGGCCCAAGTTTCTTGAGCATCTTCATCTGGTTAAGGAAGTCATTGAAATCGAACGTCGCCTTTTGAATCTTCTCCGCCATTTTCATGGCATCTTTCTCGTCGATCGCGTCCGTAGCCCGCTCGACCAGGCCGACGACATCACCCATCCCCAAGATACGTCCAGCCATGCGATCAGGCACAAAGAGATCAAGCTGGTCCATCTTCTCGCCCACACCTGCCAATTTGATCGGCTTGCCAGTGACCTGCCGCATGGACAGTGCGGCACCGCCTCGAGCGTCGCCATCCAACTTCGTGAGAACAATGCCAGTCAGACTAACAGCCTCATCGAAATGGGTCGCCACACTCACTGCCTGCTGTCCGGTCGCGGCGTCTGCAACTAACAGAACTTCCTGCGGCTCAAGAAATTCGCGCAAGCGCTTCAGCTCTTCTATAAGATCCGTATCGACCTCTTGGCGACCCGCCGTATCAAAGATCATGACGGCAGCTTTCCGTTCCTCTCCCCAAGCCAACGCCTGCTCAGCTACCTTGAGCACATCGATTTCTCCCGGTTCCGGCTTAAAGATCGGCACGTCGATCTCCTCTGCCAAGGTGGCAAGTTGCTCAACTGCCGCAGGACGATACAAGTCGCACGCCACGAGATGCGGCTGTCGGCCTTCTTTCTTTAACCGCAACGCTAGCTTAGCCGAAGTCGTGGTTTTACCCGCACCATTCAAACCGACCATGAGCAGTCGCCCAGGAGCATCCAGATTCAGCTCTTCAGCATCACTCCCTAGCAAGGCAGTCAACTCATCTTGAAAGATCTTAACGATCTGCTCGCCCGGCTTGATACTAAGCAGCACCTCCTGCCCCATTGCCTTTTCACGAACAGCAGCCATAAACGTCTTGGCCACGCTGAACTCGACGTCTGCTTCTAGCATCGCCATGCGAACTTCCCGCATGGCATCCGAGACATTCTTCTCTGTGATCTTGCCTTGACCACGAAGTTTTTTGAAGGCGCCTTCTAGGCTCTCAGATAGCTGATTGAACATATTAGAATGATAATAAGGGAAAGATTAATTCTTGGCAGGCTCGGAAATCGCCACTGAATCGTCTTGCTCAGAAGGCTTAGGGGTGTGCTCCAGATAGTTAGCGATGGCGTCTACACTAAACTTCCAGCGGAGGATACTCGGCTTCTTTTCTCCCTCGCGTACAAACTGAACAAGAACCCGGTAATCAGGGAGACGGAAGCGCTGCAGCGGCGTGTAAGAATAAAACTTAGTCGCCTCATCATACTGCGCACCCACCTTACCGAGGCCACTGACGCTCATCGAAAGAGTGTCCAAATCGATATTCCCGATCAACGACAAGTTCGCACTAATCGTCGGCTGGCGCTCCTTAATCGTACTACCATTGGCCGGAAAGAGATCGACAAGAGGCTTCTCTTCGCCTGTCACCTTATCCTTCGTGGTCTCTTTGAGCAGATTACTCGCACCGACCAGCCCAATCGCTAGTCGCGAGGACAACGCCCACGCAAAAGCCCTATCATCTTCCCCATGCACAATATAACGCCCCATTTCTTTCAGATCCGTTTCCCATGACACTTTCCTTCCTCTCACTGTCACCATGGCCGCGTAACCAGCATCCACACATGCAGCAATGACTCGATCATCGTAAGCTCCGTAAGGGTAGGAGAAGGTGACAGGATCCTGACCAGTCTTCTCCTTGAGGATTCTTCGAGAATCGGTCGCTTCTTTCTTCAGAAAGGCCGCGTGAATTTCATCCGAACGTCGGCCCTGGCGATTCAAGAAACCATGGGAGATGCCATGACTGCCGATCTCTCCACCTGCAGCAACCATCTCAAGAACTTCATCCTTAGACAGCGTCTTACCGGCACCGCCAAAGAAGTTCGTATAAGGATAGACCGTAAACGGGAAGTCAAACTCCTTTAGAATCGGGAAGGCCAAGTCGTAAGTCGATACATAGCCGTCATCAATCGTGATGATGACAGAAAACGGTGGGATGTTCTTTTCTCCACGCCGCCACGCCAGAAAGTCACCCATTCCAATCACTGGGATTTCATTGTCCGCCAGGGTCTGCATCTGCTCGCGGAATTTCTCTATGAAGATCGTCGTTGGGAGCTGTTTCCTCGAAATCTCCGGACTGGCCGAAAACTTGTGGTAGCCTAAGACAGCTACTTTCGAGGTGGTATCCACCGCCTCGTCCGGCGTGTCCGGCTCCGGAGGTGGCGGCAAGTCCGCAGGCGGCGTCGGTTCTGCCTCTAGGGGCGCCTCGACCGCTTCAGGAACAGACGTGACGGGCTCCTCGGGCGCAGGAATCTTCTCACAACCCGCCAAACAGGCAAGGAGCGCTAAGATCGACAGGACCTGGCGAAAGAGGAGCATGATGGGCCAACCTAGGCTAACTTGGCGCGGCGGCCAACTGACCGAGGATGGCATCACCCATTCCGGAAGTGTTCACCTTCTCAGTGCTGGCCGCTCCCGTGAAGATATCCCCTGTCCGAGCACCGGCATCAATGGCACCGCGCACAGCGGTCTCAATCGAATCTGCGACGTCTGACAAGCCAAGTGAGTAGCGCAGAAGCATGGCGGCCGAGAGAATCTGCGCCACTGGATTCGCGATACCCTGTCCCGCAATGTCTGGCGCAGAGCCACCGCTCGGCTCATAGAGGCCAAAGTAGAGGCCATCCTTGGAAGCTCCCAAGCTCGCACTCGCAAGCATCCCAAGCGATCCCGCGATCATCGCCATTTCATCACTGAGGATGTCGCCAAAGAGGTTCTCAGCCAGCACGACATCAAACTCACGCGGACGGCGAATCAGCTGCATGGCGGCGTTGTCCACGTAAAGATGATCCAATGCCACGTCTGCATACTCCTTGGCCACGCGCTCAACCACCGCACGCCAAAGGATGCCGTTCTCCAAAACGTTTGCCTTATCAATGGACGTCACACGCTTGTCTCGCTGCATGGCGGCGGTGAAGGCCACATGAGCAATCCGCTCGATCTCGCTCTCCTTGTAGATCATGGTATCGACCGCCACCTTCTCTCCATTCTCTACATGCGTCCCCTTGGGTGACCCGAAGTACATGCCACCTGTCAATTCGCGCACGCAAAGCACATCAAATCCGCCCTCGATCAGCTCTTCCTTGACCGGAGAAGCATGCGTCAACGAGGGGAAACACACCGAGGGACGCAGGTTCGCAAACAAGCCGAAGTGCTTCCGCAAAGGCAGTAAGGCGCCACGCTCGGGCTGTTCTGCTGGCGGCAAAGATTCCCATTTTGGACCGCCAACCGAACCAAAGAGGATCGCATCGCTGTTTTCACACGCTTTCACAGTCTCTTCGGGCAAGGCCTTACCCGCACCATCAATCGCAGCACCGCCAACGAGCTGCTCGTCATAAGAGAAACTCAAGCCACGCTGAGCTGCGACTGCATCGAGCACACGCCGTGCTTCCTTCATCACCTCTGGTCCAATGCCGTCTCCTGGGAGCACCGCGATACGATAATTAGAGTCTGCCATGCCCCTACTTGAAACACTCCTAGGTGAAAGCAATGAAATTTGGGGATCGAAGCAGGGCTCAGGCGACTGTTGCCCATTCCCTATGCAATTCAGGAGGCTCCCGCCACGTCAAGAATCGGTCATCGTTGCGACGTATCGAACCATTCTGGTTTAGAAATTCCATTCATGACCGATACTGGAAGATCATGAAACGACTTGCAGCACTTGCTCTCGTTCTGACGACCTCCAATGCCCACGCGACTCTACGAAAATCTCTCTCGCGGATCTCAATGGAGATGATTCCGTTAATCAGAGTGATCTCCCCTTGCTCGCAGCAACCGTTCTCAACGATGGCATCTCGCCAGACGCTCCGCGGCTAGAACTGATGGAGACCTCCTCCGCTGACGGTGAAGACGGCGTCGCCATCACGCGAGAGTCCATTCTACGATTCGACAAACCGTTGCCAGACAACGCTTCCGTGGACACGGCAATCT
>JAACDM010000415.1 GCA_009936795.1 Verrucomicrobiaceae bacterium | reverse complement strand
CCACTGAGAGAGCGCAAGATGAAGTCGAAGCAGTTGAGCCAGTTGATGGCAATCGAATTGCCAAAGGGTTCCGTAGATGAGATTAGCAAGAAAGATAAAGCAAAATTGCTAGAGCGTTACGGCAAAGTTGAAAGAGAGTTAGATAAGTTTATCGAGGACCTGGGCACGAAGGTATACGGAGTAGCCGTGAACTATGTGTCGAATGCGAAACGGCACTTGTTCACCTATCTTGGAACCTGATTAGAACTTGGAATCCGTTGCCCGAGGACGACGTCGTTGATTGAAAGACTGATGGGTGAAATCGGGCGTCGATTAAAGAAGGTCGCGTTCGGCTAGAGTGAATCAGGAGCAGCCAAGATGGCGCGAATGGTGATTGCTCGTATCCTGAACCCCAAAGGATGGTGGGACCATTGGGGGGACCGGAAGGAGATAGCGGGCAACGCTATCATTATCTTTCAAGGCATCGAAGTCATTCGTTAGCCCCCCCTCATTTCGGACGTTACCAAAACGTTGTGAGTCGACCGCACGATGTTTGATTCTGAATGATCCATCTCGCCGCCAAGATGGTATCCCTCAAGCCAACCGTAGGTGTAGCCATTCAACTTCTCGGAATATTGACTGCCACCATCCACGATGTAGCCCGGGGCCGCATAGAAACCTTCCAAGGGGCCGAAGGTGATTCGTATGGGCTTTCTGTACTTATCGAGAGGATCTTCAGTGGGCACAAATACGGGTTTTAGGGTAATGTCATTCACAGTCTTGATCGTCAGCAGTTTCTGATCACTCTCGATGTCTTCGATCCAACTGTGAAAGCGATAGCCCTCGTCCGGAACCGCTTCCACTCTCACGTCCACCCTCCGTTGTAAAGGCCTCCTTTTGAGCTCAACGCGACTCGTCCATTGCGAGCATCTTCTTTGATCGCGACCCTCACTCTTTGGGTGCCGACATACACGACGGTTGTCTCCGTAGATACATTGCCAGTGTCATCTGTGGCTTTCACCACCATGCGGTGCATCCCATGAGGAACCCTGTCTAGTGTCGCCGCGATGCGGCTGGCTTCATCCTCTGCTTTGACGAGTTGCTCATCCACATACAATTCCATTCTTGCGATCGAACCGCCATTATAGTCATTGGCGTAAGCGTCGACATCAATCGTCACAGCAGATGGGGCGATAAAGGTCTCATTCACTTTCGGGCTGATCGTGCTGATGCTAGGCTTTGTGTCATAGTAGCGCAGGGCCAGACTATTCAGGTAGTCTTCAAGATGAGTGTAGCCGTCGTTGTTCGCGCCAGCATTGCCATCGCTGGGATCTTTGGGGGCCAAGCCTTTGGCAACCTCCCATGCATCGGGCATCCCATCGCCATCGGTGTCCGCGGGCGCTGGTAGGGACTTTAATTCAGGCCAGCCACCGACAGCGTCTTGCGTGTCAATGAAGCCATGGGTGCTACCATTCCCACCATCCATGCATGTTGCCGTCCCGGTGCTGACATCATGGATAATTCTCTGATCGACCGTGTCTCTTTTTAAACTAGCACCAGCCAGTCGAAGCACTCTCTGATAGGCTTCTTCTGCCTCATGGGTCGTCACCACGCCTGATCCTAAGGGATTCTCCAAGCGCAGGCTTTGCCTTTCAGTATCCGAGAGGTGACTCCATTTGGAATCAAACTGAACACTATACGTCTAGTTATCAGTCGTCGCTCTTTCAGATCCTATGACAACATTGCCATCGATGTGGAATTTCCCCCACACATTGTACAAGGGATCCCAGGTCTCAATTCTATTCCAGAGGGCCACGATTCTGTCTTGGTTCCTGGTCGTCGCGGGTCCCGGTTTGTAATAGTTGTTCACCATATTGACATTCATGCCTTCGCCTCCATAACCACTGCTGCCTTGCCAATTGTAGATCACGTTATTTCTGATATCGACTCGATCAGAGAGCGCGTAGGCGGACGCTTACTCTCCAAGCCGAAGGTTTCGGCTGTCGTGATGAGCAAGCAAGTTATGATGAAACGAAGCGTTCTTGCCGCCCCAGACGCCGCCATAGCCGTGTTTGCCACTTTTATGAACTGAGTGGCGGAGGCTTTCGCCAATCAAGCACCACTGCATGGTAAAGTTCTCATTGGCATAGAAGGAGGCGCATTCATCTGTGGACCAACTCATCGAACAATGGTCGATCATGACGTTTCTGTACTTTTGACCTCCAATGGCATTGGCTTGCTGCTGAGCTTCATCGCCCCTCCGAAAGCGCAGGTAGCGAATAATCACTTCTTCGCAGGCATCGAGGTAGACTTCATGGTTCTTTAAGCAGATTCCATCTCCCGGAGCGGTTTGCCCAGCAATGGTAAGGTAGGCGTTTCGTATCACGAGTCGACGCTCTAACGTGATGGTGCCTGACACTTCAAAAACGATCGTTCGCCGCCCTTCGGCCTCCGCCGCCGCCCGTAAGCTACCTTCGCCGCTGTCGTTTAAGTTGGTCACCTTGATCCCACGTCCACCACGGCCTCCGGTGGTGTACCTGCCATGGCCTTCGGCTCCAGGAAAGGCTGGGATGTCCTTGGCCAGGATGTTAGACAAGGGAAGCAGCCCGACAAGGATTGCTAGAAAAGGACGAAACTTGGATTGATGCGTAATGCCATTCTTCACGCGAACAGGCTATCCTGAACTGTTCCTAGATGAAACCGTATTCGTCTCCACTCCTCGCTGTGCCGGGCTGGCAATGTCCGCCTCTGTTGGTGCAATTCCCTGCTTGTCGCGAGGGGTGTGATATCAGAGAATCGGAGACGCTGACATGAGATCCCGCTCTTTAGATTACTGCTGCACACTAACCTGCCTGAGTCTGCTGCTCGCAGGCCCGCTTGTTGCGGAGAGTAAGAAGAGT
>JAACDM010000414.1 GCA_009936795.1 Verrucomicrobiaceae bacterium | reverse complement strand
CGTTCTCCGGGCGGCATGCCAATTTATTCACGGCAGCGGCACCTGATCCTGTAGCCCCAGGTGCCCAAGGCCTCCTCGACGTGACATTCACTCCCGAAGGGTTGTTCGGATCCTTTACGGCGGTGGCGGAATTGGCCACCAACGACCCTCGCACACCCACCATCCAAGTGCCTCTCCGAGTCAAGGTGATCAATCCGAATCCGCTCGTTGCCTTCTGGCCGCTGGATGATCCTGCCGGAACCAGTGGTGAGGACTCTGTCATCGAAACTTTCGGGAGCTTTAACGGGACCCCCGCTGACAGTGCTGTCAGCTTGGGTGCCCCAGGAGCAAATGCAAGTACTGGCACTTCCGCTCTCTTTGACGGTAGTGGTGGCATCCAAGTCCCCTTCAATGAAGCCCTGAATCCTGAGAGCTTCACCTTAACGCTGTGGGCGAAATCTGACGGTGGCGCTGGGGCTTGGAATTCGCCCGTGACGAGTCGTAATGATCTCAATCCAGATAGCCAGGGCTTCATCATCTACGACAATCAGCCGGCTGGTGCCTGGACGTTTTGGAGCGGCAATGGCGAAGAGGCAGGAAATTGGCAGACATTGGATGGCCCCGAGGTTAAGTTGGGAGAGTGGCAGCACGTTGCCATTAGTTACGACAGTGGGACAGAGATGAAGAAGCTCTACATTGATGGCGTGTTGGAGGTAGAGGCGAACGACATCGTTGCGCCCAACGACACCAAGCCTTTCAACATTGGCTCAGGTCAAGACAATGGCGATGGGTTCTTCTTTGTTGGCAACCTCGACGATATTGGCCTCTTTGGCACAGCGTTGGAATTGGAGGAAATCAATCAGATCATGAACAACGGAGTTTTAAGCGTCATCGGTGATCCCAACCTATCGACCGCCTCTGTGTTAGATTTTGGCGCTTTCCCTGGTAATCCTGGCGTCCTCAAGCGCACGCTAGCAATCATCAATAGCGGCACTGAAAACACACTGAACATCGCTGGCTCAGCAATAACCGGAGAGAATAAGGATCTCTTCAGTGTCAGTGCGCTTCCCACCACGCTGGCGCCTGGTGAGTCAGCCAATGTGGAGGTGACCTACACGCCAACTGGAGCAACGACAGGGACTTTCCGCGCCACGTTAGAAGTGGAAAGCGATGATGAGAACGAAGCGACCACCCTGGTGCAGTCCCGGGTGAAAATTGAAAACTCCAGCCGTTTGTTGGCCCACTACCGAATGGATGAAACGGAAGGTGCTCAAATGACGGACGCGTCTGGTAATGGATTCCACGGTATTTATCGCGAGAGTAATGGCGGCACTGTCGAGCTGGGCGCTGACGCGCTTGCTGGCGGAACCGCTGTGCGTTTGTCAGACGCGGGAGGTATTGGTGCTGGCTATGGTGAAGTGCCTGCCGAGCTGGATCTGCCTTCTCTTGCGCTGGGAAGTTACGCCTTCTGGATTCAGTTAGACGCGGAAGATGTGGGCACGACGTCAGGCCTATTTGGTCGGGGCGACGAGACCCCAGGCGATCCTTTTGGCGTCGCTCTGGCCGTCTCAGGAAGTGCTGATTCCATCCAGTGGATCAGTGATGGCTCCGAATCGCTTGTCTCAGATCCATTCCTGGCTCCGGGGGAAACCTATCACATTCTCTTCACCTATGCAGATGAAAACGGCAGCGAAGATCCTACCGTGGACCGGATTCGCTTGTATGTGAACGGAGAGCTTCTCAGTGAGGCGAACGG
The DNA here is from genome assembly GCA_009936795.1 of Verrucomicrobiaceae bacterium. Lineage (GTDB taxonomy): Bacteria > Verrucomicrobiota > Verrucomicrobiia > Verrucomicrobiales > DEV007 > JAACDM01. Next base: position 4,955 of record JAACDM010000414.1, on the reverse strand, counting down.
ATCGGGTGGTTATGACGTGCGCAAGGGAGGCTCGTTCCAAATTGGTGCTGTGGCAGGGGTGTTAGGCGTCACCGGCTTGATTGATGATTTCCAGATCTATCAGAAAGAACTCAGCGCAGAGGACGCTGCTTTCCTATTTTCCCATCCCGGGGAGGCACTGCCTGGTGATACCGAACCTCCCATAGTGATGCCTGGAGATTTCCAAGTGCAGTCGATTACGCGTGAAGGCGATGTTGTTAGTTTCACCTGGCCAAGTATGGAAGGTGTTACTTACACCATTCAGGTGAGTGGGGATCTGATTACTTGGGATGACGTGAAGACGGGTCATCCCGCTGACGCCGGCAATTCGACCACGTTCATGGACTCGCCCGACGCGAGCGCTCAATACTACCGCATTGTCATTGAGCCTTAAGCCGTGGCTTTTCAAGATTGGGATTGCGAAAGCCTGCGCAATCCTGGGACCTTAGGCCCATGCAAACGTTTCTAAGGTACTTTGCTTTGGCGCTAGCGCTCTGGACCAGCGCAGGCACAACCCTCACAGCGCAGCTAGAAGCTCGATCTCTGAGGCCCGCTCCTCCCAGAGGCTCGGGAGAGTTGAGGTTCCAATCAATTCCTCCTAAACAGTCTGGGATCGACTTTGTCCATTGTTGGAGTCCGCCGCCCCAGCACAGGGATCAGCTGACAAATGCCTTTTCCGGCGCGGGTGTGGCTATTGGGGATTATGACAAGGATGGCCTGCCAGATCTCTTCTTCTGCGGACAAGCCAAAGGCGGACAGCTGTACAAGAATTTGGGAAAATTTCGCTTTGCCAACCGGTCGGCGATCCTAACACCTGCCGCGCCTTCCGGAACGTGGGCGACCGGGGCGACATGGGCCGATGTTGATAACGACGGCTGGCTCGATCTCTATGTTTGTGGCTTTGACTGCCCGAATAGGCTTTACTTGAATCGTGCCAAGGGGGCAGAGCGCGTTCTAGTCGAGAGTGCCAAGGCGCTTGGTGTGGATCATCGTGGCGCGAGCATCGTCGGCACCTTCGCGGACTATGACCGCGATGGTGATTTGGATCTCTTTGTCGTGACCAATCGACTGCCTGCTCCCCAGACACTGCGGAACCAAAAGTTCTCCCTCAGCCGAGGCCCAACTGGTGAGCCTGTACTTCCTGAAGCCTTCCGCCAATATGCGGATGTGATTGTCATGCCAGATGGCAGCCTCAAGAAGATCGACGCTGGGCAATACGACCACCTTTATCGCAACGAAGGCCCTAACAAACCCTTTGCTGAAGTGACGCGAGAGGTCGGCATGAGCGGCAACCACTATGGCCTCTCAGCCACGTGGTGGGACTGGAACAGCGATGGTTGGCCCGATCTGTATGTGGCGAATGATTTCTTCGGCCCGGACCAGCTGTGGACGAACAATGGACCGGACGCGAACGGAAAGATCACCTTTACGGACATGACCAAGACGTCCCTACCGCACACGCCGTGGTTCTCCATGGGGGCAGACCTTGTCGATATCAACAATGACGGCTTGTTAGACTTTTTCGCGACAGACATGGCGGGGAGTACCCACTACAATGAAAAGATGCAGATGGGCAACATGTCTGGTCCTGAAAGCGATGCCTGGTTCCTGAACTTTCCCACACCGCCGCAGTACATGCGGAACGCTTTCTACCTGAACTCGGGAACGGACCATTTCATGGAAGTAGCTGCCATGCTAGGCGTCTCCAAGACGGATTGGACCTGGTCGGTGAACTTTGGCGATCTCGACAATGATGGGAGCGAAGACCTCTTTGTCACCAATGGCATGAGTCGCGATTGGCTTAATAGTGACCTTAAAGCCACGGCACCTTCACGCGATGGCTGGGACACCTACTACGATTTCTGGTATGCTCAGAAACCTCTCAAACAGACCAATCGTGTGTTTCACCATTCCGGGCACCTGAAGATGGAGGAACGTGGCAAAGACTGGGGGTTGAATGCTAGTAGCGTTAGCTTTGGGTCCGCTCTCTCGGACCTCGATGGCGATGGTGCGCTGGATGTCGTGGTCAACAACTTCGATAGCGCACCCTTTCTCTATCGCAATGGCGAGGCCTCCGCGAACCGGATCGCCGTGAGCCTTGTCGGTAGCAAGAGCAATCGCTTCGGTCTAGGCGCCACCGTACAAGTGCGGCTCAAGGATTCTAGCGAAATTTTCACAAGATACCTGACATCTGCACGAGGCTTCATGTCCTCGCCCGATCCGGTGCTCCACTTTGGGCTCGGGGATCACGACAAGGTGAAGCAGTTGACGGTGCGCTGGCCCAGTGGGCATGAGCAAACTTTTGAAGATCTGAAGGCAAACCGGCATTACGTCATTAACGAGCCCGGTGAATCGCCTAGCCGCGCCAAGCCGAAGAAGCCGCAATCCTTGTTCGTGGAGAGTGATGCCTTGCGGGCCGTTGTCCATCGCGAGAATCCTTACGATGACTTCGCGCGACAACCTCTCTTGCCTAGCAAACACTCACACCTTGGCCCAGGCATTGCCTTTGCCGACGTGGATGGCGATGGTCTAGAGGATTTCTATCTTGCTCAGGGCGCTGGTACTGCCGGTCGTATCTATGTGCGGAAGAAGGCACCCTCGACAGGGGCAAACGTCTTCGCTGAACACGCCGCAAGTGAAGATATCACGCCACTCTTCTTCGATGTAGAAGGCGATGGCGACCAAGATCTCTTGGTCGTGAGCGGCGGCGTGGAAGGCGAACCTGCTAGTCCGGTATTCAAGGATCGACTCTACCTAAATGACGGCAAGGGTGTCTCCACGCTTGGAGTTGACGCTCTTCCTAACATCGCGGCGAGCGGCGGCCCTGCGGCTGCTAAAGATTTCGACAAGGACGGTGATCTGGATCTTTTTATCGGAGGCCGTGTGGTTCCAGGCAGCTATCCCGAGGCGCCTCAAAGCCAACTTCTGCGAAACGATACCACCGAGGAAGTCGTCAAGTTCACCGATTTGGGCATCGGGGCCATCGGGATGATCACATCTGCGCTTTGGGCCGATACGAATGGTGACAGCTGGCCCGATCTCGTCTTGGCCACTGAATGGGGATCGGTGCAAGTCCTAGAGAACAACCGTGGAACACTAGCAAAGCCTCGACAGGACGATCGCACCGGTTGGTGGAGCAGTCTGGCTGCAGGAGATCTCGATGGGGACGGCGACATCGACCTGGTGGTTGGGAATGTGGGGTTAAATACGAAGTACAAAGCCCCCGAACTCCTCTACTACGGCGACTTCGATGGCACCGGCAAATCGCGTATCTTGGAGGCGAAGTTTGAAGGGGACACCTGCCTCCCACATCGCGGGTACAGTTGCTCTAGCAATGCCATGCCCGCCTTGAAATCAAAGTTTCAGACCTTTCATGCCTTCGCCAGCAAATCGCTTGAATCGATTTACTCAAACACGCGTTTGCAGAAGGCGGTGCGTTACGAAGCGAACACGCTTGAGTCCGGCGTCTTTCTCAATGATGGCAGCGGCCGCTTCCAGTTCCAACCGCTCCCTCGGCTCGCTCAGGCCTTTCCCATCTACGGCATTGTCATCGAAGACTTTACGAAAGACGGCGTCCCAGACGTATTCGTCATCGGGAACTCCAACAGTCCGCAGCGTGAGACCGGCAACATGGATGGTGGCCTTTCCCTTCTACTCGCCGGAGATGGGAAAGGCGGTTTCGAGCCCATCTGGCCCAAGCAAAGTGGCCTCGTCGTCCCTGGTGATGCCAAAGGTGTTGTCTTGACCGATCTCAATGGCGATCAGAAGAAGGATCTCGTCGTCACCGTGAACAGTAGCGGCTTGCGCGCCTTTCTTGCTCGGTAGGGTAGAGGAATAGGCGATTGAAGGGGCGCTTTCGATCTTTCTACAGCCCTTCTTTGCAGTCATGCTTAAGCATGAGATTCTGCTACGGCCCTGCGCTCGTTTGGCTGCTGCTCACCATGGGGATGAGCCATGCAGAGCGTCCAAACATTGTCCTCTTCTTGGTCGACGACATGGGCTGGCAAGACACCTCGGTGCCGTTCCACACCGAGACGACGGCATTCAATAAGCGCTATCGAACGCCCAACATGGAGCGTCTGGCAAACCAGGGCGTGAAGTTTACCCAAGCCTATGCTTGTAGCGTGTGTTCGCCGACACGCATCAGTTTGATGACTGGGCTCAATGCGGCACGTCACCGGGTTACCAATTGGACGCTTCACAAAGACGCGACCAATGATCGCAAGCATCCGACGCTTGCCTTCCCCAAGTGGAATGTGAACGGGCTGAGCCCTACCAAGGGCATCGAGCGGACCCTTCATGCCACGGCGCTGCCCGCTTTCTTGCGCGAAGTGGGCTATCGCACCATTCATGTGGGCAAGGCGCACTTGGGAGCCGTGGGGACGCCTGGGGAGGATCCTCGTAATCTGGGCTTCGATATAAACATTGCCGGCCATGCTGCTGGCGGCCCCGGTAGTTTCCTGGGAACGCAGGACTTTAGTGCCGTCTGGCGTAGTATCACGGAAAGGATGTCTTCCTGACAGAGGCGCTGACGAGGGAAGCGTTGAAGGCAGTCGATCAATCGGTGTCGGATGAGAAGCCGTTCTTCCTCTATCTGTCGCATTATGCCGTGCATGCGCCCTTTGCGGAAGATCGCCGGTTCTATCAGAAGTGCCGCAATGATGGCTTGGAGCGCACCGAAGCCATGTATGCGGCGATGGTCGAAGGGATGGACGAGTCGCTGGGTGATGTCATGGATCGGCTTGCCCACCACGGTATTAGTGATGAAACGGTCGTGTTGTTTATGTCTGACAATGGTGGGCTCAGTGCGGTCGGACGCGGTGGCGAGAAACACAGCCACAACCAACCTCACTCTTATGAAACTGGACCAGCGATCCTTGCTGTAAGTCGTTGATTTTCATCTATTTCCTTCCCCGGGCGCGCCCGGGAGGTGGGCT
>JAACDM010000413.1 GCA_009936795.1 Verrucomicrobiaceae bacterium | reverse complement strand
CTCCTTCGCTGTTGAGAATTTCTCTCCGAGTGGCACCTAAACCGAAGCTCTTGGGGGATTGATAGGCTGTGTTAGGAACTAATGGAGCGGGCGCTTTCGACGTTTCTGTTCCTAGAAGGATAGGTTGTGTGCTGAAGAGTCGTTTGCAGAAGGCTTCGGCTGCCTGGAAGGGGGCATCACCCTTTTCTGCTGCGAGGTGCATGATACGGATGAGTGTTGGCCAATCGATTTCGTTGGCGCGATGCACATCGTTGGCTCGGGCGTTTGCCAAACGCGGGTTCTTGTCTCCATGAATGACAAAACCTGCAGTGTCTTTCCCTCGACGTCCGGCCCGCCCAAACATCTGGAGGAGTTCGTCTGGCTGTAGTTGGTGAAGGAACGGGCCGTCGTTGTAAGTTGATTCAGCGACAAAGACAGATCGAACAGAGAAATTAATACCGGCCGCTAGTCCCATGGTCGCCACGATGACGCGGAGTTGTCCATGACGGGCCAAGGGCTCTAACAAACTAGCACGAAGCTCGTAGTGGAGGCCGCTGTGATGATAACACACGCGGCGTGTCAACATCTTCTGGAGTTCCTTCCCGGCGAGCTGTTGCTGCGCGCTCGTTAGCTCTAACGGGTCTTGTAATGGCAATGCTTCCGCAATTTGGCGAGCGACGTTCTCTGCGCCTTTCCGATGCGGAACAAAGATCAAGAGGGGGCCCATGTCAGCCAAAAGTGTTTCGATAGCGAGCCTTGGCCAGAAGGTCTTGATGGACTTTGGTGCTTGATAGGGAAGTCCAAGGAGGTGGACATCGTCAAGGGGGACAGGGCGATCTCGTGTGGTGATGAGCGAAACCTGTCGCTCATGGGAACGAAGCCATTCCGCAATGCGCTCGGGATTGCCAACGCTTCCGCTGAGCAAGAGCAGCTGACAATTCGGTGGCGTTAGTGTAAGGATGAGTTCATAATGTACGCCACGAGCGGGATCCGAGATCATCTGATACTCATCGACGATTAGGAGTGCAGGGCCTTCGCCGTGGAGGAAACGTTCGCGTTGTGTCTCCAGCGTGGCGACGACGATCGGTGCCTTTGTGTTTACTGCGAGGTCGCCCGTGGCAATGCCGACATCCCAGCCTTGATCTTCCCATTGCGCCCATTTGTCGTTGGCGAGGGCGCGGGTGGGAACGGTGAAGACTGCTTGCCGATTCGAATTGGTCCAAGCGGGATCTTCGACGAAGAGCTCGAACACCATGGTCTTCCCGGCACCGGTCGGTGCATCCACGATGACGTCTTTACCGCCCCTCAGTGCACGGACGGCTTCTTGTTGCCAAAGATCAGGAAGCGTTAGCTTCTGGAATAGAAGTTCCACAGAGTGGGGCGCAGACATCTAGCCTGCGTGTCTAAGGGCTACCGCCGACTTAGTTTTCTACGGGTTCTTCCGGGTTCTTCCGGTCGATGCTTGCCGTGGTTGGAGACTTCTTCAGGCCGATAAAGTCGTCCATGATGTGCAACGCTTCGCGTTTCATTGGGTCCATACCGAAAGGATACTCGGGAGCAGCATCTTCGTCCCTCTCCTCCTCTTCTTTATCTCCGAGACGGAACCCGGTGTTGTCTTCATCCGAAAAATCTGAGGCAAGGGTAAGGCCCTCATTGTCGACGTTGTCGAGGGTGAGCTTGTAAAGATTCACAGCATCACTCTGTTGTTTCTCGATCGCGGCATACTCTTTCTTTCGCAGTTCATTGCGGGCCTTTGTTCGCTCACGAGTCTTCTCGTTTTCAATACGGCGTTCTTCGATGTGGAGAGAAATGGAGTTCTCATCGAGTTGCTTCTTCAAGCGATCCATGTCCTCCCGCAAGATTTTGAAATCCACGTCCTCTTCGACTCGCTTAGCGGAACGTTGATTCAACTCGGGCACTGGGAAATCGCCGTCTTCCCACTCTTTGTAGCGAAGCTTCTTCACCTCATCCCATTCGAGAGGAAACTTGAGAGAAGACTCGCCACGCTCAAGCACATCGTAAATTGATGGAAGAGAGACATCGGAAGCCACACCTTTTTCCTGGGTGGAGCCACCTGAGATGCGGTAGAACTTCTGGATGGTGACTTTAACTGCACCAGCACGGCTTTTGTCAGCAAAGAATGGGAGGCGCTTGGACACTGGATAGATTGTTTGTACGGTGCCTTTGCCGAAGCTATTGCCACCGACGACTAGTGCGCGTTTGTAGTCTTGGAGCGCGGCAGCAAGAATTTCACTAGCGGACGCGCTAATACGATCTTGAAGGATCATGAGAGGGCCATCATAGACTGGCTCCGCGCGACGTGAGTAACGAGGCTCCATTTGTCCTTGAAAATCTTTCGACTGAACGATCGGACCACGTTCAACGAAGAGCCCGGTCATCTTGATCGCCTCTTCGAGAGAGCCCCCACCGTTCCCGCGAACATCGACGACGAGTCCATCAATGCCTTCTTTTTTTAATCGGTCTAGCAACCTAATGACATCTGCTGTCATGCTAGTAGAGCCGCCTTCCATGTCCGCGTAGAAAGAGGGGAGATTGATCCAACCGACACGTAGACCATCGCCATCCTCACTTTTCATCTCGATCAACTCGGCTGTGGCTAATTTGTCTTTTAGCTTCACTTCATCACGAATGATGTGGATGACTTCTGTCTGAGACTCATCATCAGCTGCTGCAGGAATCACCTTGAGCCGAACCTTTGTCCCTACCTCGCCACGTATCATGTCGACGATCTTTTGAAGCTTCATGTAGGTGATATCGACCATTTCGTCGTCCTCACCCTGGCCCACGGCTACGATGCGATCACCCACCTCGAGTTCGCCTGACTTGTCCGCTGGACCACCAACGACGATTCCTTGAATCTCGGCAGAGCGATTATCTTTCATGCTGAGAAGGGCGCCAATACCTTGGAGCTTTTTCTTCATGTTTGTCTGGAAGCTATCGAGTTCCGACTGGGAGAAATATTCGGAGTGCGGGTCGTAAGCCGTGGCGAGTGCCGTGAGGAAGAGGTTGGCGACGTCTTCCGTGTCCTCCTGCTTCACACTTTCTAAGTAACGTGTGTAACGAGTGAGGATCTTCTCTTTGGGGGTTTCCTCTTTGTCGTCCTCCGCCGTCTTCTCTTCCACTGTGGGGTCTTTACCTTCGGCAATCCTCTCAGCTTCAGTTTTCTCAATGCCCTCGACGCGTAGTTGTTCTGCTAAAAGTTCAGCCTCGAGGACGTCGTGCCAAAGCTGGTCGGCTTCCGCCATGTCTTTCGGCCAGGGCGATTCTTTCCGAGCCTGGGTGACCTTGCGATCTGTTTTAAACGTGAACTCACCCTCAGTGAGTTCTTTTTCTATCTTGGCGACGCGTTCCTCCACTCGCTTGAGACGTAGGGCAAACATTTCATGAGCAGGCTCGATGTTCACGTCGAAGACGACATCATCGAGGCTCTTTTCGAATTTCTCGCGGAACCCATCGACATCTTGCTGGGTGAAGTACATCCGATTGAAATCGAGATACTGCATGTAGTTGTCGAAGACTCGCTTCGACATGGCATCATCAAATTCTGTCCGTGTGTAATGCCGATTGCGAAGCATCAAGGCAACGCGAAAGGCAACATCTCCGAAGTCCGTTTCAGCACGGCTGCTGGAAGGGAAAGAAAAGGTGAAAGCTCCTAGTAGAGTGAGGATAAGAGCGGATTTCCAGGGGGTAGTCATACGGTAGGTTTGGCGGGTGTTTTAAGAGCTTGCCACTGCACGAAACTCTCTTCCAGTAACCTTGAAAAGTCCATCCCTTCCAAGACTTAATTCCCGATGTTAGAGATCGAATATTTCACAGGTGGTATCGCTGCTACGAACGGCTATGCTTGCAAAACAGAAGAGACATCCTTCCTCGTGGATGCCCCAGAAGGCGTGGCGGACTGGCTGGAATCGACTGGATTTACCCCCAATGCGCTTCTGCTTACCCACGCCCATTTCGACCACGTGCTCGATGCCGCGCAGGTTCAGGAACGGTGGTCCATTCCAACGTATGCCTTTGCCCAGCCGACCCCAGAGCTCACTTTAGAAGCGATGTTGGGCTCGTTTGGCCCCATGGCGATTCAGCCTTACATGGTGGATCATTTGGTCGAAGAGGGGCTACCGATGAGCTTTGGAGGTCTCACATTTGAGATCCTTCACGTTCCGGGTCACTCGCCTGACAGCGTCGTGTTTCTCCCCGAACGCTCTCCGACTGCCTTTGGCGGTGATGTCCTCATGCAGGGAGGGATTGGTCGCTCAGACCTGCCTGGAGGCGACGGCAAGCTGCTTTTGAAGGGGATTCGAGAGAAACTCTACGAGCTGGATGACGAAATCGCCGTTCTTTCTGGGCACGGGCAGCCAACAACCATTGGTGCGGAGAAGCGTATGAATCCATTCGTGCGCGGGTCGAGACCGTGAGCACAAATGATTTGCACAGGGGATAATTAGCTAAAGATTGAATTCTTGCCGAGGCTTGGGAGTGGGCACTAAGTTTAGTTAACATTTTAAAATCACTCTCAGAGATAGCCTGAACCGCCCTCCTATGAGTTTGGAACCGATCAAGGATTACGAATATGGCGAGTTGCTAGGCGAAGGCGCAACTGGCCAAGTCTTCGCCGGAAAGCGGGGAGACCAAGACGTTGCCATCAAGGTTCTCAAACGCCTGGCGATTAACCGAAAGCTTATTGGCTACAGCCTGAGCCGTTTGCAGCGTCTACCGACGCACCCCAATCTGGTCAAGACCTATGGATTCGCCATGGATGGGCGACCGGTCTATATCGCCACAAGTCTCCACGCGCACGAAGCAAACGGGAAGGTCTCCGGTTTCAGTCTAGGATCGCAGTGTGGCGGAATGGATCCCGACCTCGCGTGGGCCATCGTTCGCCAGATCGCTGAGGGCCTTGGCCATCTTCACAAGCATGGGGTCGTCCATTGCAGTGTGAATCCGGGAAATGTCATGGTGGCAAATCCTGACACGTCCGAGATCAAGCTGACGGACTATGCCCAGGGTTGGCTGGCCGAGGTCACGCACATTGATTTCAGCGAAAGCTTTCTCTATGCGCCACCTGAGCAGCTTCGGAAGCCACAAGAGATGTTCGAAGGGCAGAGCCAGCGCTGGGATGTTTACGCCTTCGGCGCGACGGCTTATCGATTGCTCTACAAGCAGTTCCCTCGAGGGCAGCGTTGGATATCGCAGATGCGTAAAGGGGCGGTTGCTTTCCATCCAATGGCCTTGGCGGATGTGATTTCCCAGCAGCCGGAGATCCAGTGGCCGGGGACCCGCGATGGGTTCGAAGATCAGCGCCAGCGTCTCCTGGAGAAATGCCTGATGCTCGATCCCAGTGATCGTTACAGTGACATGCGCGAAGTGCTTGATCACTTCGCGCGTATTGACCGCGACGAGAAGCTCAGCATTGAGCGGAAAGATTCTCAGGAACGGGAGCGCGTGTTAACGGAAACTTCTATCGAAGCTCGCAAACGGATGGGCCTCTTTCGCAAGGCGGCGATTGGCTTGCTGGGCTGCCTGATTGTCTCTGTCTTGCTGAATGTCACTTCGGAAGCGCGTCTTACAAAGCGGCGTCAAGAAATCAGCAACTTGGAGGAGCGGATTACGAGTGAGGTCGGCGAGGCTCAAGGAAATGCGATGGAGGCCAAGCTCGAGGCGGAAAGGTTCAAGAGTAACCTAACCTATTCTCAAGAAACGGCTGATGCCTTCCTGGAATTTCTACTCAATGCAAGGAGTCCGAGTTCGCCTGGCTACCAGTCGATTGACGGTTACTTGGTCTCGGCTAGCCAGCACTACGAGCGCGTATTGAGAGCGACGGAAGGTGATTCTGACCTTGTCGTAGAGAGACTGCGTGCTCAGCTTGGGCTGGCGCGGATCGAGGCTCAGCTTGGCCAACAGCAATCTGTGACTTCGAAGTTGGGATCATTGGTTGGAGAGATCCAGACGCTTCCAGAGAATCTCAAGCAGCTCAATCAGGTTCAAGAGACGTTGGCTGCAGCACTTTTGGAAACTGGGAAATCCAAGATGGCAGCAGGAATGCTGACTGGAGCGCTGCAATCTCTTCAGGAAAGTGTGAAGGTTTACAATCGCCTTGCGACTAGTGACGGGAAGAACATGGACCTGAAACGAAAGTTCGGGCGGAGCCTTTTTCTTTACGGCCAACAGCTATCGCGGGCGGGCGATCTAATCAAGGCGCTTAAGAGCCAGCAGAGTTCAATGCAAGTATTAGAGTCCTTGGCGCAGAGCAGTGCTGCGCGGGAGGAAGATGAGTATTATCTGGCGCTTTGTCAGTATGAGGTGGGTCTCATTAAGGTGTGGGAGGGAAAGGGGATCGAGGCATTCGAAGCGTTCCAATTGGCGAGTCAGGGCTATTCGCGCCTTATGAGTCAGAAGCCTCAGGTGCCGGAATACCGGTTTCAGCTCGCCAAGTGCCTCTACTATCTGGGCGAACTTTCATTCCAGGTAAAAGGTGACCAAGAAGAGGCTGCGCTCGCGCGAAACTCGATGTACGAATTGTTGAAGCTTCTCCTTGAGAAAGACGAAGCGAATCAAGACTATCAGTTTTACCTGGCCTTGGTGTTTGCCGATATGGCCGAGATGAAGAGAGATGCGGGCGAGCGTGAAGAAGCGAACAAGTTATTAGTTGAATCGTTAGCGATATTAACAGAGTTGCACAAATCGAAACCGAAAGATTCGGACGTCACTCTCCAGCTTGCGATGATTACGGTGCGCGAAGGTGATTTCCTCTTGGATGCACGCAAGGCGAGCGATGCTTTGGGCAAGATGAAAGCGGCCGAAGCTCTATTCCAAGAGATTGATGATAGTGGGTTTCAAGCGGGAGTGCCTGATCACGTTTATCATTTGCGCAGGGCGTCGATGATGTCGGGCTATGGGCATGCCCTTGAGGCGGCGGGGAACGCTGATGAGGCGGCCGCGGCTTTTAGAAAGGCGCAGGCCATTCTGGCCGGAATTGCGGCAAAGCGACCTGATGACGGTCGCATTTTAAATGCGATTGAGGCCATTGAATCGCGGGTTCCATCAGAGTCAATGAAAGAGCCCGAGTCAACGGCCGGTAGTTAGCGTGGATATGGTGAACGCCTAACGGATTGGAGCAAGTCGGGGTATTAACAGATGAATTCTGGAGGCGACATTCCCCCAAAGCTGGTGCTTGCCAATGTCGCCAATTCCGTTGAAAGATCCCTTGGTTTCTGGCCGTTGAGTCAACACACTTATCTTGCAGATAAGGAAAGCGAACAAAAGCCAATCTGGACAAAAGCCAATCTGGACAATGAAAGTATCTATCATAATTCTACTTGTCTCCACTCCTCTCGTACACATTGGTCTTGGGCAAGGTGCCTTTCCGACGAAACCTAGTGAAGCGCCGGTTAAGCCAGTGAAGCCTTTGGTTGATCTGACAGGCAAAGATGACCCCAATGCCTCTAAAGTGACGATTGCGCCTTCGTCCATCGCTGACCCCGACGCGAAGCTGGTGGTGAAGGCTTCTGTCGTAACTGCGACATCCTCGGCCCCCATTTCAGCGACAAGTCGAAAGGTAGCTGTTTCTGAATATGTGATTGGTAGCGGAGATAGTCTAACAAAGGTCTCTGCTCAGGCATATGGTCGCGCCGGCTACTGGCGCGTCTTGAAGTTATACAACGAGTGTGATCCTGCTAAGTTGAAGATTGGTCAGGTGATCAAAACTCCGAATCTGGAATGGCTTTTGGAGGAAGAGGGGATTGTGCCACTGCTAAAAGACGCGGCAGATAGCATGATGAAGGGGAGGAAGCTCTTCATGGAAGTTGAAGATGCCATGGATGCTGGTGGCCTCTCGTCGCCAAATGATGAGATGAAAGCAAAGATTGTCGAAGCTCAGAAGCTGATCACCCAATCCCGTAATCTGTTTGCCGACAAGCGTGAAGGGGTGAGCGGACTTCCGAATAGTACGCTGCTCCAACTTCGTACAGCCGGTGAGCTTATGGGGAAGGTAGCGAAAGGGGATGGTGTAAAGACGAACACCACGCAGGTGCATGAACGCTTTGGCAATGCGATCACCTATGGGGTGCTATGGGCTCGTGAGGGCTTCAAGTGATCCTGGGGTAACCTTCTCACTTTACAAGTGATGTGAGAGTTCCATGATTGGGACATGGATCCTCTTGTCTACAAACTGTTGCATCTTGCTGGCGTCATGGCGGTCTTCATGGGCCTTGGAATCAGCTTGCTCCCAGAAACGGCCTTTCGAAAGCAAGGGGGGCTGTTTCACGGGATTGGTTTGCTCGTCATCCTTGTCGCGGGCTTTGGTTTGATCGCCAAGTTGAAGTATGGTTTTCCTCTTTGGGTGATCCTAAAGCTGGTAATTTGGTTGGCTCTCGGTGCTTTGCCTGTTCTTGGAAAGAAGAAAGTCCTTCCGATTGCCGCTGTTTGGGCGCTGGCGCTTGTGCTAGGTGTTGGCGCGGCCTACCTAGGCATTTATAAGCCATTTGCGTAGGCCATTGGCTGGGACGAAGAAGGGGCCGACATTACCGCCCCCTCCGTAGGGATGCTTGTGTGCGAGACACTGGAGCTAGTCCTTCAACGCAAAAGTGACTTTCAAGGTCACTCGATATTCGGTGATCTTGCCATCCTCGACGGAGACGGTTTGATCTTGGACCCAAGCATAACGGACGTCCTTGAGTGTCTTGCAAGCTCGAGCGACGCCTTGATCGACAGCGTCGTCGAAGCTCTTGGGTGAGGAGGCGATGATTTCAGTGACTTTGGCTACGGACATGTGATTTTAAAGATTTAATGATACAGTTGATCTGTAACAGCCAGGATTTCAGCGGTGACTCCAATCTGAAATTTCAAAATGATGACCTATGGCTTTACTCCTGGATTGGGTTCGAGCGGCGTCTCTTAGACGCGTATGCTGCTTTTAGAACTGCGGGGGGATTGCTAGGGGCCTGAAGAGCATAGTGTTGGTTGTAGCTCGGATTCTTGGGATTAGCGATCCAGGCATCCCGCTCTCTGATCTGATGGCAATGGTGATTCGAGCCTGCTGGTTATGTGTTCGGGTAACCCACGTCTTTGCCTGTTTGAAAGCAGGCTGCAGGTGCCCGTCGATTACCCTCAAGCTTTGCGGGGCCTTGCTCGGTGGATTGGGCCCGACACCTCGTCCCCGACCGAGGCCGTGCTTCCCTGGCAGTGTTGGAATTGGCTCGGCAAATCCGACGGGCTACCATGACGCCCAGGTAGATGGGCGGTGGAAACAGCGAAGTTGAGTGCGCGAGCTTTTCCAGGCGATAGCGATAGTCACGACCAGATGTCGCTCTTTGGCTGGCACGGAGCTGGTGGGGGCCTGCCCGTGGGCGAGACTTTCGAGCGAGAGCTTCGGTATTAAGATGATTGCGAGACTTTGTTTAATCGAAGGTCTACCTTGTAATGGAGAAGTCCAAGCGAGGTTTCGAATCTTACGATTTCTTGGGAATAGAAATAGTGCTTCAGCGCTCTTGTCTATGCTTTCCCTAGAACCCCATGAAATCGCTACTCGCCTTAGCCTCTCTTATAACATTGCTATAGCTCGCCGTTGACTTTGCTCTTCTTGATGGAGGGTTGACAAATTCGAAGTTGTCGGAGGCAGGCGAAGGTATTGTTGTGCTTTATTATTACACGCCGTGGTGACCGTTCTGAGGGATTGACGGTCGCCAGTTGGGCGACACCATTGCCGATTATTACGCGGTCTCCGATCGTGGCGAGAATCAGGGGAAGAATGATTAAGGCGTGCCCATTTTCACACTGCGTTGAGCATCGAACCTGTCGGCTTTGACCAGAGTGTTATTAGTTTTCGAGATCAGATTGGGGTTGACTATGCGGCTCTTGACCTTGTCGACGACACAGGGGGGCAGGTCTCTGTAAGGAATGGGTTCTCTTACTATTCCGGCTTTCCTGCGGAGACTCGTCCGTCACGAGTGCCTACGGGCGAACGGCGTCGCTTTGTGATTCTCAATACCCAGCCTGGAGTTTCGCAATATGAAGTTCTCTACATTTCGGCAAACTACTCTGCTAGTCAGGCTGCTGCTGTTCGCTCTATCATCGACAGTGTAGAGCTGTCGATAGCTGTCGAGCTCACAGAGTTTGTCATTACGACCCAGATTTCGCCTCCAGGTGCAGGAACGATCAATGGAGGTGGTGTCTATAGTCCAGATGAAGAAGTGACGTTGTCAGTGACTGGAAATCCTGGCTACCGATTTGTTCAATGGCAAGGCAATGTGAGCAATCCGAATTCGGCGGAAACGACGATTACGGCCACGGATGATGCGATGGTGAAAGCCGTGTTTGTACGCCAGTGGCAGTTGGTGCTCGATGCTCAGGTAGGAGGTTCGGCAAGCGGAGGAGGGGGCTATGATAAAGGCACGATCGTGCCGTTCACGGCCACTCCTGACGATGGGTATCGCTTTGATGGATGGACTGGCACGGGGATCGAGGATGCATTGGGAACTGAGACTACGGTGACTTTAAATGAGAGTCACATGGCGACCGTGACCTTTGTGAAAGTGTAGGGCCTGGAGGTTGCGGCTGGTGATGGTGGTAACGTATCCGGTGGTGGAACCTTTGATCATGGTGCGTTGGCTCCTATTAGAGCGACTGTGAGTGACGGTTATCGTTTTGGAGGTTGGAGTGGCGAGGGCATCGCGGATGTCAGTGCTTTAGAAACAACGGTAATGATGGGAGAGGAGTCCACGGTCAGAGCGAGCTTTGTTAAAGTGTGGAATTTAGAAGTCGGTGGTAATGAGGGAGGTGCGGTCGAAGGCTCAGGTGTAGTTGATGCAGGTATCTCCACTCCGATTGTGGCAATAGTTAGTGAAGGCTATCGCTTTGATGGCTGGACTGGGCCCAATATTGCCGGTTCCAACATGCGGGAAACGACAATTGCGGTGAATGCCGACACCGCAGCGACGGCAAGGTTTGTAAAGGTTTGGAAGTTGGACATTACCAGGGATGATGGAGGCACAGCGCAAGGCGGTGGAATCGTTGATGCCGGCGCGGTCGTGCCGATCATGGCTAGTCCAAGCGAAGGCTTCCGGTTCGGTGGTTGGTTGGGTGACGGTATTGCGGATGCGACAGCCGCGGAATCCATGATCACGGTAAATTCAGATACGCAAGCGATGGCGACGTTCGTGCAAGTGTGGAGCTTGAACCTAACAGCGAGTGACGGCGGGATGGTGCAGGGCGCAGGCACGTTTGACGATGGCGCTGAGGTATCGATCACTGCGCTGGCCAACGAGGGACACGAGTTCGTGCGTTGGGAAGGCAGCGACTCGATCACTGATCCAAGGATGGCGGAGACTGAGGTCACCATCGCGGAGGCGCTGAAGCTTACCGCCATCTTCATGGTGATGGCAACTGAACCCAGGATCGACGCGGACTCGGATGCTGATGGGTTACCAGATATCTGGGAGATGGCGAATGGGCTCGATTCCAGAGATCCGGCAGATGCTTTTGATTACTCTGACAAGGACTCTTACACTAATGCTGAGGAGTATGTTGCCCTGACAGACCCTCAGAATTCCCAGTCACGGTTGATGATTGTTAAAGTTGTCCGCGAAGCCGCGGGGCTGACGTTGCAATGGACCAGCACCCCAGGGGTGACCTACCAAATCGAGGCAAATAATGACCTGTCAACGAGCTGGGGCACCGTCGCGATACAGACTGCTGAAATGATGATGTCAGAGCTAGTGGGTATCGATCCGGAGGCGGGCCCTACTGCCGGGTCAGGGTGATTCCCACACCCTCGTACTAACTTAGCCTCTTGCGAATTCCCGCCACTTGAGACTCGCTCAAGGCTCGCCATCGTCCAGGTGCGAGGTCATCCAAGGTGAGGTGCCCAATTCGCGTCCGAATGAGTCGGCGGACGGGGCAACCCATCGATGCGAACATCTGCCGAATCTGGCGCTTGAGTCCTTGCTTCAGGATGACTTGAGCATGTCGTCGCGTGATGAAATCGACTGACTCCATTTTAGCGTGACCTTCAGGTATCTGAATGCCGTTCAGAAGAACGGCTTTCTTCTCTCGAAGGAATGGCTTCTCAAGATAGACATCGTATTCTTTCTCCATTCCGTGCCGCGGATGAGTGATTCGGTTGATCAGATCCCCGTCATTGCTCATGAATAGCAGGCCTTCACTTTCCCTGTCCAGTCGGCCCGCGTATCGCAGGTGGCTCCACTCTGGAGGAAGAAGATCGTAGACGGTCTTGCGACCTCCTTCGTCTTTGGAAGTCGTCGTAAATCCGAGCGGTTTGTGCAGGATGACTACCTGCACCTCCCGCTGAGTCACCCGGCGATCATCGCAGGTTACGTCGTCGCCTGCCTGCACACGGGTAGACAAGTCCATACAGATTTCTCCGTTGATGGCCACGCGGGCCTCAAGGATCAGCGTTTCGCAGGAACGCCTCGACCCCAGGCCACAGCTCGCCAGGTAGCGATTCAGCCTCATGATGGGGATGGCAGCCTAGAGATAG
>JAACDM010000412.1 GCA_009936795.1 Verrucomicrobiaceae bacterium | reverse complement strand
GGAGGCACCACGGAGAAAGTCTCAAACGCCTGCTGACCCCACTTTAGAAACTCGTACCGCTCGCGATTACGGATGAACTCGATCTGCATGTTGCGATCAAGTGCAGCTTGGCTGCCAGCAAAGTCGACCTGGACAGAGTGGTCGACCACGAGATCCACCGGAACAAGCGGCTCCACGGCCTTCGGATCAGCTCCCTGAGCCACTGCCGCATCGCGCATCGCCGCCACATCAACTAGCAAAGGCACTCCCGTAAAATCTTGCAGAACGATCCGCGCCACGGTAAACGGTATCTCATAGTCGCCAGGAGCTTTCGCATTCCAATTCGCAAGGTTCTTCACGTCGCCCTCGGTCACCTTCTTGCCGTCGCAATTCCGCAGCACACTTTCGAGAACAATCCGGACAGAAACCGGCAAGCGATCAAGATTCGGTGCCACTCCAGCGTCACGAAGCGCGGGGAGTGAGTAGAAAGTGCCGTCGGTGCCTTGTCCTGTCTTAAAAGTGCGTGTGGTATCCATGGAAATTCGCCTAAATCGCTGAGAAAAACGTGTTTCAAACGGCTATACCTCTCCCCTCGCAGCTTGTCCAGCCCTTGCAGGGCTCGATATCCGTGAGCTACCTGGCGACTTGAAAGAGAATCGGGGCGGAGTATTTCTCTGTCCGAAGGCGAAAGTGTTCTCCTGCCAGGCAATCGCGTGAGTAGAGAATCCTCTGATGTTGGTGACCAATCTCGTCCGAGGTCTCATGCAGCGGACTTATTTCCTTCCAACCCTGGTCGACAAAGGCATCCTGGAGGTCAGCTCCTCAGTCCAGCTTCCCAAGTGATTCCCGCCACTGCCCCAGCGAGAGGTCACCGCCAGGAACACGGTACCAGAAGATTCGACAACGAACTCAGTAGCGCCCTTGTACTGACTATCAAATTGCGTAAACTTGGCACCCTCGAGCCCGGCCGGCACTTTCGTCCAATGGAGGCGATCATTACTACTCCAGACCGGTGTCCCGATTTCAAAAGGAACCAGTGTCACGGAGCCCGTGACACGCAGCGAGGCTGCTCGAGAATAAAGCCTTGATAAGATAAAACCTGAACTTGAGGAAAACTTGGTGTTCAGCAGACCTGCTGGCATGGGGTTAGGCGCTCACGAAACCCCTCGCCTCGGAAACAACGACATGAGTTTCAACTTTCCAGCAGCCTGCCCATCTGGTGTGGCAGTCGACCGGAGTGAGGTCGCCATGGACGATCGCTCGTCGTCACACTGACGCTTCATTAGGGTAGCGCGCTTACTAACAGATTCACCGCAGCGTTGGAACAAGGAAAGATCTGCTCTAGCATTCACTTTGCTTCTATCATCGTTGGAAGCTACCGCAGACAACTCACGGACACGGAAGAGCGTTGTCCCCTGCGAAGGCGACTCCGTTTGGAAGGTCCAATTCGTTTCGCCAGCGCCCCTTTGTACCTCACCGACGTACTGACGCCAACCCAGCTTCGGATCTGCCAGTTCTTTAATTACGTAAGCGCGGCCTTCGACCGAATGCCATGTCATGCTCGCAGAGCCCGAACTAGGATCGAACTCAAACTTTCGAAGAACCAGGCTGGTCTCTTCCACAGCAGGCTCATAAGCAGAAGCAAAGCCCAACCAAAGAGCCGCATTCGCCAAGGTCGCGATCGGGCGTTTCTTCATGGTCGAACCATAGTTTAGACAAGCGACTACGGCGCCGCCAGGCCCTTCTTCACCATCTCAGCTTTCGAAAGCCGCGGGCGCACCCTCGCAGGCGTAGGAAGCCCTGTGCGTCGATCAAACTCGTCGGCAGTCCTGAGATCCGGCACATAGTCCTTTGTGTCCTTCTCCCACGCATCGAGCGCCGTCCTCAACGCCGCCAACGTCTTCTGGTGCGCCGGTTCGGCAACCAGATTGTTGATTTCGTGGGGATCAGCCTCACAATCGTAGAGTTATTCCATCGGACGTGGCTGAACGAAGTAGACCGATTGTGCAGGCGTTAGTTTCCCCGAAGCGTGCAGCGCGATCATGGATTGAAAAGTCGGGGAACGTACACCATCTGCGGAGGGCGTCAGCGGCAAGTCTGGGTAGGCATTGCGAATGTATTTGAATCGCTGGTCACGCGCGGCACGAGCATGCGCCTCGTAGTCATGCCAATTCTGTTCTGCAAAGATCACTTCCCGAATACTCGCCTTCGGATCCTTGAGGACGGGAACGAAACTCTTTCCTTGAAAGCGTTCGCCTGCCGTGAGCCCGGCAATCTCAAGAAAAGTCGGTGCGATATCAATTGCACTCACAAGGCTGTCCGTGACTTGCTCGGGCTTCACTTGCTTTGGCCAACGCACGATAAACGGCGTGCGAATGCCAGAGTCATAGATGGACGTTTTATCGCGAGGAAAGGGTCGGCCATTGTCTGAGATAAACAGGACCAGCGTGTTCTCCGCGATCTTCTGATCCGACAGCTCCTTCATGACCAAACCGACATACTTATCCAGGCGTCGAATCTCGTCGTAGTAGAGCGCGTAGTCTCGACGCACCTCTGGGGTATCAAGGTGATAGGGAGCCAACCGAACCTGTGCAGGGTCCGTCGGTGAGGAAATAATGTTTTCATGATAGGGCCGGTGCGGATCAAGCGCCGCGAGCCAGAGAAAGAAAGGCTTTTCTTTGGGACGCTCTTTCAGAAGCGGCACCCACTCGGTGCAGCCAGACTGCACTTCGCCCTCCATCGTCTCGATAAACTTGCCGGCCTGGCCTGCCTCCCCTGTCGGCAGCTGGAAGCCGGAAGTATCCGTTTCACGAACCAGATCAAAACGGTCGCGCACGGCATCCCCTAGATGCCATTTGCCCGCTGCGGCTGTCCAGTAGCCCCCGTTGCGAAGTTTCTCCACAAATGTGATCTGCTCGGCAGGCAGTGGCCAATGCAACTCTTCCGCCTCCGTGTTATGAGGATAGCGCCCAGTGATGATGGAAGACCGCGAGGGCGAACAGGAGGAGGCTGTTAGGAACGCCTGATTGAACCGCACTCCCTGACCCGCCAATTGATCGATGTTCGGCGTTGGCACCTCAGGATTTCCATAGGCGCCCGAATCATCCCAGGCCATGTCATCCGCAATGATGAAGACAATGTTGGGACGATCCTGAGCGACGGCTCCGCCGACAAACGCCATGAAGAAGGACAACAGAACAGGTTTCATCATAAAGTTAGGCTTGAAGCTCCCGACTCAGCTTGACGATTCGCCAGAGCGGGTAAAGCGCAAAGAGGCCAAAGCTGCAATCGATCAACTGCCAGTAAAACGGAATGCCCCGAATCGGACCGCAGATCAGCGCCAAGGCAAAGACACCGAAGTAGACGACAATCCCCGTGTGAATATTTCCAAGGTAACACACAGGATCCTTGTAGGCGGGTATAAAGAAGAGCGCGATGAAGAGATGTCCAAAGGCCAGCCAATCCGTGCCGTAGGCGATGAAAGGATATTTCTAATAAGTTGTTTCGAGTCCCTCTCGGACAAACAGAATCCAATGGGCCAAACCTGTATAGTCTTCCGGGTTCCAGGAGGCATCCGCACCCACTTGCCACTTGGAAAGAAGGTTCAGTTCGCGCATGAGCGGGAACGCGGTCACACCCGATAAAACAAGGCCGACAATGATCACAACGGGCCAGAATCGGAGACGGATGAGTGGCGATTTCATTCTCGGCTAACCTAGCCGCTGTCGCCACGCAGGTCAGGCACTTCAATCAAACTCTGGGGCAATCCAGAGAGGAAGAACTCGTCCATGAGAACCACGCCAGCACTGGGATTCTCCGTATCAAACACGTAGCTTCGAACGGCCCCATCACCCGTATCCAATATAGAAAACACCGTGAGGCGATTGCTAGACACGAACGGCAACGGATTGGAAAACCCTTCCCACGCCTGCATCGGATTGAAATGCGTGGGCGCAATCACAATACGACCATGAGGATCGCCAGGAGGAAAGGCACCACTCAGCCATGTCTCGCTTTCAGATCCATCATCATAACGCGCACCGAAACTGTTGCCAACGTTAGATGACTCCAGGTAATGCATCGTCCCCACTTTCGATCGATTCCACAGATGAGAGTGCCCGCAGAAGACCAAGTCGACACCCGCGTTCACAAGCAGCGGCCCTATCTGATGTCTCCACAGATCTTCTTCCGTTTCGTAGGCATAGTCAATCGACGTGATCGAGCCCAGCAACGGAGCAATCTGAGCATCCCATTCGCTTTCTGTGAGAGGAAAAGTGATCTCAAGGGTCTTCGGTCCACTTCCCAGATCGTAGTCAATCTTCGCTTCCTGAGCAGCAACCACAGGATACGCATTGTCTCCCAGGCCAAAGACGGTCTGATGCGCCATGACAACCTTGTACTTGGCATTCTGAAAGGCAGAGCTCGCCAATTCCGAAACCAGCCAGTCGTATTGGGCCGTTCCCATGCCGATGCCTTCGAAGAGATGATCGCCAAACCCCCAGGCATTGGGACCGTTCACAGAAGCAGGAGCTTCACCTTCCTTGCCTTTGCGGCTGCTCCCCCACAGCCTCCAAATCCGGTTGAGGTGAAGACCAATGATAAACACATCGCCGTATTGGTGAGACCAATAAGGCAATTCTGTTCCGGACGGTGATGGCCACATTTCATCATAGGTCAGGTTCTCGTGTGAATGATTTCTAACATAGTCAGGATCTGCAGTATTGCCTCCCGCCAGGTAATCCCGGTAACGGATCCCCGAATACCATCTTGGCTGGGAGTCGTTGTACATGGTCACAATATCATTCTGCTCAGGAAACCATCGCCCCGACACCTCATGGTTCCCCAGGATTCCCAACAAAGGCGCGCGCTGGAGCAGCGCTCCACCATGAAAAGTGCCACCGAAATGCAGCTGTCGAAGGCGACCTTGCATTGCAGGAAAGAAAGCGGGTCGATCCTCATTCGCCCGATCAAACCACTGTGACGCACGATTGGGATGGTCGACAAAGTCCCCCGCAAAGAACACGGCGTCCAATAAGCCTGAGACCTCCTCGACCTCCTCGACCTCCTCGACCTTCTCGACCTTCTCGACCTTCTCGACCTTCTCGTAATTCGCCCCTGACATCGCACGATTCTGCTGATCCGATGTCAACAGCACCCTGACTCGTTGCCCTATCGCTGGCTTTGGTTGCAACGTGTAGACGTTGCTACGGAAGCGCTGCGCCGAGTCGTTCACACTTTCTACAAAGTAAGGATTTCGTTTTCCTGCTATCAAAGACGATGCGACAGCTTCATGCCTCCAAACGTTACGCGCCCGCACGCCCGAAGCCGTGGGCTCACCCAGCTCAGCCGTCAAGCCAGCGGGCAGCTCCGAATCATCGTCTTCTAACATTCGGGAAAGCTTTGTCGTGGTCGCGGGCACCACCTGATCTAGCCCATCACCATACACCAACCGATGCCCAGATCCGAAAAAGGACGTGTATCACACGACAATCACCAAACTGGAAGTGGAATTCTGCAACAGTAGATCCGTCAGGAGTCCGTCCTCAATCAGAAACTCCTCAGCGGCAAGGAGTGAGGGCAATGCCTCCTCCTCAGGCATGACCCGTGTTCGGAGGAAGAGTCGGTCTGTATCTTCAATTAGTGCAGTCGTCCTCACAGAAATCGATTCCATGGATCCCTGAGACACGCGGTTTACCAGACGTGTCGAAGACGTGATTGGCACCTCAAGACGTGGCGAGAAGACCGCTGCGGGCGCCCATTGCTTGGCATCGCTAGAGGATTCAATGACAGTTGCCAGAGGGGGATCTGCAACCTGATATGGAAACGTTAGGAACAAATAGCGATCCCCGTATTCATCAACGAAGGCCCACTCAATAGGCTCTGAAGACACGTTCGGATCGGTATCCTGCGCTTACTCCTGTAGATTCGCATAGAGATCGTTGTCCGGATCCGCCTCATCTCCCCACACCGTCAGCTCTTTGGTAGGGTCTGCCACAGTTTCTGGGAAGTGAAGGAGCCGCCACGCCGCTAAATCGGCAAAGCATGGGGAGACACCGATCAACAAGGCAACAAGCCAGAACTTCACCGCCAAGCATTGCCATGCTTCACGCCAGTTCACCAGGAGATTCCGTAGCGACACCGGGCCCCTGAAATTGGGCTGGCCTTCTCAATTCATAAGAGTCAATCCTGGACATCTTCAAGACAAGCCCACCAAACCAAGAGACATGACATTCCGAAATCGATTCAAGGACCGTGTTGCGGTCGTTACGGGAGGTGCCCAAGGCCTTGGCAAAGCCATTGCTTGGCGCATCTTAGAAGAAGGCGGGTCGATCGTTCTCTGCGACCGCGACGCTCCCCTGGGTCAAGAGGTTGCGGCCTCCGCTCAAGACGCTTTCTTCAAAGATTGAGTGCACTTTCTGCCCTTGGACATCACGAATGAGTCGAGCGTGGAATCTGGCTTTGCTGAAGCACACTCAAGATTTGGAAAACTGGATATTCTCGTCAATGCGGCGGGCATTGTCGGACCCAACAATGTTCGCATCACAGAAACACCCACAGAAGGGTTTGAGGAAGTCCTTCGAGTGAATCTCACCGGCAGTTTTCTCGTGACCAAGCATATCCTACCATTCATGCAACAGGCCGACTACGGACGCGTTCTTCTCATCGCATCCATCGCTGGAAAGGAGGGCAATGCTGGCATGAGCAGCTATTCTACGAGCAAGGCCGGAGTGATTGGTTTGGTCAAAAGCGTGGGCAAAGAATTCGCCGAGTCGAACATCACGGTAAACGGCTTGGCTCCCGCCGTGATCCGCACGCAGATGGTCGAGGACATGGAGCCTGCTCAGGTTGAATACATGACTTCTCGGATTCCCATGAAGCGGTGCGGCACACTCGATGAAGTCAGCGCCCTCGCCACATGGATTGTATCCGAGGAAGCGAGCTTCAATACAGGATTCACCTTCGACCTGACTGGAGGACGAGCCGTCTACTAAGTCTAGCCCTGGAGGTAGTAGTTGTCAGGAAGTTCGAATGCATTCTCCACCCGCTGAATGTGAGGACGTTTTCCCTCGGTCAGAATCACCTCAACGACGTCAAAGCGGAAGAGCACATCCGTGCGGCTGAGGAGTCGAAGCCATTCAAGCGCACCTCGTGCGATCAGTTGCTGCTTCTGTTCGTCGACCGCTTCGATCGGGCGACCATATGCTGTCGACGTGCGCGTCTTCACTTCGACAAAAGCCAGCGTCTCGCCATGCCTGCAAACAATGTCCACCTCGCCTCCCTGCGGAGCGCGGAAGTTCCGGTGGAGCACTTTCATCATTTCCTGGCGCCGAAGGAAATGGGCAGCGAGCGCTTCGCCCCGTCGTCCGATCTCATCCTTGTCAGCCTCACCCAGCTCGACGGGAGTGGCGAGGGGATCATGCAGCCAATCGCGCCACCAGCACGCGAGCCACTCCCCACCAATTGCCTTCCAGAGACCAGCGGCGAGGTGCCATTTCTCGGAATCAACCGAATTCATGGCAAGATCATGAGACAAGAGAGAGGGCTGGCCAACGCTAAATCGATGCATCGATTGACCACATCGCGATCTTTCGTAACGCTCCGGGTGTCATGCTGATGAAACTCTCCTTCTCATTCCTCGTACTCCTCCTCTGCAGCGCGAGCGTTTGGGCGCAAGGAGGTGGAGTGCAATCAGCACGAGTTCCCGTTTCAAAGGATGCCGTCATTTATGGGGAAGACCAGATCGACGAGACCACGCGAGGGAATGGCCGCGGTCAGTTTCTGCACATTGGCAACTTCCAGTTTGGTGTCTACCGCCGAGCTCTCGTCGACTTCAACTTCGATGGTATCGTCCCCCCGGGCTCCACGATCCTAAGTGCCCAGTTCGTTGTCACGCCCAGCGCCGTCACCGCCACTAGCGGCATGCTGATCTATCGAGTCGGTTCTCGGTGGGCACCAGGCACCTCCGCTCCTGTGACTCCGGAAGACGGCTACTTTGGCCGACCAGCCGAGACAGGTGACCCCACTTGGTTCTTTCGCGTCTACGCAGCCGACAATCCAGCGCGTCGCCAGTCGTGGCAGCAGCCAGGGGGTGACTTTGTTCCTGATCAACCACTCGTCGCAGATTTGGGCAGCACACAAGGCGATACCGTGGTCTACACGAGCGAACAGCTCCTAGCAGATGTCCAGAGTATGATCGCTCGACCTGATCAGCACTTTGGATGGATCTTGTTAAGCGATGAAGGTAATATATCGACCGGCATCTATCAGTTTCCTAGTACAGACAATGAAGATGAAACGGTACGCCCCTATTTGGACATCACCTTTTCCGCCCCCAGCGACACCGAGAAAGTGGTGACGAACTACGACATTCTCGACACCATCGCTGGAGCAGGAGAGAAGGATGACCGGGACAATCACTGGCGGACCCGCTATGAAGGCGGCGATGCCAAAGAGGCTGAGCTCTCGCAACCAGCAACCGCAGTGGCTGATACAAACGGCGTGGTCTACATCCCTGACACCTATGCGCATGCGATCCGTCGTGTAACCACGGACGGAAAGATCGAAACGATCGCGGGCACAGGCATAGCAGGTGATAACGGAGAGTCCGGAATCGCTTTAGAGATGCAGCTTAGTCGGCCAAATGGTCTCACTGTTTTAGACGACGGTAATGTTTACGTGTTAGACACTGGCAATAAACGTGTCTGCAAAGTGACTCCTGAGGGCGAGTTCACTACGGTCTTCCGTGACGAGACCGAGCCTGCACTGCGTACTGGCTATGGACTGTGGGTTGCCCAAGACACTTCTAGTATTGTCTATTCAAGCCATTCCGCGCTCTAACGTTGGACCGCCAGTGATGGCTCCATCACCATTCTCGCGAGCGGGTTTGATGAACTTGCCAACATCTCAAAGGACACGTTGACAGGAGATTTCTTGGTCACAGATATCGAAGACTCGACGGTGTGGCGCGTGCCTGAAAAAGGCGGCTCTCGCAAACAGATCGCCGGTGGCGGGATCAGCGATTCTCCTAATCGAGATGCCCTCGAAGTACGTCTTGATGGGGTGCGAGGCGTGGCAGCCGCAGGACATGGAGGCTACTTCCTCACGACGGAAACTGGCGGAGATCTTTGGTACGTGGATACCAGTGAAATTGCAGACATCCTTCTCTATGGCGCTGGCCGATTCGATATTGTGGATGGCGACGGTCAGGTTCTTCGCGATCTCTACGAAAACAGTCCCGGAAACGTTATGTCCCAGCCCTTCTCAATCACCGTCGCTCCAAATGGTGACCTTCTCATGATGACCAACGTAGCCGGCGTGCTTCGTGTCATTCGCAAAGGACGCAAACCAGAAATTGTGAACACTGGTCTGAACAGAGAGGGAGATTACTCTCTAACGTGGACCAGCCAAATTCAGAGGCTCTACATCATTGAGAACAGCGATAATCTGCTAGACTGGAAAACTCGCACGGAGGTAAGCGCTACTGGCAATAGAACCTCATTCTCCACGATCATCGATGAGGATACACCACAGCAACACTTCCGCGTACGGCTTTACTATCCGTAACCGATCCCTAGTATGTAAGTCTCTGCTGAATGCGTATCCGATTTGTATCCGCTTTTGTTGGATTTCTGCCTTTGATTAAGATACTCTCGCTACATGGCTTTAGGAACCTCAGCGAAGGTGCGACGCGTTAAGCACCCAAGATATAAGTAGATAGTCACCTACTCGATCAACGCCATACGTCAGAAGAAATACTTCAACCGTAAGCAGGAAGCTGAGGAGTTTAAAGACGCGAGAGAAAAGGAGTCTATTGAACACGGGACTTCAGAGCTCACGGCCACGGAGAGGGCTGCGGTGCTTGATCTCCGAGATCGCTTGGCCAGTTGTGGCGGTTCCGTCAGGGAGGCGCTAGAAGCCTTCTGTGCGCAACGTGAGAGCGCATCGAGATCTACCGATGTGGAATCCCTAGTGGCCGATCTCATCGCCACCAAGGAACGCGAGGGACAGTCCAAGCGCTATTTGCAAGACCTACGCTCTCGCCTTGCTGGCAATCCTCATCACCGTTTTCACTGCATGCTCGGAGCCTCCAGCTACCAGGGCACAACAACCGAGAAGCAAGGCATCAGTCCAGGCTCTCTCCGCTCTCATT
>JAACDM010000411.1 GCA_009936795.1 Verrucomicrobiaceae bacterium | reverse complement strand
TGAAGTGCCTGAGCGGACAAGCTGGCTCGCGCTATGATTACCAGCTTTCGTGCTGGGAAGCGCTTCTATGACGTTGATGATTCTCACGGCAAAATCGATAAGCCGGGTTTGGAGTTCCTGTGGTTGGCTTTTCACTTCAACAATCACAAATGAACAATCATCAGTCGTCAATCCCGAGGAATTCGAATGAACCCACTTAAAGCTAGCTGATGTTATGCATCCGAGGGATTCACTTACGATAAAGAAACGAGTCTGAAGAAAGCAAGGAAGCAATCAGCGCTTTCATGCTGCCGCCATTCTCAGTGTAAGCCCGGTCTGCCGCCATCAGGGTGGGGGAGTCATTGAAGGTCTCATTGCGCCCCAGCCAATAGCGAAAGGCATGCCGCACAAACGATTGCCGAACGCGCGTAGAGCCGGCCAACTTGTGCACCAGCTCGAAGGCATCCATGACTTCCCCATCCAGTGTGGGGTCGCCGCTGTTGAGAATCGCCCCAGCGGTCACGACTGGCACGGACTTGGCCTCGCGATGGCGATCTGAAAAGATGCTCAAGTTTTCGCCTAACATCTCCCTCTTGCGAAATCGCCCGAAGTCATCGAAATTCTCAAACGGCAGCCCGAGGGGATTCATCTTCTGGTGACACTGCCAACACGCCTTGGCCTCAGTCGGCTCAAGTCTTTCGCGCAGGGTCTTGTGAGGATCTTCCGGGACGACGGCATCCACCGTGATGGGAATGTCAGGTACGGTGCCTGCTAAGAGATGCTCAAGGATCCACTTGCCACGCCGAATGGGATCGTTGTCAAAATTGCCCGACCACGCGATGAGCCAGGCCGGATGCATGAGCAACCCCGCCCGTTCCTCTTTCGGCAGCGGAAACGGTTGCTTTGTGGGAAAGTCCCAGATCTCGTGATCCAGATTGTAGAATCCGACATACGAACGACTTGAGGTTCCTTCGATCGGTATCGGTGTGCGGCCTGCGGCTTCGGTACTTTCGATGTAGCGTTTGTTAAACTGAAAGTTGGCGTCGTTGTAGTTGTATCGGATGTATTTCAGATCCTTCTCAAACTTCGCGTAGGATCCTGGATAAGCGACAAAGTACTCATTTGTCGTGAGCAACTGAAGCAGCACCTCGCGGTCTTGATCGAAGAGGTGCATCACCAGTTGGTCCGCATCCTCGACCATCGCTTCCGTATCAAACCCACTATCAATGCCAATGCGCATCTCGTCCTTGAACACACGCGGCGCGTGGTGATAGCCAAAGAAATCGCGAAAGAACCGCAGCACCCGCGTGTTCCGAATCTTGTGATCCTCGGCAAACATCGTGTAGTCGGCGGTCGACATGTCATTCGCATCCAAGAGCCGTTTCACCACCTGTTGAATCTGTGCAGGCGTCTCCAGCTTGCCCGCCGCCGCCCAATCCCACAGGGTCTCTTCCTCCGTCACCTGAATCAAGGTTGGTCCCTGGTCCATGAGGGCAAAGGCCAACGCATGGGCCAACTCTTGCCAAGACAAGCGCCGCCGACCATGCGTATCTTCCTCACCAAGCCCCACCTCTAACCGATACACCGCCTCAGGTTTCAGCATGATGGACACCAGCGTCGTTTGAAGCCCGCGCAGCTTTCCGGCCTTCGCAACCGCCGCCTGACAGAATGCCATGGTATCCGCAAATTCACTCACATTCGGTTCCCGCTCGAGAACCAACCCATAGGCGTAGTGAATCGCCCGCTCCCAATCCTCGGCACTCGGCTCGGCCGTTTCCTTCGCCTCGACGATGGGCAGAAAGGCTTCGGGCCGCCGATGACGCCGCTGCAACACCCCTTCATGATCGCGTTTGAGAATCCCCGTGGTTTGGTACGCCGCAATCGACTGACAATTCATTAGCAGAAGCTGCAAGGTTGCCTCATCGGCCAGGTGCTGACTGGCATAGTCCGCAATCAAGCCCTTGTTCTCATCGATCGCAAAGGGCTGATGAATCGCCGTCGCCTCGCGCAGCCCACCGCCCACGTTTCTCACAAAGCGATCATAGGCCTGCGGCCCCACTCGCCAAAGCCGTGATTCCGAATAAGACGGCCCACGGTGCGACCCATTGAACAAGGCCACATGATCCAAATGATTCCCAAAGCTCGGCAACCGTCGTCGATGATCAATTTCCGCCGTGATCCCAGATTTCTCAAAGGCCCCGCGAATCCACGCAATCACTTCTTCCACAGCCTCCCGTTCAGGCCGCGCTTTCCCTACCTTCCGCGGCGGCATCTCGCCCGTCTCGATCTTCTCTAACACCCGCTGCCAGACATCTAGCTCCGTCGCCGCCATTTCTTTTGAGATCGCAAAGGGCAGTGCATCCAGTCGCAACTCTCCCTTCGCTGAATCTTCGTCATGACACTCAAAACAATGCCGATCCAGAAATGCCGACACCGGAGCCTCCACCCCGTAGGCTCGCAAGGGCAGCACCACGACACCCAGCACGTAGAGAAGCCACCTCATCAGAACCATAGTTGAAGGCTGCCACACAAGTCCAACGTTGTCAGCCATTCGTGGAGGTGACTTTCAGCCGCCTTTCAACAACCGCATGACTACGCCTCTTCAATGAACAGCTCGTTTCCTTGCCCCGCGA
>JAACDM010000410.1 GCA_009936795.1 Verrucomicrobiaceae bacterium | reverse complement strand
TTCTTTAAGAATGGAGATCAGTTAGGCGGTGTGCCGCATTCATGGGATGAGTCGAACGGTCTCCAATGGCGACGGCCTGGAGAGGACGCTTTACTGGAGTTTCCGGCTTACTCCCTCGCAGAAATGCGTTTGGAGCCTGAGGCCGATCCAGCTCCGTCTCAAGCCACCCTTCGCCTTGTTGGCGGTGACCAACTCCCAGGTAAGGTGACTAACATAACCCCAGAGACGATCATCTTGGAGACCAGTTTCTCCAAGCCTATGGAGCTAAAAGCGCTTGTCGTGCAACGCATGGACTTTACCCAAATGGGACATCTCTACGCGTCTGGTCCTGAGCTTCCCATCACACGGTGGACGAAGAACGGGATCAAAAGCGATTGGCAGTTTAATGAAGAGGGCGTCTTGGTTGGGCGGGGCCTGGGTGGCATAGGCCAGGCGGTTTCCATGCCGGAACGTGGCCGTCTTGATATTGAGTTGAGTTGGAAGGGCTTTCTCGATGCGTCGATCACGCTCTTCGCTCGTGACTTGTCCCGGTCCTCGCAGCCTCGATCCTATCGGTTTCACTGCGAAAGCGAACGCGTCACGCTCTTTCGAGGTTTAACGGCAGCAGAGGTTCAAGTTGGTAAGGAGGACGATGATCCGTTGCGGAATCGGCGCTTAGATGAACAGTTGGAGCGTTTCTCGGCGCAGTTTGGCGGCGGCGCGTCACGTAAACTTGGTAGTCCCGTGGCCGTGGATTTCCGACGCCACGAACGGGTGGAGCAGTTCAGTGTGTGTTGGGATATGGCGACGGCTGAGATCTCCTTTGTCCTTAATGGCACGGCGCTCCGAACTTGGAATGATCCCGCTGGGCTCGTGATGCCTGCCTCTGGGTTGATCTTCCAACAGCACAACCAAAGTACGGCCTTTCGCATCCATCGATTTATGGTGGAAGAGTGGAATGGTGTTCTGCCAGAACCTCCCTTGACGATGAAAGAGAGTAAAGAGCTCACCGAGACTCGTCTGCGTTTGCGCAATCAAGACGAGTTTGCCGCGGTGTCCTTAAGCTTGAA
Organism: Verrucomicrobiaceae bacterium; assembly: GCA_009936795.1. Taxonomy (GTDB): domain Bacteria; phylum Verrucomicrobiota; class Verrucomicrobiia; order Verrucomicrobiales; family DEV007; genus JAACDM01. The sequence goes on along the minus strand of JAACDM010000410.1, from coordinate 9,561 downwards.
GGAGGCAACTGCGCCTCTCATGTTGGGGGCTGAATTGGGACCACTCGCGATCCCTCTCGATCGATTGCGCTGGATTCAGTATCCGAACCGGAAGATTCCAATTGAGCATCAGAAGGGTATGGCGGTGGAAGCTGAGTTGGTGCCAGCGGGATTGTGCCGCTTCTTTCTGCACAAGCTTGAGGAAGGCGCATTGCATGTTGGTAGCCCCTACTTTGGAGAGAATACGCTGCAACTGAGTGGGATCCGGAGGTTGACCTTTGATCTTCAGGACCGGCACTTCTGGCAGGGCCAGAAACGCTAGGAAACATCGCCTTAGATCGCCTGATTGACTGATGGAGATGAAAGATGGGCAAGACGTTCTCCTGAAGGACCGCGGATGCTCATTGCGATAATACCGAATTTTTACTAGTTGAGATGAAAGATGGGCAAGACGTTCTGCGTTTTGAGAATATCTGCAGCCTCAGGCTGTTTTCACCTGAGATATCCATATGGCAATTGGCAGACAGGTCCCTTTTCCGCATCCCTCAGTTTTTAAGCTGTTAGCGCTTGAAATTGGCGATTTACGCTTCTTTGCGATGGTGGGTTGGAAGTGAATCTGTCGTCTAGGAGAAGCGATTCGCATCCATAATTCCCACTCTCAGTAAAGGCGGCCCTCGTCGTTTTACATTGACTTTCCAATCCCTAAAGACAACATCATCCCGTGCTGAAAAAGATCATATCCACCACAAACGAAGACGATTATGCCGCTGAGGAACCAGCTGCAGAACCAGACGTCTATGCTGAGCCAGAAGCTGCTCAACCCTCTTACGGATCTTCGCCATCTTATCCCGAAACCTCTTATTCCTCCTCGCCCTCCCAAATGAGCAGGAATATCCTCTCGAGTGATGTTAAGATTAAGGGCTCCATCAGCTTTGGAGAAGAGCTGATCCTCGACGCCGCCGTCGAAGGTGAAGTGAACTCCGATGCGGGTCACTTGACGGTTGGTGAGAATGCCCGGGTCAAGGGCGAGATCAAGACGCGCGCTGTCATCGTTTACGGTAAGATTGACGGCAATCTTACCGTAACTGAGCGCTGTGAACTCAAGGCAGACGCTGAAATCGTGGGAGATATCCGGGCAGGAACGCTTTCGATCGAGGAAGGCGCCGCCTTCATGGGCCAGTCTTCTGTTGGAGCTGCAGCTGTGGCCAGCGCCAAGAGCGGCAGTAGTAGTTCGCCAAGCGCCAAGAGCGGCAGTAGTAGTTCGCCAAGCGCCAAGAGCGGCAGTAGTAGTTCGCCATCTTCATCATCGCCCGCCAAGTGATCTTCATAGCACGTGTCGCAAATCTTAGAGCACGCCCAAAGCCACGTTAGGTAAACTCACAAAGCCAAATCGCGGGAAGAAAGTCGAGGTCGAGTGTCCTCATTGCCACTCGACGCAACTCGAACCCAAGGTGTCGCTGTCGACTTTTTGCCGTGGGTGTGGGAAGCACATTAAGATTGATAAAGAGCAGAGTGTTGTCTCGCAGCAACTGAAAGGTCTGGAGCAAATTAGTCGCGAGGCGTCAGGAGCCATACCGGCAAAGTTGTCACAAGCAACTAACAAGGGCAGCTCGACTTCGGCAGATGGACTGCCTTCCTCGATGCCAGTACCTGCCTCGGCTGCTCCAACTGAACAAGCACTACCCGTCCAAAACCTTCACCTTCGCGAGACTCAGAGTCACTCTCTTAGTCGAGCTACCAAGCCCGCTAGCGGATTCACGAATCGACACAAGCCGCGACGCGTGGCGTGTTTCCAATGTGATGGTGGTCTGGAAGTGAGTTATGCTGCAAAGATGGCCACTTGCCCTGACTGCAAGGAGGCGATCAATCTCAATGACTACGAGATTAATAAGCCGGTTTACGAGGATGTGTTCACTCGTGGCAATGTGACCGTGAACAACTTGGGCAAGCTCGAGTGTGAAAGCTTGGTCTGCCATAACTTGAAAGTGTATGGTGCCGTTCAAACATTGGTTCACGCTACGGGCGACGTCATGATCCGCACGCGCGCCAAGCTTACGGGTGGGCTTCGTTGTCAGAAGCTTTTCATTGGGCGCGATGCCGTGGTGGAGGTTGAAGGCGAGGTTTACGCGGACGAGATGGAGGTCGATGGCTTCATCACCGCCGATGCCTTCACCTGTGTGGGAACGACTCTCATCGAGAAGCACGGGTCCATCAACGGTCCCCTCAACACGCGCTCTGTTGCGATGGAAGATGGGGGGGCTCTCAACGGGGCACTCCAAATCGTTTCTTCGAAGCCAGTAGTTGCGATCTAACGAGGTCGGGAGGGCAAAGTTGACCTGCTGTCTTGCAGGGACGTATCTTTTCATGTGAACTCGGATTCTCGTCGGCTTGAACCCTACCAGCGTGTGGCAATCGCAGCGCTGCTCTCCGTTATCGTGCTCATCTTTGTCGGCGCTATCGTTAGGGCGACCGGTGCCGGGCTTGGTTGTCCGGACTGGCCCTTCTGCTGGGGCTGCTATGTGCCACCGACCTCGGTTGAGCAGGTCGACTTTGAGAAGATCGACGTGGAAAGATTTAAAAGAAAGGTCGCGCGACTAGGGCAAGACCCTGACACGGTTACCGAAGACAGTTTACGTGCGATGTTCAACCCCATCCATGTCTGGACGGAGTACATTAACCGACTCACCAGTCTGCCCGTAGGGCTGTTCACGTTGGCTGCGGCATTTATGAGTGTAGGGCAATGGAGCCGAGGGCGACGTCTTGTTGGTATTTGCGGATGGTTGTCGCTCGTCGTTGTCTTGGTCAATGCCTGGCTTGGCCGCAACGTGGTTTTGAGCGGTCTCAAACCTGGCATTATTACGACGCACATGGGCTTGGCTATCTTTCTCCTTGGTCTCCTTGTCTACATGGCTTGGCGAGGCACGGATCGCCCCTGGACGTTGTCGCTCCAAGCCCCTGCCCGCAAGAAACTGCAGATCCTCATCGTGGTGTTGCTAGGCCTAACTATCTTTGAGGGGCTCATGGGATCCCAGGTTCGAGAAATGACCGATCATCTGGCCAAAACACACATGGATGAACCACGCTCCGCCTGGACTGTGCAACTTGAACAGACGTGGATGTATTTAGTGCATCGAAGCTTCTCATGGGTTATCCTCGGCGCGGCTATTTGGTTCTACTTTCTGGCCGACAAGGCGCTGCCAAGGGGCTGTCGCTGGCTAGAGAAGGCGATTCTTGGCCTGATCGTCGGCCAGATGTGCCTCGGCCTCGTCCTGTCACAAGTTGGTATCTTGGCCATTGCCCAGATTCTACACATTGGCCTATCCTCGCTCCTAATCTCCTCGCTTGTCCTCTGGATCTTTGGGGTCTTTGCTGCAAGAGATGAAAGAATCTCCTAACGTAAAAGCTTTACTAACAAACGATTGAGATTGTCAAATTAGGAGGTGCTCTCCCGACGTTCGTTCAAGAAATTGTAATTCCTCTTTAACCCTCCACTTACTGGGACCCGCATGTTTGCCACATATTCATGCGATTGGGTATCGTCTACTTTTCAAGAGTTGTTGGAATTCCGAAAACACTTCGATTTTATTACGAAAAGGAGGTTTTGATTCCCGCTGCAATAGGTCGGGAAACTGGATATCGGTTCTACGATCAACTCTGTTTCCATCGCGCCACGAGCATCACTGCGCTAAAGCGTCTCGATTGTTCTCTCGATGAGGTCGCGGGGATTCTTGGATAGCCGGACGACGATCAGGACATTCTCGATAACTCAAAACTCAGAGGGAGGGAGTTCTGCAGGAATTAGAGCGCATTCGAAACATCATTAAACAGATCTGGAGCGTCACATCTCGGGCAAGGCTATGTGCTTGTACTTCGATGGCGAATCCAAAGAAGAGGACGCTGATTTCGAACCCTGTTTTCCGATCTCCAAAGTCATCGAGGTCGATAGGATCAGTCTTCATGAGGTCCCTGCGTGCTGATTCCTGAGCTTGATCCACAAAGATCCCTACGAAGAACTTGGACAATTATACGAGAAGCTGTTCGACACTGCCAGGCAACGAGAGATAGCCGTCCAGCTTCCTACCAGAGAGATCTACGTAAAAGGGCTCGGCATGGTGTTCAGAGGCAATCCCAAACAGTATGTAACAGAGATTCAACTTCCCGTCTTATGATCGGTAGTCTCTAACCCGATTTCCCATAGCCAATCAATGTAGAGACATTCGTTGGGATTCTCGCCAGCCACATTAGTAGACCTTGGACGCTATATTTGTTGTTTCAAAATACTCTAGAAATCAGCGTAGACGGACGCGGTAGAAGCGTTCGGGCAGGTTGTCTGACGGTACCGTGGCAGTGGTTGTGGTTGCCGTGCCGACTACTTCTAGAATACTAATAAAACCACGTTCAAGATCATTGCTAGCTTCTATGTCGTAGGTGGCGTTGGCTTCGCTGGAGAACGTGATCTCTAGCATGCCATCTGCCGAGAGCGTGACCGACTCGATCGCGAGGTTGGGATCGACTGGTGTTGGGCCGCGGTCGTTTCCTGGGAACAGTTGGTTCGGGAAGTATTGTAGGCCTTTGGTTACGTTGATCGTTCCTGCGGCGAAGTCGATGCTATCCCCGAGGGCGGTGTTTCCCCCACCGGCGGCGAAGCTTGTGCTCGCGACTGCGAAGGCGGCTCCGTTAGCGCCCGTCCAGTCAGGATCCATGTTGGCGCTGTCCTCGCCGACCAACTCACCATCTAGATAGAGGGCGATGGTTTGGCCGGTGGCAGGGTCGCCATTGTCTACGTCGAAGGTCCAGACCACTTCTAGTTCACCGGCTGCGATCTGTCCTTCAGTTAGTGCATACTCTACCGTGGACACTGTGTTGCCTCCGTTGCCAGCGGCGCGAAGGACGAGCTTGCTGCCCGTCTCGTAGACGATGGCGAAGCCGACAGTGCCGCCGCCAGATTCCCAGATCATGTCCCGTCCGTCGTCGTCGGTCTTGGCATCGAAATCGATGAAGGCACGGAACGTCACGTCCTGCTTGTCTTCGCCACCGCGGAAGTTATCAAAGGTCGGTAACGCCATGGGCTCATTGAAGGTAAGACCAGGTTCACCCAAGCGATCAGCGGGAAGGCTGGCCGGATTATTTGGATCAGAGTTCTGAGCGACTTCGAAACCATCGCGGAAACTATCATTGTCCGTGTCTTCGTCCAAGGGGTCACTCGTTGGATTGCCGTTCACTTCTTCGCCGTCTGAGCGTTGGTCGCCGTCGGTGTCTGCGATGAGCGGCAAGGTCATGGAGGTGTTGACCTCGAAACCGTCGGCGAGGCCGTCGCCGTCCGAGTCCTCGCCTAATGGATTCGTGGACAGCTCTAACTCGGCAAAGTCGGTAAGGCCGTCGCTATCTGCATCGCCACTGCCGTCTTGAGCAAGGTCTCCAAAGATGGCGTTCTCCCAGTTGTCATCGAGGCCATCGCCATCCGAATCCACGGGGATGACGGTCGTGCCGCGGAGCAACTCAAAGCGACTCGAATCAAAGGAATCTAGGGGATCGCCTGGATCTTCATCCCAGAAAACCTCTACGGCAGAGCCGCCGGTTCCTTCGAAGTAGACGAAATCCACGTCATGAAATCCAGGGAATAGCTGCACAGATCCAATGGTGTCAGCGGTGCCTCGCGTACCTGTGAATTCGCCTACGACAATTCCACTCACTGTGAGGCGGGCACCATCGTCTGAATTGAATCCGAGGCTGTAAGTGCCAGCTTCATTCACGAAGATCTGCGTGGAGGCCACGACGGCGAACTCGTTCACATCTTGTTCCGGAGTGGGCTGGTTGTCGAAAGGAGCATCCTCATCGAAGTTTCCTGCCGAGCCGCCCGTGCCGAGGAAATTAAGTGCCAGGTGCTGCCCGCCGGTCTCGGTTCCTGTGCCGCCCGCGATCATCGCCTCGGCGTCTGCTAGGCTTCTTAGTGCCGCCCCAGATCGGATGGTGTGTGTGGTCCAGACTGCGGGATCATCCTCAGCCACGGTGGGATCGCTACCGCCCGCGACTTCGAATCCATCCCAAGCGCCGCCACCGTCGGTATCTTTGATCAGCGGGTTGGCGTTTGCGTCGACTTCGGCACCGTCTTCAAGACCATCTCCATCAGTGTCTGGCAGCAAGGGATCTGTCATGTGTGTGTCCACCTCCTCGGCATCGCTCAGCCCATCGCCGTCGCTGTCCACGGCGACGAGATCGCCTAGGGTCTGGGTAGGATTGTTGAAAAGGCTGGTCACATCGCCTGCGTCGATCGCCCTGTCATAGATCTGAAACTCATCAACACTGCCAACGAGCGCCACGGCTGTGCCGATAGCGCCAATCGAGAGATTGCCTTCAAAGACATCCGGCAACGCTTCCGGAGCGTCTTCTTGAGCGACGGCCACGCCATCCAAGTAGAGCACGAGGGCATCGGTGGCGAAGGACACCGCGACATGATGTTTCTGGCCACTAGTGAGAGCCGGATCGGAAACCAGCCTAGGTTCGCCGTCGACATACCAAGCAACGCCGCCTTCTTGAAGCAGGACGGCCACGTCTGGCGTGTCGACCCCAATGCCGAACAACGTCTGCGTCACATTGGCATCGTCCAACTGAATCCAAGCAGAGACGGACATGGTCTCGAAGGGATCGAATGGGCCAATGGGCACGGTGACGGGCCCAGAGCCATTCAGTGCTAAGGCAGTGCCTTTTTCCCCAGCGACTGGCGAGACGCCTAGTTGAGCGACGCCGTCTGGAATCGTACCGTGTCTATCAAAACCACTGGTATCCAGGAACTCGGTGCTCCCTTCGGCTTCATCGAAGCGATAGCGTGCGACGGGTCCCTGTGTGTTTATCACCGAAGCGCTCAAGCGGACTTCTTTCACGGGCTCCTGTTCGCTATTGCTCATGATTGAGAGGACTGATGAGAAGCCGCCAGACTCGCCTTTGGAATCGAAGAGGTAGGTGACCTCTCCCGATGCTCCGGGCGCTAGGCTGCTTGGGAAGTCCGTAACGGTGAAACGGTCAGGATTCGAACTCGTGATCTCGCTGACAGTTAGGGTTTGGCCTTCACCAAGGTTTCTCAAGGTAAACGACCCCTCATGCGTGGGCGGGACGCTGGTCACTTGGCCTAACGAAGAGGTTGCGCTGGTAACGAGTGCAGGATCGCCTTGGGCGATCGGAATGGCGCCGTCGACGAGGGATTGGATTTCTTCTTGGGACAATTCACGATCCCACATCGCGACGTCGTCCATTGTGCCGACCGCCCAACGCTGTGTGGCTGGACTCAGAAAGCCGGTACCAAAGGTGACTGGAACAGCGCCTTCATCAGGATCGGTGGAGGTGTCGACCGTTTGACCGCCGCTGCCAGAGACTGGTTGCGCCACGCCATCGATGTAGTGAATGACATCGCCAATTGTCGTGCCTCCCTCGGGAAGGACGGACGCCACATGATGCCATTCGTTGTCATTGATAGGGTCGGCGCCCCAGTTGTTACCACCTTGATTCTCAGTCCGCAGGGTTTTCTCTGCCGTGCCTTCATACTTCACGTGCCAGCGGCGTCCACTATCATGAAAGCCAAATCCTACCAACACCGTAGCACCCCCGGCATTGGTCGTCTCATCGGACTTGATCCAGAACGCAATCGTCCGCGGGGTGCTGCCGTTGATGCCATAGAAATCTGGAATCTCGACCCCGGAATCGCCATCGAAGAAGAGGGCCGAACCTGTTTTCCCGTCGACCCATTCCGGCTGCCCATAGGCAAACGTGCCGTTGTGGCCCTGGCCGGAAAGATCGGCTACGGCATCGCCGTTGCCTTCATCGAAGGACCAGTAACCGACCAAGCCATCCTCGATGGCGTGGGCAAACGTGGCGGAAAGTGAAAGGAGCAGCGCGGCGAGTCGCAGGAATGTCATGAAGTGGCTGAGTTAGGGTGTGCATCACCACCACGTGCAATGTGGAGGAAACGCCTCAAGCCTCTTGAAACGACGACCAGAACTCAAGCTTCAAAACGACCTTCTCATCTGTCGATCGCCGAATGGCAGTCACTTTTCCAGAGGATTGAGAGTGACCAACACGGCGCTGTGATCTGAAGGAAAGCGTCGTTGCACCTTCGGGATACTCTCCTCTTCTAACGCAAGTGGAAACGTGATGGCCCCCGTTGGTTGAAACTGCTCGCCCTTTAAATACAGATGATCGATCCGATCCAGCGGACTCGGTTTGCCTGTCTCCTTGTCCCGCCGGGCGAGCGGCGACCAAGTGATGCCTGGCTTCTTCAACGGATCGGGATGTACCACCCGAAAGGTATCCTTAAAGCCTGTTTTCTCCAAGGCTTTCGTGGTCGGGATGGGAATCACACGGCCATGATGCATCTGCTTTGTCGACTCCACGTAGTCTAAATGTGACGGCGTGTTCCAATCGCCACCCAGGAGTAAAGGCAAGTCGCTGTCCAAATGCCCCAGCGCACGTAAACGCTCAATCAAGGCAAGCACCTGCATCTCCCGTCCCGAATGTTTGCGATCGAGGTCTAACAAAGCTTTCATAGGTGCCTCAGGATGTTTGGCGAGATAGTAAGGCAGGTAGGCCCGGTAGTCTAACCAACACGACCACGCCAGGACCTCGCCGAGCGGGGTGCGTATCCGCGCCCCCACGCCGTGCCACGGCTCGTGAGTGAAGGTCTCCAAGATTGGGTGCTTGGTGAGGATGCACAAATGGGGGCTCCCCCCCTGGTATGACTTCCAATCCAACTGGGTCGCGATCCAAGCGCCCAGATTTGGCCGGTCCCCATCGATGTCGTAGCTCTCTTGCATCAACACCAACGTCGCCTGTGACTCTTTGATCACGGCTAAGGCTTTCTCGGGTCCGCGATCAAAGTGGTTCGCTCCCCGCTCTACATTCCAAATAAGTACGCGCATCTCCGTCTCCGCAGACCAGCCCCATGACCACGGTAGCACTTGGGCGAGTATAAGAAAGAGAACCAGTCGGCGATGAAGCATCATTCCCCACACTCAGCGATGGTGAGGCATCCGCCAGCGTAGAATGACTCAGACCATAGCCGATCAACCCCCCTTTGTGGATCCCGCCGTCCACAATCGGCTGCAAACTTGCTAGCATGCCGAAGGTCAGACAGCCCATCAGGACAACAAAGAATGTGAGGCGGAAGAGAATGATCCGTTTCATAAGAGGCCGAACGAACCACGGCGCATGCATTCCAGGGAATCGATAACCAATTCAAAAACATCGATTTCAACAATGTTGCGATCCCGTGCTTGACCTACTCGCATCCTTTCAACCATTCCGTAACCAATGGTTTCTGTGTTTCCGTATCGAGGCCAGGCTAGACTAGACTAGGACTTCTTCAAGATACGGCGCGCTGCGGCTGGTCTTTGATTTGGCGACTTGCTCTGGGGTGCCTTGGGCGACGATGGTGCCGCCGTCGGCGCCGGCCTCGGGGCCCATGTCGATGAGGTAATCAGCTTCTGCTAGGATATCCATGTTGTGTTCGATGACGACGACGGTGTGGCCGTCGTCGACTAACTGATGGAGGACATCGACGAGCTTGCGGACGTCTTGGAGGTGGAGGCCGAT
>JAACDM010000409.1 GCA_009936795.1 Verrucomicrobiaceae bacterium | reverse complement strand
TTCTGTCCTCCGATTTGTATTGTCGACATCACCTTCGTGAGCAGCGAACCCGTCAATACGACCGAACGTGAGATTGTCGTCAACGTAGAACGATCAGACAGGGCCGTACTCTGCGTCCAGGAGAGTAGCGACATCGCCGTCACCGACAACTGGTCCAACCTACCAACCACCGTGACGACTCCCGATCCCGAGATGCCACAGTTTCAGCGCTGCGTGGTCAGGGTTCCACTCTCTAAAGTGCGTCAGTTCTTCACAGTCCAGGCGAGATACAACTAGCATTTAATTCAGAAACGCAAAGAGACGGTCAATTACTTGACCGTCTCTTGCATGCTTAAGTTCTGTATCTGTCAGGCTTAGGTCAGACCTTCGACAAGGGCGTCGGTGGTTTCCTCGGCACCCTGTTGGCCTTCGATCTCGGCTTCAACCGTTTCCTCAAGCCCGATCGCACGGGTGGAGTGGAAGCCGGTGCCGGCTGGGATGAGGTGACCCATGATGACGTTTTCTTTGAAGCCGCGGAGGATATCAATCTTTCCTAACGTTGCCGCGTCAGTAAGGACGCGGGTCGTGTCTTGGAAGGAGGCAGCCGATATGAAGCTATCCGTTTCCAAGCTGGCTTTGGTGATACCTAACAAGACCGGCGTGGCCTCGGCGGGCTTACCACCTTGCTCCTCAATCTCGCGGTTAAGCCGCTCGAACTCAGTGCGCTCGACTTGGTCATCCCAAAGGAACTCCGTATCGCCAGGGTCGGTGATCTTCACCTTGCGAAGCATCTGACGGGTGATGATCTCAATGTGCTTGTCATTGATCTCCACACCCTGGAGTCGATAAACCTCCTGGACTTCGTTGACCAAGTGCTCTTGCAACTCGTGAGGGCCACAAATCTCAAGAACTTCGTGAGGAACGACAGGACCTTCAGTCATCTGCGAGCCCTTCTTCACAAAGTCACCTTTGTAAGGGAGAATGTGCTTGTTCATGGGGATCAAGTGATCCTCACTCTCGCCCGTGTCCGGATCGGTGATCGTGACCTTACGCTTGCCGCGAACGGTGCCAGCCATGGGATCAATGATCCCGTCGATTTTGGCGATCTCGGCAGAGTCTTTCGGCTTCCGTGCTTCGAAGAGTTCCGCCACCCGAGGAAGACCACCGGTGATGTCCTTCGTCTTAGAGACCTTTCGAGGCGTCTTGGCGACCTGCGTGCCTGGCGACACTTTCTCTTTGTCTTTCACACTCAAGTGAGCGCCAGCAGGAATGGAATAACTCGCGAGGACTTCCTTCGTCTTCTTGTCTTGGACGACAATCTGAGGATGGAGATCTTCTTTGTGCTCGATAACCACCATGCCAGCCACACCAGAGTCTTGATCGACCTCTTTCTTGATAGTGATGCCAGGGATCATGTCGCGGAACTCAATGGTTCCACCCATCTCCGTGATAATTGGCACGTTGTAGAGGTCCCACGTCGCGAGGATCTCATCCTTCTTAATCGCCTCGCCATCCTGCTTGGTCAGGCGCGTGCCCAAGACCAACTCAAAGGACTCGAGTTCCTTGCCCTTCTCATCGCGGATCGAGACACTACCATTCTTGTTAAGAACAACGTAATCACCTTCAGTCGATTGGACCGTGCGCAGTTCTTGGTATTTGATAATACCCTTCTGCTTGGCTTTGATGATCGGTTGTTTGAAAGAGCCCGAGGCGACACCACCGATGTGGAATGTACGCATCGTCAGCTGCGTGCCCGGCTCACCAATACTCTGTGCTGCGATAATCCCAGCGGCTTCGCCAACTTTGACAATCTCACTGTTGGCGAGATTCAGGCCATAACACTTCGCACAAACACCACGCTCGGATTCGCACGTCAGTACGGAACGGATCTTCAGCTTCTCAACGCCAATCTTCGTGACGAGTTCAGCCATCTTCTCATCCATGAGCTCATTCACCTTCACGGCGACTTTGCCAGAGATAGGATCGGTCACTTTCTCACACGAGACACGGCCATAGACGCGTGTCTTCATTTCGACGACCTCTTGTTCACCTTCGTAGATGGATTTGACGACGATGCCATTCACCGTGCCGCAATCTTCCTCGGTGATGATGACGTCCTGCGCCACGTCGACGAGTTTCCGAGTGAGGTAACCGGAGTCCGCCGTCTTCAAAGCGGTATCGGCCAGTCCCTTACGAGCACCGTGTGTGGAGATGAAGTATTCGAGAACGGTTAGTCCCTCACGGAAGTTCGAGGTGATCGGACGCTCAATGATCTCACCAGAAGGCTTGGCCATCAGACCGCGCATGCCCGAGAGCTGCTTGATCTGCTGACGGTTACCACGAGCACCCGAGTCAACCATGAGGAAGAGCGGATTCGCTCCGAGCTTGCCATCGTTGTGTTCAATGGTGCGGTAAAGCGCCGTCTGGATCTGGTCACCCGCGTGGGTCCAAATATCGACGATCTTATTATAACGCTCACCATCCGTGATGATACCCTTACGGTACTGCTTCTCGACTTCGCCGATCTGTTTGTAGGCAAGATCGAGCTGCTGCTTCTTCTCATCAGGAATGACCATATCGGTGATTCCAATGGAGATGCCGGAACGCGAAGCCTCCCGGAACCCGAGAGTCTTCAAACGGTCTAGCGCTTCCACAGTTTCTTCGTGACCAGCGACCTGGAACGTACGCCAAATGACATCACTGAGCTGCCCTTTGCCGACATTCTTATTGAAGAAGCCGAGACCGTCAGGCCAAATCTCATTGAAACGAACTCGTCCTGGCGTCGTCACAATAATCTTCGCTTCCGGATCCCCATAAACGGTTTCCTTCCCGAAGTCAGGGTTGGCAACGCGAACAAACTGATGGAGGGCAATGGCGCCTTCAGCTACAGCAAACTCGAGTTCCTCGACGTCACCAGACAGCGACAACTTCAAGGCATCCTCTGAATTCGCGTCGTATTGTGGATAGCGTGAGTGCGTGAGGTAATAGGAGCCGAGCGTGATGTCCTGTGAAGGCGTCGTGATCGGGCGGCCACTAGACGGCGAGAAGATGTTGTTAGGCGCGAGCATGAGTAAGCGCGCTTCCATCTGCGCCTCAACCGAGAGCGGCACGTGCACAGCCATTTGGTCACCGTCGAAGTCTGCATTGTAAGCCGTGCAGACAAGTGGGTGAACACGAATAGCAGAACCCTCAATCAAGACAGGCTCAAAAGCCTGAATGGACAGACGGTGCAAGGTCGGCGCGCGGTTGAGCATCACGGGATGACCCGCGGTGACTTCTTCCAAGATGTCCCAAACTTCAGGTGTCTTGCGCTCGATCATCTTCTTCGCACTGCGCACGGTGTGCACGTAGCCGAGTTCTTTCAGACGACGGATGATGAAGGGCTCGAAGAGCACGAGCGCCATCTTTTTGGGAAGACCGCACTGGCTGAGCTTTAAGTCAGGTCCGACGACGATGACGGAACGACCGGAGTAATCGACACGTTTACCGAGCAAGTTCTGACGGAAACGACCGCTCTTACCCTTGAGCATGTCGCTCATGGACTTGAGAGGACGATTGCCAGCACCCGTGACCGCGCGGCCAGGACGGCCGTTATCAAACAAGGCGTCGACAGCCTCCTGGAGCATGCGTTTCTCGTTCCGAATAATGACGTCAGGCGTCTTCAGCAGTAGAAGGTTCCGCAGACGATTGTTCCGGTTGATGACACGACGATAGAGATCGTTCAGGTCAGAAGTCGCGAAACGACCACCTTCTAGCGGCACCAACGGACGAAGATCTGGAGGAATGACAGGAAGGACATCGAGAACCATCCACTCTGGCCGCGAATGGGATCCAGCAAAGCCCTGAGCGAGCTTTAATCGCTTGGCGAGCTTCTTCCGAATCTGCTTTGAACGCGTAGCGTCCATGGCCTCTTCCAATTCAACCACAAGCTCATCAAGCTTGGCTTGGGAAAGAAGCTCTTTGATTGCCTCAGCCCCCATGCCGGCGGTGAAGGAATCTCCGTATTCGTCTTCTGCTTCACGGATTTCTGTTTCCGTAAGGAGCTGGCAACGCTCAAGAGGCGTGTTCCCTGGATCGATCACGATGTAGTCTTCGTAATAGATCACGCGCTCAAGAAATCGAGCGCTCATATCTAACATGAGACCAATACGCGAAGGCATGCACTTGTAAAACCAAATGTGCGTGACGGGCACGGCCAATTCAATGTGACCCATGCGCTCACGACGCACACGAGATAGAGTCACCTCGACGCCGCAGCGATCACAAATGACACCCTTGTGTTTGATACGTTTGAACTTACCACAAGCACACTCCCAGTCCCGGGTAGGACCGAAAATACGCTCACAGAAGAGACCACCCTTTTCGGGCTTGAACGTTCGGTAGTTGATCGTCTCAGGATTGCGCACTTCGCCGCGACTCCAGCTACGAATCGTATCTGGAGCAGCCACGGTGATCGAGACCTGATCGAAACCCTTCTCTTCTTCCGGTTGGCGGAAGTAGTCGTTCATGACAGCTGTTTCTGATTCACTCATACTTAGATAAAGCTTAGGTTAAACGGTTAGGTTTTATTAGGCCGATGCCGTTAGGGAATCTAGGCCGCCGCCTTCAACATCGGGTCG
>JAACDM010000408.1 GCA_009936795.1 Verrucomicrobiaceae bacterium | reverse complement strand
TTCAACACGGTTGCCCAAAGCAGGAAGCTGTAAGCAGCCAGCATCACCCAGAAAGCGAGATCCTTAAAGACATCTCCATCCAGTGGAATTGGCAAGAGACGCATGAGCAACGCTACGCCTGCAAAGATCAGCGAGGTCTTGACTGAAATCTTTACGGGTGCGTTAGGCTTCATTTGAAACAGATAGGCTTTAGTGCTCGCGGCAGAATTTCTCGAAACGATCGAGGCCTTCCTTGATCACATCGAGGCCGCAAGCGTAGCTCAAACGCACCGTCTTATCCGCGCCAAACGCTTCGCCTGGAACAACGGCGACCTCATAGCGACTGAGAAGTTTCTCAGCAAAGTTGACCGAGGTAAGGCCCATCTCACCAATGTTGACGAGGACGTAGAAGGCACCCTTCGGCTCAACCACGCTGACATTGCTGATCGCTTGCAAGCGTCCCAGCATGTATTGACGACGCACATCGAATTCGTCTCGCATGTCCTCGATTACAGCTTGATCAGCGGCAAGGGCGGCAAGAGCCCCATACTGAGCAAAAGTTGTCGCGTTCGACGTTGAATGACTCTGAAGGATATCGATCGCCTTTGCAATCTCCGCAGAAGCAGCCGTGTAACCCAGGCGCCAGCCGGTCATGCTGTAGGCCTTACTAAATCCTCCGACCGTAATCGTAAGATCGCGGACCGCAGGGCTGATGGAGCCAATGCTAAAATGTGGCGTCTCATCGTAGACCAGCTTTTCGTAGATCTCGTCCGAGAGGATCAGGATGTCCTCGCCCTCAGCCACCTCTGCGATGGCGCGCAATTCTTCCTCAGAATAGACGGAGCCCGTCGGATTGCCTGGCGAATTGATGATGATCATCTTCGTCTTGGGCGACATGGCATTCTCAAACTCTTCCGCCGTGATTTTCCAATCGTTCTTCTCTTCGGTCTCGATGATGACAGGCTCAGCCCCGATCATGCGGACCATCTCTGGATAGCTGGTCCAATACGGAGCAGGAATGATTACCTCGTCACCAGCGTCACAACAGGCAAACAGAGCGTTGAAACAGGAATGCTTGGCCCCGCAGTTCACCGCTACTTGGACTGGGCTATACTCGAGATTGTTCTCCACCAGGAGCTTCTCCGCAATCGCCTCCCTCAGCTCGATCAGACCCGAACTCGGTGTGTACTTTGTCTTGCCTTCGTTAAGGGCATTGATGGCGGCTTCCTTAATGAATTCAGGGGTGTCCGCATCTGGCTCACCTGCTCCGAAACTGCAAACTTCTTTGCCCTCCCTAATCATGGAAGCCGCCTGCGCGGTCACGGCCAAAGTCATTGAAGGTTCTAAACTAGCGATGCGAGATGATACGAAATCCATAGCGATAAAAGGGAGCCTTACAGGCCATTTGTCTCTGGGTAAAGCAAGTAGGAAATCGAATTTATCCAGGGCCGATGGTGGCGTTAGCAGGCCCTGACGGCGGCCGATCTACTTGAGCACCACGGGCACCTGCAAATAGAGGCCCTTCGTCCCTTGGGCTTAGGCTTGACGGCCTGCCCTTAAGCTATGAAAACAAGCACTATGAATAAAGCGCTTTCATTTCTCGCTGCCCCTTTGATCGCTCTGAGCCTAAGTCCCGCTGAGGAAGGCACCCCCATCAAAGCGCTCATGGTTACTGGTGGCTGCTGCCATGATTACGACCAGCAGAAACTGATTCTAAGCGCAGGGATCAGTGAGCGTGCGAATGTCGATTGGACCATCGTCCACGAGGGCGGGAAATCGCGGGACCACAAGGTCAGCATCTACGAGAAAGATGACTGGGCAGAGGGTTATGACGTCGTCTTCCACAACGAGTGCTTCGGTGCCGTGAAGAACAACGAGTTCGTTAATCGAATCGCCAAAGCTCATCACGACGGGGTGGCCTGCGTGGCCGTTCACTGTAGCATGCACAGCTATCGCGTTGCCGAAACAGACGAATGGCGAAAGTGTTTGGGCGTCAGTTCCTATACCCATCAAGCGAAAGGCGCGATCACCGTGAAGGCCGTCGAGCCTGATCACCCTATCATGGAAGGCATCCCTTACATCTGGCAGACGCCCAAAGGTGAACTGTACAACATCAAGAAAGTCTGGGATACCGCCACACCACTCGCCGTCGGCGAAGGCGCGAAGAAGGGCGAACTCCACACCTGCGTCTGGGTAAACCAGTATGGCAAGGGACGGACGTTTGGCACCACGATTGGTCATCACAATGAGACCATGTTGGCTGAACCTTATCTCGACCTCGTGACTCGGGGAATGCTCTGGACTGTGGGCAAGCTAGACAAATCCACCAAGGCGGATGACGGCTGGGTGAACCTCTTTGATGGCGAGTCGCTAGAGCATTGGCGGAAAGGCAACGGCGATGTCCCGGGCTCGGGATGGGTCATCACGAAAGACAAGGAACTCTACCGGTCCGAGCGAACTGGCGACATCTTCTCCAAAGAGATTTACGGAGACTTTGAACTCGAGTTTGAGTTTAAGATCGCCAAAGCCTCTAACAGTGGCGTGAAATATCGCTTTGGGAACTACGGAGGCAGCCGGATTGGCGCAGAGTATCAGGTCCTCGACGATGCTAACCACCCTGATGGCAAGCGCGGCGCTGACAGGTTAACGGCAGCGATCTACGACGTGATTCCTGCCTATGAAAACAAGGGAGCAAAGCCTGTTGGTGAGTATAACAAAGGTCGTGTCGTCGCTCGTGGAAATCGGCTCCAGCACTACCTCAATGGCAAGCTTACGGTTGATGTCGATCTGACGACAGACTCTTGGAAGGATGCTTTGCAGAATAGTAAGTTTAAAAAGGCCAAGGACTTTGCGAGCAAACCCGGACGAATCATGCTGCAAGATCACAACGATCCTGTGTGGTACCGGAACATCCGTATCCGCAAGTTATAGTGTTGAAG
>JAACDM010000407.1 GCA_009936795.1 Verrucomicrobiaceae bacterium | reverse complement strand
TGACGCTTTGCCGTCAGGTCGGAGGGTTTGTTCATTTGGCCAAATTCTTGTCCCCCCTGGAGGTTGATACAAGGCGTCATGTTGCGCATGGATCACTTTGAAAAGGGCTTCAGCGGTAGTGGAGGGACTACCAGCGGTTTCAGGAAGTACCCTGCAATCAAGGATAATGGTTTCACCTGGGTGCAGTGCTAGAAAAGAATAACACTCGGTAACGAGCTCCCTGTAAGTGCTGCCCATGTCATACTCACCATGGATGACATCGAACGTATCGCCGTCATGCTGAAGGCGCACGTCGAAGTGACGGATGCCGAAATTTAACATTTGGGTGATGCTGAGAACCTGTGTCTGGGCTTGACCGAAAGAGGAAATGGTAGCGCCCGTGCCCCAATTATCACTACCGGAATCATGGGTTCCTGGAATCGTAAGATCGCACAGCCTCATATGGCCCGGAAGACGCGACATCCAATCAGGATGAGATGTAAAACCGCTATCGTCGTCTTTGTAGTGGAGATCAAGGTCCGCGTGGACAGCCGAAAAGGCTGAGAGAAATAGCGCCACTGCTATGGTCAGCTTAGGTCCACCCAGAATTGTATTCTGAATCAGAGTTCTGCTTAAGTGTAAGGGCACTTTCATGAATTTGAAAGAGATAAACTTTAAGTTTTCTCTTCATAACTTGCTGTAAACGCCGGGGTAATTCCGGTGTGGTCGGGGTAAAACCGGTATGGTTTTGGGTCGACAGGGTTAGATTTGGTTTTGGTCAAGCAGAGATATTCTGGTCCCCAATAGCGAGCTTCAGCACCGCTGAGTAATGATGTGCTTTGATGGTGTCCACCCCGGGGCGCTACCGGGGCCTTTTCCTTGCCCCGAAGATGAGTTAGTTTGCAGCATGCAAAAGGCGACACCTTTAAAAAAGCTGAGGCGATGGCGGAGTAAACCCGCGTTGATCGAGGCTCTAGGCCACTCAATGGGAAACGTCTCAGCGGCTGCCGAAGCCCTTGGCGTATCTCGGCAATGGCTTTCGAAGAAGGTAAACACCGAACCCGAGTTGGCGGACGCTCGAGAACGGGGGACCAATAGGCTCTTGGACGTTGCCAGAAATGCGTTGCTTGAGCGAATCTTGGCCGGCGATACAGCCGCCATCATCTACACGCTCAAGAGCCAAGGGAAGCACGACGGCTGGGCTGAAAGCCCGAGAACGATCGTGAATCAGACCAACAGTGTCGAGGCACCGGAAGATCGCCTGGCGCGTTGGAAATCGATGCTTTGACGGGGCAAAAACTGTTACAAAGCGGTTACAGGGAGGCCCCTACCGGGTAAATCATCGGATTCTAAACACGTTCTCAGCAGAGGGAGAAGCAGGAGAATACTTACTTCATCAACCCCAGCCACTTGGGTAGCGTCAGCGAAAGTGCGGGCCAGTAGGTGATGAGAATAAGGCCGATGAGCATCGCGAGAAAGAAGGGGATCATCGGCGCGATGACTTTGGCGATGGTCGTCTTGCCCACGCCGCAACTGACAAACAAACAGGTGCCGACTGGTGGGGTGCACAGACCGATACAGAGGTTAGCGATCAGGACGACGCCGAACTGTAGGGGATCCATGCCTAACGCAGTGACGACGGGCAAGAAGATTGGGGTGAAGATCAAGACCGCTGGTGTCATGTCCATGAAGGTGCCGACAATGAGCAAGAGCATATTGATCAGCAGCAAGATCATGATCGGGTTGTTTGATAGGGCGATCATGGCCGCGCTCACCGTTTGTGGTACGCGTTCGTAGGCAAGCACCCAGCTCATGGCTTGACTCGTGCCGACTAACAGCATGACGATAGCCGTCGTTTTAGATGCGCGCAGGAGAAATTCTGGCAGACGGCTGAGCGAGATTTCACGATAGATCCAGAAACAAAGCACGAACGCATAAGCCACGGCGATGGCTGAGGCTTCCGTTGGTGAGAAAACGCCGCCCAGGATTCCGGCTAACACCATTACGACCAGAAGAAGGCTGGGAAAGGCTCCAATCAGCGCTTTGCCAAAGCTGGGCAACTCGGACGCGGCCACGCCTTCCTGCTTTGCACCGCTCCGTAGACTAAGGAAGAGACTGACAAGCATGATCAGAAGACCGACAACCACGCCAGGTCCAACGCCCGCCAGGAAGAGTGCTGCTACGGAGACGTTCCCAGCGACAACCGCGTAGACGATCATGATATTGCTAGGCGGTATGAGCAGGCCGGTCGTGGCTGACGTCGCCGTGAGGGCGACGGCGAACTCGCGCTTGTAGCCTTTGGCCTCCATTTCGGGAATGAGCGAACTTCCGACCGAAGAAACGGCAGCCGTCGCGGAGCCCGACACGGATCCGAATAGCATGCAGGTCACGGTATTCACATAGGCTAGGCCGCCTGGAAAGCGACCGACTAACGCAGCTGCGAAATTGGTGAGGCGACGGGCCATGCCACCTTCGCCCATCAAGACGCCAGCGAAGACAAAGAAAGGAATGGCTAGCAACGGAAAGCTCGCGATCCCAGAAGAGATGCGTTGAGCCAAGACATAACCACCCGACGCCTCCCCTAGACTGACAATCGTGGCCGCGGCACCGAGACCGATGCAGACAGCGACAGGCGTGTTAAGCACCAGCAAGCCGACAAAGACGACGAGGAGAATCATGATCTCGACGGTCATGAGGTCACCTCCTCTTCCACGTGATCGGCAATAGAGCTGGTGATACATCCGGATAACAGATTTTCCAAAGAGAACGCCACGATAAACAAACCGCTCAAGGGAACGACGCTGTAGAAATAGCCGATCTTCCATCCCATTGCTGGGGTGAGTTGACCGGAGCGAAGGGTTTCGCTGACTAACATGTAGCCGCCGTAAACAAGCCCGAAACTGGCGAAAAGGATGACGGCCACTTCGGCAATGATCGCTGCCAAACGGCGCGCGGATGGATCAAGTTTGCCAACAAAGTAGTCGACCCCGAGGTGAGCGCGATCACGGAAGGCGAGCGTGGCTCCAAGCAGAGACACCCAGACGAGTAGGTAGATGGCAAGCTCTTCTGTCCAGCGACTTTGGGTGCCTAGCACATACCTGGAAACGACCCCCCACAGAACATCGAGAACTAGGGCGGCAAAGAGAACGATGGTAAGCCATTCCAACACGCGCACCAAAGCCTTGAGAGTCTGACTAATGGGCAAAGGCTTATTCGAGATTGAACTCATTTCACCTCCCGAATGCGTGTGGCGAGGATGCCCACGGATTGACCGTCCAGTTTCTTATACATCGGCTTGGTGGCTTCGATGAAGGGCGTCTTGTCCGGGCGATAGATGGTGACACCGGCAGCCTCGACTTCGTTGAGCGCTTCGTTCGTCTTCTCGATCCATAGTTTGCGTTGGAACGCGACGGACTCGATCGCGGCTTGCTCTACCCAAGCGCGCACTTGCGGCGTCAATGTAGCCCAAACAGTTTCGCTAAAGATAACCATATCAGGAATGTTGGTGTGTTCATCGAGCACATAGTGCTTGGCCACTTCGTAGTGGCGGCTTGAGAGCAGGCTTGGTGGGTTATTCTCCGCCCCATCGACCATCCCCTGCTGCAGCGCGGTGTAGAGCTCGCCAAACGGGATCGGCGTGGGAGCACCGCCCATGGTGGAGATCATGTCCATCGCCATGCGACTGGGTTGCACTCTTACTTTCACACCATTCAGTTTCGTAGGATCAATCACAGGTGTATTGATAGTGTAGAAACTACGGCTCCCAGAATCGTAATAACACAAGCCGCGGATTCCGACATCGACTCCTGAGTCTAGCAATTCTTTGCCGATGGGACCATTCAAGACATCCCAGTAATGTTCGTTGTCGCGAAAGAGATAGGGCAATCCGAATACTGCCATTTCAGGCACAAAGCCTTCCATGGCAGCAGTCGAGGTCTTGACCATGGAGAGAGCACCACGTTGGAGCTGCTCGATGCTTTCTGGTTCGGAGCCCAACTGGCCATTGGGGAAGATCTGGAGCTCGACAGTGTTGGCAGAAAGTTCTGCCAGCCGTGTGCCCATGAATTCCATGGCGGCATGGACTGGATGCGCTTGGTCGAGGCTATGACCTAATTTTAACACCAGTTGATCACCTTCGCTGCCTTCACGAGAAGAGTGTGAGCGTTGTATAAAGATGAACGTAAGAGCCGTAAGGAGTGCGCCGAGTACTAGCCCGACCGCGAGAAAGGAGGTTTCTTTACGGAGTGTCATATCGCTGAATGGATGGCTTTTAAAAAGGAGCGATCACGTCATCAGCCACATGAAACTGACGATCATGGCGGCGACAGCGAGCGAGGCTAGCAAGAACCCGACGACCGAGGTTTTCGATGGACGCGGAAATTCGAAGTCGGTGCCTACGAACCACATGGGCCGGGTGCCGACTTGGCGTCCGGCGGGGAGTTCGCAGGGGCCCGTGAGTGTTTCTCCAGCTTCGACCGGGGTGCGGATCAGGCCATGAAAGCGTTCAAGATCGTCTTGGGTGGGGCGTTTTGTGAAGATGCTTGCTAGGGCCCCTGCGACTACAGAGAGGGAGAGGTAGGACAGTATTTGCAGGGGTTCGGAGAGGCCGGTGTA
Organism: Verrucomicrobiaceae bacterium; assembly: GCA_009936795.1. Taxonomy (GTDB): domain Bacteria; phylum Verrucomicrobiota; class Verrucomicrobiia; order Verrucomicrobiales; family DEV007; genus JAACDM01. The sequence goes on along the minus strand of JAACDM010000407.1, from coordinate 6,802 downwards.
AGACATGCCCCACCACCCCAGGAAGCCTGCGATGGTGCTGGCCCAGGCACCGGAGGCATTGAAACGTTTCCAGAAGAGGCCTAACCAGAAGGCGATGCCTAGCATCGGTGCGATCTTGAGCCAGGTCTTCAAGCCAGACACGACGTTGGGCATCTTGAAGGCGACCCAGACGCCCGTGCCGACGATGACGAGGGCGGCGAGTCGGCCGACCCATAGGTAGTGTTTCTCAGAACGGCCCGCGCGTAGTGGGCGGTAGAGGTTCTCAGTGAACAGGCCGGAAGCTGAGATCATGAAGGAATCGCAGGAACTCATCACACCGGCTAACAGAGCGGCGACGAAGAGGCCTAACCAACCTGGGGCGAGGAAGGTTTGTGCCATTTGGCCGTAGACGCGGTCGGGGGTGGAGTCGCCCATGGCGAGGCCTTCTTGCATGAAGTAGGCGAGGGCGGCGATGCCAGTCACGGCCCAGGCGGCGCTGCAGACGCGTTTGATTAGGTTGCCGACGACGAATCCGAAGCGGCCATCCATCTCGGTACGGCCCGCTGCGCAGACGCCCATGATGAAGGGTTGGGCGACGATGCCGATCAGGGAGAGCAGTGCGAAGGTGGCGATGAATAGGGCATCGATCTTGTCCGGAGCGACCAGCGAGAGCATTTGTGGGTCGTTCACGGTCTCGCGGACCCCTGACAATCCTCCCACGGCATTCAGCACCGAGGGCAGGAGGATGAAGGAGAAGACGACGGTTAGGATACCTTGAATGTAGTCGGTGAGGATTGCTGCGGAGAGTCCGCCTGCTGCGCCGTAGATGACAAAGAGAATGGCGACGGCGGGCATGGCAACTTCTGGCGAGACGGCGCCGTTGGTGCCGGCATCGATCAGGGCTCCTGCGCCTTTGAGCATGAGGCCGATCTTCACGGCGAGGCCGATGATGCCGACGAGGGCAAACAAGATGGCGACGCTGGGGCCAAAGCGTAGACGATAGACGTCGGCGGTGGTGTTCGCGCGCAGACGTCTAAAGATGGGGGCAATGAGCCAATAGAAGGGCGTGTTAAACATCCAGAGCCATTGAAACCAGATGCCGGAGAGGCCGTGTTTGAAGGTGCCAGCGGAGACGACGACCGCTTGGTCTGAGGCGGTGCCGGTGCCGAAGGCGTGCATCATCATCATGCCTTTGCCGAACTTCCGCGGCATGAAGAAATCGCTGGTGCCACGCACACGACGTCCGGTCCAGATCCCCAAGGCGGTGATGCCAAGGAGATAACCGACGATGACGATGGCGTCTAGAAGAGCTAGTCCGAACATGGGGTATCTTTGCGGTAGGCTTCGATGATGGCGGCGTTGTCGGCTTTGCCGTAGCCGCGTGACTCTGCGAGTGCTAGGAGTTCTTCGTGCAATTGCGTGAGAGGCGTCTTGGCCGCGGTCTTTTGGGCGGCAGCGAGCATGAGGCGCAGGTCTTTGAGGTGCTGGCTGAGCCTGGCTTGCGGTGGTTCGTAGTCGGTGGCGAGCATCTTGGCGCCTTTGGCTTTCATGGCGGTGGAGGATGTGGCCGACTGTTGCAGGATATCGAGCGATTGATTAGGATCGAATCCTAGCGCTTCGGCGAACTGCAGAGTTTCGGCGACGACCGCGCGGTTCAAGCCGATTGCCATGTTGTGTACGAGCTTGAATTTGGCCCCTGCGCCGAAGGCACCGAGGTGGAAGCAGCGTGAACTCAAGGCGTCGAGGATGGGTTGGGCTCGCGCGACCAGGGCTTTGGTGCCGCCGAGAAAGAGCAGTGCGTTGCCATCGCGAAGCATGGCACTGGAACCGCCGATGGTGGCTTCGATCATCTGAGGGTGTGGCGCTTCGCCACCGCTGGTGGTGGTGTTGATGATCAAGTGGTGTTCCTGGATGGCAAACTGCGCTTCATCTAACACCGAGCGAGCCACGTTGCCATCTGGCAGGCAGAGAATAACTGTCTCGCTACTAGCAAAGACCTTAGAAGGGCTGGCTGCGGTAGCCATGCTGTCGAGCTTTGGCACGGCGGGATCAAACCCAATGACCTGGTAACCAGCGGCACCTAGGCGTGCCACCACGACGGAGCCGATCAAGCCGAGCCCCACAACACCAATCGTTTCGCTCATGGTTGTGCGAGATAGCGCTGATAGGCGGCCTTGGGATCGTAGCTTTCACGATCAGCGGTGCTGTGCACTTGAACGCCGAAACGCAGCCGGAAGGTCTTGCCGGGTTCGATCACGGTGGTCTTCTCGCGATTCTCTTCCTTATCGACGGGGAACGGATTGGCGACTAACAAGCCGTAGTCGCGGCTATGCGACCACATCGGCGGATTGCCCTCGCCTGTCATGATCTGCAGTCCGACGCTGCACTCCTTCAGTGGGCCGTAGTAGTCCCACCACTGATCGATCTTGCCCCAGGTACCTTTCTCGTTCACACCGCCGCTGGCACTAGCGATGCCTCCTTTACCTTTCTTGACCCGAATTGGGGAGGCCACGCGTAAAGCCATGCCCATTTCCTCTTTCACTCCAAAGGTAATAGCTTTGTCAGATCTGAAGGCATTCTCCATGCGGATGAGGTAGCCATCGTCGTTCTTGCTGAGGTGGTAACTAGCGGTTTCCTCACAGACCATCGAGCCGTCTTCCGCGAGGTAGCGATTCTTCACCGTGAAGCTGGCCGAGGTCTCCGTGACCACCGGCGCTTCCACGATCCCGTCACTGACGACCACGCCACCGCGGTTGTTGTGCCAGAAATTGACGCCACTGATGTTTGAAAAGCCTAACGATAATCCAGGGTGCATGTAGCCATGGTCTGTGGGGTCTTTTCCCTCGATCGGCGGGAAATTGCGTGTCACTTGGATGCCTGTGGGTGTCTTCACATGGGCAAAGAAGGGGCGCTTCGTTTCCTCGTGCTTGAAGTAGTAGCTCAGCACTTCCGCGCCATCGAGACGAATGGCCAGGCGTGCGCCATCGGACTCGAGATGCCAGCCTTTCTTGGGATCGCCCCAGGATTCCTTGGGGGATTTGGGGGCAATAAGGTAGGCGGTGATGTCGGCAACCTGTTGTGGGCTCATGAGCGCGCCTAGGGGTGGCATGGCGGAGATTTCGGCGGTTTCGCGGCTGGTGATGTTCGATTTCAGAACCGTTTCCTGACTGCCGCCAACTTGTCCGAAAGTTAGGGCGCGGCCCGTTTCCTCTAGCACAATGCCGCCGGTCGATCCGCCATCCTTGGTCTTCACGATCTGCATGGCGAAGCCTTCTGTGATCTCGGCGCTGGGCTCAAGGATGGCGCGGATGATGAAACGCGCATCAGCGCGGGTGCCAATATCAGAGAGATCGGGCGCGAAGGCATTGCCCACGCCTTCCATCTGATGACAGGTGGCGCAGGTCGCTCCCTTAGCGTTGAGGAAGAGTTCGCGACCGCGCGCAACCTTGGCTTCAGCGAGCAAGGGCAGCACTTCGTCTACGGTCGGTGTCTTGCCGGTTGGGGAGAGCAAGGTGGACGCGGTGGTCAGAGATTCATCCTTAAGCGGGGCACCTTTGATGCGTGTCTTGGTCTTGCCGCCTAACCATTGTGAGGCTAACGAAGCGATGGTCGCGTCCGAATCGGTGTTCATAACCTTGACCTCACTATCCACCAAAGCATCTTGTTCTAACAGACTCAACAACGCTGCGCGGCGCACCCCAACCCGTTTGTCGCGCAAGAGCTCTTTCCGCTCGTCCACGCTCATCAAGTCGGTCATCGCACCCCAGGTGGCGTAATACGTGATCCGCCCCGTTTCCTTGGCGGCAAGGTCTAACAAAGGGATGATTTGGCTGGGATCCTTGGCTTGTCGGAGGGCAAGCACGGCTTCGCAGCGAATGCGAGCTTCGGAGTCGTCTAACAAACCAGCGATTTCTTCGGGCAGCTTGTTGTCACCGCGCTGTCGAGCGCGGTGGGCTAGGATTCTGATCGACTGCAGGCGCAGGTTCAGGGCGTCGTGTTGCAGGGCGCTGACGAACCAGTCATCAATCGCTCTGTTGTCAGGGGCAATGCGACCGAGCGTCCATGCCGACCAGGTTTGCACAGCCTTGCTCGAATCGCTGTCCGTGGCCAGGGTCTTCAAGCGCTCCGCTGCGGGGAGGCCTTGATTGACCAGAGCTTCTTGGGCATTCGTGCGCCACACGGGCAGGTAACTGGCCAGATCTTTCCAGGGATCTCTGACCTGTTCCCAGCTTATTGGCTTTGCCGCCTTTGGCCGGAACTTGTAGATGCGGCCTTCGTTCTGTTGTTGGCCATTCTCTACCACGGCCCCGTACTCGCGGCCCCAACTTGAGATGTAGATTGCGCCATCTGGGCCAACTTCGGTGTCTACAGGATCGAAGCTCCGGCCATCGCTCGACCCCATGGTGCGTCCTCGCTCAGCATGGGCAAAGATTTCGAAGGTCTCAGAGGAGGGCTTCATCCACGCACCATCCCATTTCGGACGATAAATATAGATCTGACGTTTGATCCAATCGCTGACCAAGAAGACGCCGCGGTAGTTGTCAGGATAGTGATCGAGTCCCAAATAGATCACGCCCGTGCCCGAGCCCTCAAACAGTGGGCCAGCGGCAGGCGCAGAAGGCCAGTGATCATTGCCCTCCCATGCATAACTCCAAGTATGTCCCCACCCAAAGTGGGCTCCGTAGAATGGCGAGAATATCTTGTCGCCGTAGTTTTGATCATTGTCCGTGCCTAGCCAATCAAAGCCGTCGTCGAAAGAGATGTCGAATGGATTGCGATGGCCGCGTGCGATGATCTCCAAGTTACTGCCGTCGGGATCGCAGCGTAGCACGCCACCTGAGAGTCCCCAATCATCGGAAGGTTTGTGGTAGTTCTTCTTATACTCGCCCTTCCTAAACGTGACGGGTGTAGGGAATTCGGGAGAACCTTCGGGTGCCTTCATTCCCCACAAATCGAGAAATGGTTTCGGTGCCAAACGATCAGGGGCGTTGTTGAGGCCCTTCGAGTTGCCCTTCGACATGTAGAGCTTGCCGTCGGGGCTCCAATTGAGCCCGTGCAAACCGTGCTCGAGATTTCCTAGGTCCGTGTAGAGGCGCACATACTCATCCGCCTCATCGTCGCCATCCAAATCACGCACCACCGTGAGGTCTGGCGCATTGGCAACCCACAGGGTGTCGCCTCTCCACGCCAAGCTCTGAATCGCATTGAAACCGGTGGCGAATTCTTTGCGGTCATCGGCGACGCCATCGTTGTCAGTGTCTAATAGAATCCACACTGAGTCGCCCGGTGTGTGGGGTTTCGGCTTGCGGTATTGAGGGCCCATCCCCACACAGAGGCGGCCTTGATTATCAAATGCCAAACCGCAGGGATTCCTTACCAAGGGCTCTCGGGCAAACAACGCTACGTCGACATCATCCGGAACAATTGGGAAATCGTCGGCGGCAGAAGCCAGACCCGCAGCAATTAGGAAATAGAAGATTCTTCTCATCTTTTTATCAAAAAGGGATCAAGCTTTCTTCTTGATGGTATGCTGTCGCCGCCAATTTGCTAGCACGGAGCCGAAAACATGCATCCACGGGCTGAAAACGGGCGAGGCCAGTCCCATGGTGCCAAGTTCGCCGAGGGCACCAGCGTTACCTGAGGCCATGCCCCCATTCTGCGGGCCAACTTCGAAGGCAAGGGTATACGGACGGACGCCGCGTCAAGTTTTGCCAAGCTGTAAGACGAAAACGTAGCCAAAGCCATTGTGAAGGATGGCTGCGAGTAGTAGTAGCCCTCCAATCTGGAGAAGGCTTTCACCACCGGCAGCCGTCGAGACGGCAGTGAAGTAGACGACGCCAAACATAGCGACGACTGGCATCGCCTTTTCCAACCCGCAGCCATCGCAGTTTCGATTTGCTCACCAGTTACTGACGAGCAACTCCCGGAAATGACCAACAGTGGTCTACTTTTAGCCAATTCCGGCCAGTTCGTGCGAGGAATTGCAACGCCTGCGGTTTTCCAGTGCGCACCGAGGGACGAAGTCGCCTCTGGGGAACCGGCGATGAAATTCTTCGTTGCTAACAACGTCCCAAGCTCACGCTGCTGTTCTTCTAATAATAAGTCACACTACAGACTCCATCGAATAGATTGAGATGCCGGAAATCAATCAAATCTATCGAGCGATCCGTTTGCAAGGCAAGGTGCCTGACAAGATCACTCTCACCCATCGGTGTGACCGGATGCCGACTCATAACCGGATGTTGGTCCAGCCGGTAGACCTCAGCCCCAGACGCGATACCACCAGCGGCAAACAGATTTCCAAACATCGCATACCGTCCCAAGGTAGGCGTTCCTGATACGGCGGCTTGGTCAAAGACCTCGGCTCCGATCTTGATCACAAGTGCAATGTTTCCACGTTCTGGTGACGAGTCAAAGGTCGAGCACACTTTGAAAAACACATGCTGTGGCTCCAAGTCTCGCAGTATTGTGAAAATCGGTCGTATGCTCTCTGCTTCTCGAACGGTCGATGACCGGGCTGCGGAAGCCACCACGATCACTTGCAAGCCTTCGATGGCTTGGACCTCTTTGCGCGATGGCACCTTGGCAAACATCACAGTGTGCAATCCCGCAAGAGTGAGCGGTTCCAAAGCCTTGGTCGCTTCCGTGAAGTCATCCGCCGGGCACGCTATTAATGAGGCCAACAAATACGTGAACTTTTATTGAACCCTAGGGTTCGAGATAATGTGAAAAGAGGTGGAAGAAAGCTATCGAGTGCTGAGCAATTGTTGCAGCGTCAGAATGCGGTGAACATGTTCTTTGAGGAGGGCTATTCTAAAACTGA
>JAACDM010000406.1 GCA_009936795.1 Verrucomicrobiaceae bacterium | reverse complement strand
CAATGTGGAGAATGGGTGGCAGAATCGCTTGGTCACTGTGGATGGCGAAGGCAATCGCCGTGTTGAGAAATGGTTGTGGGACGGAGGTGGGAAACTGGGTCGCCAATGGCGCGAGGATGACGATGCTTTTAATCCGACGACTCGGCCTTGGTATCAGGGCGCGGTAAAGCAAATCGAGGAGGGTGGCGAGATGGGGGCGCTTATGTGGACGCCGCCTTACGTTTTTTATAGTACCCGTGAGCCCGGGATCACGGTGGCTCGCATGGCAGCGCAGTCTGATGGCGGCAAATCGGTTGTTTCGTTAGACGTGCATCTTACTGAGATGACGAGCTATATCCGATCGTTGTCGATATCACCGAACGGCTATGCCTTTGTAGTGGCCGAGGATGGGAAGCTGGTCGGGCTTCCCCAGCATGGAGACGAAGATGAGGCTAATCTTGCCAAGACCTTTGCGCGTGATCCGGCATCACAGGGTATGGATGCTACTGCCAGTCTGCTCAGTCATGCGGGTGGGGTGCCGCTCCGTCCGGTTGACTCGTTTCGATACAAGCTTGGCGGGGAGTGGTATTGGGGGTGCGTCCGGCCGATCGAGGTCCCTGGAGTTCCCCGTTTCTACTTTGGAGTGGTCGTGCCAGAGCTTGATTTCCTGACGGAATCGCATCGTCACCACCTCTTAATCTTTATGCTCTCGGTGGTTATGCTCTTGGTCGCGACTGGTGTCGCGGTGATTCTAGCCAAACATTATAGTCGCCCCCTGAGTGCGTTGGCGGAAAGCCACGAGCGGCTGCGCAGACTGGACACGTCGGAGGCCCCGCACGTGGACACACGGTTGCGTGAGTTGGCGCAGCTCGAGGATGCCCATGGCCGCACGTGTGCGGCTTTGGATTCGTTTGCTCGCTATGTCCCAAGAGACCTTGTCCGCGAGCTTATGGAACGAGGTGAAGCGGCCAAGATTGGCAGCCGCCGTGCTGAGTTGACCTTGGTCTTTATGGATATTCAAGGATTTACCGCTTTGTCAGAGCGCCTTGGTCCCGAGCGTACGGTGGAACGCCTTTCGAGCTATTTCGAAATGGTGATCGGCTGTTTGCGCGAGCATGGCGGCACGATTGATAAATTGATAGGAGACGCTGTCTTTGCTTTCTGGGGCGCCCCGGAAGACCAGCCTGATCGCTGTCAACGCGCGCTCGTGGCCGTTCTCGAATGCCACCATTGCCTGGAGGATTTTAACAAGGACCTCATCGCTCAGGGACAGTCGCCCTTGCCAACGCGATTCGGAGTGGCCACGGGTAAGGTGATGGTTGGCAATATCGGATCGCCCTCACGGATCAACTACACGGCCTTGGGCCACAAGGTCAATTTGGCCAGCCGATTGGAGGGACTCAATAGTCATTACGGGACCAGTATCCTCGTCGATGGGCAGACCCATCGTTGTTGTGAGGATGTTTTCCGCTGGCGTCACCTCGATACGGTCCGGGTGAAAGGAAGTAAGACTCCCGAGCCGATCTATGAATTGCTGGGGACTAACGACGCGCGTGATTCCGAAGAAAGAGATTGGGTGGAGTGTTATGAAAAGGCTTTGAACTTGTATCGCGCCAAGGAGTTTGATCAGGCTCTCGCCGTGATTGAAGCTCTCTTGGAAACCACGCCTTCTGACATTTCTATGCAAAGGCTATCTGCGCTCTGCAAGGAATGCCGCGTTCATCTGCCCGATGACTGGGATGGCGTGACGCGATTTTATCAGAAGTAGTCTACCTCTTCCTTGTGGGGGTGGATTGGTTTCCACATTGGCAGTATTTGCTCGAAATTGTAGAGCACTTGCACGGTAGTACGTGGGGCATTTCTCGGAGCTGGCGAAACTTGCCTGCTTTGACTGTTCCCGGTTTTCAAATTTGCTCAGAAGAGAGCGCAGCGTAGCAAAGCATGCACACACTTCATTTCCTCGTTTGGGCTAGCTTTCGAGGCGATTGTGATCGAACCTGAACTTACCGAATTGGATTGATAAGAGATGGTCGCGCCACCTTTCAGGCAGCTCGGGCAAGATGCCCGAGCTGCCTTGGATGGAAATCTAACAATGTGGAGTCATAGAAGCCCCAAGCGCTTGCGTGCGATCCAGAAGACGGTGAGTCCGATGAGTAGGCCTGCAAGTGTGATGGGGTGGTGCCACCATTCTTTGCGTTGAATGATGGGTTCTTGCTTGGTGAGCGTTTGTAGAGAGCTTGCCAGGCTGCCAATTTCTTTTGGCATGATGAGTTGGCCTTTGGTGGCTTCCGCTAGTCGACGGAGGACGTCAGGGCGAGCAGGAGCTCCGGTGGCTTCCTTGGGTGGCGTGGCGACCTGGATGGTGGTGGCGACTTGAGGGTCTTCGCCTGGAAGTTGGATCTTGATGTGATAGGGCCCGCCAGTGGGTGGTGTCCAGGAGCCTCTGTAGACACCCCAGCCACCTTCGATTTCTGTGAGGGGGAGGGTGCCCTGTTCGTTGGATTTTGTGTGTTGCCAAGTGAGGGTGGGTTTGGCTTCGGTCATGGGGCCGCGTTCTTTGCTCAGCAGCGTGGCGTGGAAGGTGACGTCCTGGCCGGCCGTGGGCGCTTCCGGGTAGTGGATGATGCGGCCGCGATTGCTTTCGGCGAGGTTACGTTGGTAGGCCATCCATCGGGCGACCTGACTCCAGAAGCGGTAGTGATAGAGGTCCTCGACACCACGCCGCCAACGCCAGGCGCCGTCGGTAGCAAGATAGAGAACCTTGCCGCTGCCGAAGGGGCGAGTCACAAGGAGAGGAAGTCGGCCATAGGTGTTTCGGGAGGATTCGTGCACGGCGAGGACGGTGGCTCCGGCTTTGGTGCGTGAAACGGGAGCATGCCAGGTAAAGCCGGGGAGGGATCGCCAGATGGCCGCGTTCTCGGCTGGTTTGTCCCCTAACAAGGTGAGGACGTTGTCGCGGCCGGCAGCGGTGAGTTCGAGGCTCGCGGGTTCTGCGATGCTAATGGCGTCCCCTTCGAGCGCGACGGGGAGGAGCTCTCCCAAGGGGGAGTCTAACAAGCGCTTCTGATGGTTGCGTCGACCGGGAAGAAAGACGAGTCCGCTGGCTTGGCGTTCGACGAGGCCGCGCAGCCACTTTGCGTGAGTT
>JAACDM010000405.1 GCA_009936795.1 Verrucomicrobiaceae bacterium | reverse complement strand
GTCTGCGCCTCAAGTTTAGATGAAACGAATTGCCGTGTAGCTGACGATCGCTAGGCTTCCGACAGCAAGGGTGAACATTTGTTTCGCTGTTGGCATAACGGTCAGTGTATTGAAGATAGCGGCCCCGTTTCGAGGATTAGTGGTGCCACTGACTCTATCGCTCCGGAAAGACGACCGACAGAGATGTTAGCCGCAGCATTCTATTCTTTGTTTGGGTGTGAGTTCTGAAAGTCAAGCTAGCGAACGAACCTGTTCCTGGAAATTAATAAATGCTCTTTGTTCGCAATCATTGACGCCAACTCCGTAAGTTCGTAGGCTTCGCGACCGAATGATGCCTGAGTCCAACTTTCTCCCAGACAATTTCTTACCGCGACTTGAGAAGGTCTTGGCTTCCGGGGCTGCCAAGAAAGGGCTTGCTGAATGGCAGCGTGACTTTGGGGACGCTGTTTTTCTAACGAAGCACTACGTGCAACCGCATGGCCAGTTGAAGAAGCCGATGGCTGATCGTGACGGCGATACGCGTCCGGTCTTTGCGACGCTGAACCGGTTTTTGGGGAAGCCGATTGACCTGGAGTTGCGGCACCAGCATCGACATTGCCTCTTTCTTTTAGGGGATACCGGCGTTGGGAAGACGTCGCTCCTCCTCTTGCTGAAAGCTGCGCACGTGACAGGCTTGTCTTCGAGTGATTGCCGGTGTGAACTGCGAAGACTCAGTGAAACGAGGTTTGAGGACCTTGGGGCGATCAAGTCGCCGAGACGCACGATTCTGCTGCTCGACGGATTGAATGAAGATCCAAAGGCAGCTGGAGATCTGATTGGCTCTGTGAATGCGTTGCTTGAGGCGACTCGGCACTTTCACCGGGTCATCATCGCGAGCAGAACGAGTTACTTCTGCGACCGACGTGATCCTGCCCATGCCATTGGCGCGTTTGTCTCCGGAGCTTACCGGTGTTCAACGCTCTATCTGGCTCCTTTCCACGATGGTTTGAAGGAAAAGTATCTCAAGCGTCGCTTTGGTCGCATGAAAGACGGGAATCGCTCCCGGGTGTCACAAGCGATCCATAACGTCGGAGCGTTTCGAGATCGCCCAATACTCCTCAATCACGCCGATGACTTTATCCAGTCATCAGGTAAGCAAGATCACGCTTTCAATGCTCTGGAGACGATCACCGAAGCCTGGCTGGAACGTGAATCGAAAACTAGCAAGGTTTCGAAAGACGCCATGCGCAATGATTGTATCAACCTTGCCCAACGGATGCAGATGGAACCATCACGGCATCGCACGGCGAAGGTTGATGGATTAAAGATTATTACTTCGCTAGAATGTCAAGGGCGCTCCTTACTCCGAATGATCGCCGGTAAGGAGTTTCGCTTCACGCACATTAGTTTTCAGGAATATTTTGTCGCGCTAGGGCTGATCAAGGGGGTGTATCCATCAGGCAAACAGCGTCTTCCAAGTGGTAGTCTTGTTATTGACCTTCTTATTCACCGTGACAATGCTGCCAGTGCGTGGAGAGCACTCGATCTATCGAATGTTTCGTTTCATCGTGTTCATCTGCGGAGTCCAGATTTCTCTAGGTGCCTGTTAGAATTTGCCGACTACTCGGACAGTGCCATGCTCAGCGCTTCCTTTGATCAAGCCATCTTGACTTCATGGTTTGCCCCACGCGCTCACTTCGAAGGGGGAAGTTTTCAAGGAGCAAAGGCGACCTTATCAGATCTCGAAGCAGCCCACTTTGCGGGGACATCATTTGCCCATGCCACTTTCGCGGAGTCTTCGTTTAAGGGGGTCCATTTTGAGGACTGCCAATTACATCATACGCTCTTCGCTGATGCGAATCTTGGCGCTGCGCAGTTCGGCAAGTCGACGATCGAGGATTGTAGCTTTAAGGGTGCGTTTCTTCGGGGGGCGAAATTCGATCGAGTCACGTTCAAGCAATCACGCTTTGATCAGGCCAGTTTGGCTGGAGCACGTTTCGAGGGCTGTACATTCGATAATCTGAGTCTGCAGTCGGCAGACATGCGAGGAGCTGTGATCGATGGAAGCGTTATCAGTGCGATTAAGGCAGGCAAGGTTTCCCATTGGGAGACCGCTGCGTGGGCCCCAGAGGTGGCCTCCCGGTTGAAACTCGCCCGTAAAGAGAATGATAAAAATATTGCTCGAATACGGTATTGATAGAGTTCGTGGCAAAGCATTGACGCTGATCCGCCGTGGGGCTAGTCTTCCGTATGTGCTCGTTCCAGGGATTGCATGTGGTTGCTCTGTTAGCTTTGCTGATAGCGTGTGGGTCCACGGCGAATGGTCAGGTTACGGGGCAACCTGATCTCTACAAGGTGACGAGCGAGGGGATCGTCTACCTGGCCTCTGGTAGCGGCGCTCTACAGCGCTACGATCTCGCGCACGGAGTATGGTTGGAAGGGTACATCAACGATTCAGGTGAACCGTTTGATGGCTTTGTCGTTAGCGACGACGAAGCCGTTTATGGGTGGCAGTCGGACACTGTGGTTAATGTCTCTAATGGATTTCGCCTGCTTGAAAGATTCTCTTCGGAGGTCGTTAGCGGCGTCGTGGTCGCCAACGGATTGGTCGTGACAACCAGCACGGAGCTTTCGGTTACTGGTGACGGCTTAGGTAATCGTGGGGTCTACGATGATGAGGCAGCGCTCGGATTTCGGCTATTGCATGCCCTCACGGCCACGCCAGAGGGAAGGGTCTATGGGCTTCAAAAGAATGGAGGTCTTTCAGAAGTCATCCTTTCTGGGCCGCAAGAGTTTGAGCGACAACGTAATGGTCCAAGATCCTTTCCGGCGAAGCGACTCTACCATGATGCCGCGTCCCGGCGATTTATCGATAGCCAAGGCGTTGCTTACGATGCGGAGTCTCTATCATTTGTCAAAGGGCTATCTGAAGGCTTTCGGGACCTCGTTTTTCTCAGCGACGGAAGTGCAGTTGTGTTGCACGACCATCAGCTCTCACTTTACGACGCCGAATTCAGCTTAACGCACTTTAAGATACTTGAAGAGCCCGTAGATGCGATCGAGGTCGTTGACAACGAGCGGCTGGCGCTTATTCGCATCTCTCCCTCGGCTCCTCAGGGCTTCGCGGTGGAAAACTCGAAGTTATCTGAACTGGAGGAAGCGACCGAGGGCTTTCTTCCTAACTTATCGCAAGACGAGGCTTTCAATCAGTCGGAGTATGTCTTTGCTGGGCAAGGCAGTTTCCATTTGGTCTCGCGCCCGCGAGGTCAACTCACGCGTTTTACCTATGGTGCAGCCGTATCATCAGAGCGCTTGCCCATAGATCATGGCGTGGCGTTTGTGGCTAAGCATCCTGACAATGCACTCATTCACGCGGTTCGAAGTGACTATGCAAAGATTGGTGAAACTGAGGTCGAGTTTCTTCCCCCATCCGTGGCACCCCCTTCTCCACTCAATCCGAATCAGAGGGCGCCGGTGATCGCAGGGCTCACGGCCACTGAGCAAAGTGTCATGCTTGGCATCGCTAGTGACGGCGACGCGAGCAGAGGTAATGATGAGCTGCGCATTGTGTTGTTGGAGAACGATGCGCTCTTCTCGGCTCTCCTTGCGGTCCGTCTGGATCCAACTGAAGTGGTATATTGTACGGAGACACAGCGGACCTATTTCTACACGGCGGAATCACCAGCCCGCGTGATCTATCGGACGATGAACGGTCAGAATCTACGGGAAAGGAATACTTCAGATTCCGTTGTCTCAAGTCGTGACGTTCCTCTTACGGTAACGCTTGATGGAGGCTATTTGTTGGTAGGATCTGGCCGAGTGCTTGACGCCGTTAGTCTAGAGGTCATCGAAGGAATCTCATTTCACGAGACTTATGAGCATTTGGTGGGTGGTCCATCAAGCTTTCTAACAACGAAGACGGTTGCAGGTCAGACGCAGATGGATGTCTGGGATGCAGCGACCTTGGCACACGTAGGCAGATTACAGTTTCAGGGCGAGGCAGAGAAAGTAGTGCCTGCGTCCGATGGGCGTTATGTGCTCTGGCCCAGTGGCCAATTGATCGAGTTTGATGAGGACGGTCTTCCTCGGGCGGCAAGTTACCCGCAGGGGCTTCGTCCGGTGACTGATGTTAGCCTCGATAGCGCGACTGATGCGACGACTCGAACCTTGACCTGGCAAGATCCGAGTCATGGTACAGCACACAGGCATCAGGTGGAGGCGCGCGAAAGTCCTGACGATAGCTGGACCGCGATTGCATTCGTTGATGGCAGCTCCGCTTCTGCTACGTTCTCCACGCCCTCGCCGACCTACCAAGAGTTTCGTGTTGTCTCGTCTATTGGAGAAACCGTTGCCACTTCGAGTTCAGTATTTGTGGTTCCTGAAAACACGTTGGTAGGCCGAGGATACGACTTCAAGCTGGCCCACCATTCGCTCACGACTGCCACGTTCACCTGGCGTGACCCCGAGATGTTTGAGACGGGCTGGGAAATTGTCATGGACGGCGACACGGTGATTACCTCATCTTCTAGCAACGTCACCGAAGCCACCATCACGGGGCTCACACCCGGTAACACATATTTCCTGCAGCTTCGCGCTCGGCTCTCGGATCTCAAGGGGCCTGGTTCTCCGGAGATCCATTTCACCATATTGGAAGACCTTGCTGTGTTGCTTCCGAGTGATTTCCGGGTTTCTTGGAGGTCTGCTAGGCGAGTCGATCTTCAGTGGGTAGATCACGCTATCAACGAGCCTGGCTACAAGCTCTTGAGGACACGCCTTGATATTAGCAACGAAGAAGACGTTGAGGTCCACCTGCTTCCCTTCAACTCACAATACTTCTCGGACACCTCGGTGATTTCGGGTGCGTCCTACCGCTACACACTCTCGGTTTTGGACGATGAAGAGGGTCGTCTCATCGCCGAAGTCACGACACCACACGTTTCCCAGGAGACAACAAGACCCTTTGCCCAGTCTGGTAATGCAGTGTATGTGGGCCAGCCAGGTGGCAGAATTGCTCGGTTCGATGCTGATTTAGGGCGGTGGTTAGAGCCTATTGAGGTGGCCACAGGAGCTTCCGTGGTGACGTTGCGTGCAGACGATACTGGGCTCGACCTGCTCATGAGCGATAACACTGTGCTTAGATGGAGCATCGATGGCACCCGCCAAACCGTAACGCGGCTCGATCATCAGCCGGGCCTTCTTCTAAGTACGGTTAACGATGTGCTAACTATTGCCAGGAACGGGCTGCTTAGTGTCAGTCGGAGTACTGGGGCATTCACCTGGACCTCATCCGTGGCTCCGCTCACGCACTCGTTCGCGGGGAACGCGGATAAAGGCATCATTGTGGGGCGCCGAGTAGATCCCGCCATCCAATTGGTTTTGCTCGACTCCACTGGTCAGATCACGGCATCGTCGACGGTGAACGCTGACACCGGTTCTCAGCTATTTCTGTCACCAGACGCGACCAGCGTCGTTTCGAATAGCGGTCAAAATTACCAATGGGACGGCACGAGCCTGAAGTCATGGAGCCGGGATCTAGGTGGGCCCTTTGAACGACTCGTTTTCCAAGGGGCGGCACCCATCTTGCTTCGAGGGGACGTCTTGGTGATCTACGATAACGAACTGCTGCCTGTCGCCGACTACGTGTTTGGCGAGTCTCCCTCGCTTCTTGCCAGCAGTGTTAAGGGCCTTGTCTATGCGTTCTTTGAAGATTGGAACGAACCTCATGGGTTTCGAGTGAATGCCCTGGCATTGTCCGATTTAGGCCTCCTACCCAGCGGCGAACGGGTGCCTTCGAGCATTGAGGTCACGGGAACATTACCCAGCCTACTGGCGGGAGAAGACGCCTTTTATGAATCAACCATAAGTTTTGTTGATCTCGATGGCAAGGACCTGGTGGTTACTCTGGTGCAAGGACCCGATTGGCTTATCTTGGAAGATCAAGGGAACGGTATGGCTACGCTGTCTGGAACGCCGAAGGATACGAGTTCTAGTGGCACTATCATTGGTGTTGAGGCGTCAAATGAGGAGGGTAAGACCGCTTTCTATAGCTTCGCTCTTACGGTAAGTCCTGTAGACGATGGGCCCGAAGTCAGGCCGATTGATCCTATTGTCGTTAACGAAGACTCTGAGCCGACGGTGCTCGACTTAGAGGAAATATTCATTGATGAAGAAGATACTATTCGTGCGAGTAATGTGTCTGTCTTGCCGCTGAGCGAGGATGCTTCGAGATTGATTACGGTTAGGGAAGCGCCTTCAATTACGGGGACCACATTCCAGGTCGATTATCTACGAGATGCCTACGGTGAAACGAGTTTTCAGCTAGCTTTTAGGGACTCCAATGGGGCGGAGGCGATTGCGACTATTCAAGTCCATGTCCTGCCAGTGAATGATCAGCCTAAGGGTGAGGATGTTTCCGTTACGCTAAAGCAAGGAGAAACCAGACGGCTCTATCTTCTTAATCTGTTCTATGATCCTGACGATCCCATTAGACGAGATCAGATTTCTTTGTTGGATGGCCATGAGGCAGGTGTGATCGTTTCTTTTGACGGCGGATCAAGCGATACGCAAATTAGGGCTTTGGAAGACATCGAAGGAAACTTCGATGTGACTTATCGCCTGAGCCTTCCTGATGGCGCGTTTATCGATAGCCATGTTACCGTAACGGTTGAGCAGCCGTTTCTGCCTCTGCGACCTCGGTCTTATCTTTATGTTAGGGAATCTGGAGAACCGCTCGTGATCGATCTTGGGCGATTCTTTGTTGCCTCGGGTTGGGATTTGGACCTCCTTTCATATGCTATTGATCTACCGAATCCAAGCGATCAACTCTTGGTTGTCTTGCCAGTGCCAGGCCAAGTGGGAACGATTAGTCTTCAGGGAATCAAAGCCGGGAGCGGCACTCTTGATGTCGTGGCCACGGGCCCGGACAACTTTCGGCAGGAGCTTAGGGTGCTGGTCGTCGTTGATCCCGAACTGGAGGTGCCCGAGCGTGTCGTCCGCTATCCTTTCGAGGTGATGGAGGACTCCGGACCTCTGCGAATCGAGCTTGCTGGTCTCTTCAGTGAGGCAGTTGGGCAGGACTTTATTGGCTATTCGGTGCGTCGAGACCCCTTCATTGACGGCCTTGCCACGCTATCGACGCGGGAGATTTCCGAACCTCAACTCGTGCTAATTCACTTCACGCCCAATGCTCATGGCAGAACCACAGTCTCTCTCCTGCTCGACGAGAATAGCTCGGCTGGCGTGCCGACTAGACTTGATTTGGATGTGACGGTGATTCCGGTTCCGGATGCGCCTACGACGTCGGGATTCGCTCCTCTCACGTTATTGGAGGACGATTCTGGGCTAACTGTGAAGCTAAGTGATCATTTCTCTGATCCCGAAGATACGGCGCGCGGTCTGAGTTACAGTGCTAGCTTCGATGACGGGTTACAGGGGGTTGTCGGCGTCTCAATTGATGCCCCTTCAGACCTACTGACACTCTTTCCAGAGCCCGACCAGTTCGGAAATGGAATCGTAACGATTACGGCTACAGATCGGGATGGCATGATGGTCTCTGCCACTCAAGAGATCGTCATTGAGCCTATGAATGATCCGCCGACCATCCAGTCTCTTGAACCGATCGTCGTTTCAGAGGATGGCCCCACACCCTTCCTCAGATTGTCGGACTTTGTCGATGATCTTGAAGACGGTGTAGAGGAGCTGTCGATTTCTGTATCTTCAGATGCCTCGCTCGGAGAGATTCTCACGCCTTCTGTCGACCCAGAAACTCAGGTGCTTTCCCTGACGCTTTTACCTGACGGGTTTGGAAGCGGATTTCTGCTCATTCTGGTGAAGGATTCCGAAGGTCTGACGGCCGAATCCACTGTGAGCGTCACCGTGCTGCCATCTCCTGATCCGCCAACGGCAATTGGCTTTGGCGAACCATTGGTATTGGCAGAAGACGCTCCGGCCATCACCTATTCGTTGTGGGACCGCTTCATGGATATTGACAGTCCATCGAGCGAGTTAGTTTATGGGGTGTCTTTCCAGTATCCCGAGCAAGCGCTCCTAAAGGCTGAGATCGATGAAGCTACTGGAATCTTATCACTCACACCATTCGCTGATGCCTTCGGCCAAGGCACTCTGACAGTCACAGCGACGGATACGGATGCCCGTTCGATCAGTAGTTCTCTTGCCTTTACGATTACCGATGTTCCAGACGCACCGCGTGCTACTGGCCTAAATGTTGCTGTATTGAATGAAGACGACCAGCCGGTCACTCTGCGCCTAGTCGACCTGTTCACTGATGTTGATTCGAGTATCGACTCTTTGAGCTACGCGATTCAATCCTCGGACGCTTCCAATGCGCCCTTTAGACTTTCAAGAGATAGCCGAGATGACTCCTTTACGTTAAGTCCCAAGCCCGACCAGTCAGGAAATGGCACGTTTGCGATCCTGGCTACCGACAACACCAATCTGACAACAGAACTATTGTTTGAGGTCAGCGTGCTTCCTCTACCCGACGCCCCACAGGTGAATCGTACACTTTCTGATGTCACTGTTAGCCGTGAGGCTTCTCCAACAACAGTCTCCCTCATTGGCGCTTTTACGGATGCTGATCCCAATACAGACCTATTGCTCCAGGTGTCTTCTGAGAATCCGGATCTCGTGTTAACAATTGACTGTGAATCGGAAACACTCACCATTGGTTTTAAAGGTATTCCTGAAGGTAGTTATGAGATTACGCTCGCTGCTCAAGATAACACTGGTCGGGTTGCGTCCCAGCAGTTCTCTTTGAATATCCCTGCATTTCCACTACCTGATCGGCAGGATCACATCGCTATCATTCGTAAGATTGATCAATGGCTTGAGATCGTTCTGCCTTCACTCCCTGGTGTTTCCCAGGTTCTCCAAACAAGTCTTGATGGGGTCATGTGGAGCGATAACTCGGCCACTTCAGAAGAAGTAGGGGACAAACTTTGGTGGAGGATTCCTATTCAAGGAGATGCCATTCAAAGTCTCTACCGCTTCCGGTTCGGCTTCGAGCGTTAGGTTGGCACAGTCTCTTCTTTTCGATTCGGGCGGGGCGTTGGCCGACCTGCGAAGCTGCGTGGACATGCAGAGGGTATGGTTGTCACCGTTTGCATCAGCCTATACTCTCTGCCACATGAAAACTCTCGCTGCCATCCTACTCGTGGGATGGGTCTCTATTTTCAATGCCTTTGCTGAAGTGCCTCTGATCTCCAAAGGCTCCTCTGATTGGAGATACTTTGATCAAGGCACGTCTCCCGATGGGGAATGGACGAGCACCGAGTTTGATGATAGTGCTTGGAAGACTGGGATTGCCCCACTTGGCTATGAGACCGATGATGGGCCCGAGCTAAAGACGACGGTATCATTTGGCGATGATGCGGAGAGGAAACGCGCGGTTACCTACTTCCGAAAGAGCTTCGACATAGCCGATCTTGCCCTGATTAAAGAGGCAGCCGTGAAGATCGCCGCAGATGACGGTGCCGTTGTGTATCTTAATGGCAAAGAGATTGGGCGCCTACGCATGGGGAAGGGGGCGATCACAGAAACGACATTTGCCGCTGGGAAGAACGGAAGTGCTGATGTGGCAGATCACCTGATGGAAGTTCCTTCAGACACACTTGTTGATGGAAAAAACGTAATCGCGGTGAGTCTTCACCAGGCGGAACCAGCCAGCAGCGGCCTGTTTCTTGACCTGGCTTTGGGCGGGATGAGTGCGAATGAACTCGCGGAGGCGCTCTTTGAGCGTCGGATGCGAGATCTCATGGCGGGCTACGAGGATAAAATGATGAAGTTTACCACTGCGTACTGAGCCGCAGCAGACGAAGTAGCGCGGGCAGCCCTCACTTACCCGAGTTCAATAGATACTAACAATGCCCTTTTTGAGTTAATCTTGGAAAGTCCAGAGCATCCTGGTGTGGTTGATGCGGCCTCATGGCTGTCTCAGTATCAGGGGTTCACGGATGCTGTCTCTGATGCGCTTTTGAAATATCATCACGCTTCAGAGGCTAATAGTTTAGCGATGTTAATGATTTACAATCGCTATCGACCAGATCCAAGTATGGCGTCTTTGCTTGAGAAGGTGCGAGCGAATCATCCTAACAAGACATTTCAGGCTCTCGCCGCTTTCAGTCTGTCCAACGGTGTCAAGGAGTCGAAGAAGAAGGAGGTCCTGCTTGAAGAAGCGGAAGCCAAGATCGGTGACTATGCATTCAACGATCGTTCGATCAAGCCCATGATTGTGGGCGAGCTCTTCGAGATGCGTAATTTGAATATCGGTCAGATGGCACCAGAGATTGAAGGTGAAGACATCGACGGCGTCGTCTTTAAGCTCTCGGACTATCGAGGAAAGGTGGTCATGTTAGATTTCTGGGGGCATTGGTGAGGCCCTTGCCGCGCCATGTACGCGCACGAGCGGTCGCTCGTTAAGCGCTTAGAAAACAAGCCTTTCGCACTCCTCGGTATCAACAGTGATCCCAAGGATGTGGTGAAGAAGGCAATTAAAGACGAGAACCTTTCCTGGCGCTCGTGGTGGGACGGTGGTGATACCAGTGGACCCATTCCGACCAAGTGGAACGTCAGCGGTTGGCCCACGGTGCACATTCTCGATGCCAAAGGTGTGATTCGATCCAAGAATGCTCGTGGTAAGGAAATGGATAGGACGATTAAGGCTTTGTTAGAACAAATGGAAGCCGCTGCTAGGGATTAGTGGCCGACCACAGCTCGACTCGCCTAACGGGTGGTCTTCGACGCTGGTTGCTCAATGAACAGGCTCCTTACATTGGGACGCGTGAGCACTCGGTATTGCCAGAAGGCTAGGAAGAACAACAGAATTCCTGTCCCAAGCGCGAACTCTTTCGAAGCATAGCTGCGCTTCTGCCTGAACACGGTGAAATCCAGTGGGCCAGCGACGTTGACCATGATCAGCGGGAGGAGAATGAGGCCAATTCATCGGAACACCAAGGCGCAAGTGTGCCAGCCTAGGCGATGACGTAGTAGTCCAGGCCCGCTCAAGACGCCGAGCACACTGAAGCTGATGTTGAGATGGCCGTTCAGCAGAGATAGGACAACTTCAATGATTGCCCGAATGGGCTAAGCGTCCTTCGCCACGGCGATGCACCAGAGGGCGTTCTCTGTGCGGATGAAGATCTCGCCGTTGGAGAACGCGGGAGTGCAATTGCTAGCCTCACCGAGAGGGTTGGCGGCGATGATCTCGAAGGTAGGATCGGCTTTCATGACGAAAGTCACGCCTTCCTTATCCACGGCGTAGATCTTGTCCCCGACGAGTACGCAGGCACCCCAAACAGGTTTACCATGTGTCCCTTGGCGGATCCTAGCTTTACTCACTTGTACTCCCGTCTTCAGGTCGAGGCACTCGCCAATGCCGGTCATGTTAATGAGATAGAGTTTGTCGTCGTTGATGACTCCGGTTGAGAGGCGTGCAGAGCCCATGCCTGTCTTCCAAAGGCGATGTGTATCCGTGACATCTCCTTTGCCACCTAACTTAACTGAGATGGCAGGACCCTGATAACCGCCCATGGCGATGACCTTCCCCTCATGGATGATGGGAGAGGTGTAGACGAGTGGGTTCAAACCGCCACAGCGCCAGAGTTCCTTTCCTTTGCTAGGATCCAAGCTGATGACCAACTCTGGAAAGCACATGATCAACTCCTCGCGTTCGCCATGCTTGACCACGGTCGGAGTGCTATAACTCGCGATGCGCCCTTCATCAGAACCTTTGAAACCATCCTCGCGTTTGGCGGTTGCCTTGGGTGCGGGCTCGCGGAACTCCCACACTATCTCGCCGGTTGTCTTGATCATAGCAACGAGCCGTGCGTCTTTGCCAGGGCCATGGTAGACGTAGAGATGCTCGCCGAAGAGGACAGGCGAGGAGCCGCCACCAAAAGTGTGGATCTGCGGTCCGAGATCGCGTTTCCAGATTTCTTTGCCCTCAAGGTCGTAACAGAAGATACCCGCGGAGGCGTGGTAGGCGTAAACATGCTTGCCGTCAGTGACTGGCGTGGAGGCGCAGTAGGTGTTCGTGTTGTGCTTTGGTTCCTCCTGCTTGAACACGGTGCTTTGGGTCCACAGAGGCTTGCCGGTCACGCGGTCGAAGCAGATTAAGGAACGTTTACCTGCGGCTTCCTCGGCCTGAGTTAGAAAGACAACATTTCCCCAAACGATGGCGGAGGAGTTCCCCATTTCGGGAAGCGGCGTTCGCCATCGGACATTCGTCTTGGCGTCCCAGGTGATTGGGAAATTGGTTTCTGCGAGGGTGTTGTTGTCATTCGGGCCTCGCCAGCTCGGCCACTCATCGGCGTGAACTTGTGGAGTCAAGAGCGCGAGCCCCATGAGGGAGAAGAGAGTAGTCTAAAGTTTCATAGCAATAAAGGCGTGGTTCAGCATCGATCTAACACCGGAGACGGTCAATTGCTGATGGAAAATGGTGAGTAATCTGGCCAGCCCTAAAACTAAGAAAGAACGGAAAGCAAGATGGACGCACCGATGTCGATGCTGCTCTATCATTAGGCCGCCAAAGCATGGCGACTGATCTCTTGGCGGACGGTCTGATAGCTGGATGGCGTGCGGAAACTCGCCGGACATTGAGAAATCGCTGGCGCGTCCGTGTCCTCTTCGCGGGACAATGACTCTAGTTAAGATGGCGTGTGATACGTCGCCTGAAGGCACGGATGGACTGCTTGCCCGGGCCGCTGGATTCTCCGTAGGAGGCGCCTAGTGCCTGGAAAAGGGGCGGTGATCGAACCACACGACGTACGCTGTGGTCATGAAGATAGGCTGACACTGACAACCCCAGAGAAGCCGCGTTAGCGGGTGCCAGGTCTGCTGGCGCGTGGCAAAGAAATCGCCGTGAAAGCGCAAATGTTTCACCGCATCTCGCAGGATGCGCTCATAGGCTTGTGAAATGACAGGATCCTCTGCGCGATCACGTAGGATAGCATAGTAGGCCTCCGCGATGAATTCGGCTGTCATGAGGATTTGCAGCTCAAATTCTAAGTTGATCAGTCGGCGCAGTTTCCTGAATACTCCGTGGGCCCATTGCTGTTCTAACAGACTTCCGTCGAGACGTTCTACCAGGCCTTTTAGTATACTGGCGTGGCGATTCTCTTCCTCAAGGAACGTGGACAAATCCTCGTGGTAGCCTTCGAGACGAGGATCGTCGGCAACCCGTTGGGCAAAGCGGCGCTGCGTGCTGCCTTCACCGGATTCTCCCAACTGAAAGATGGCGAGTGAATCCGCCAACGGAGCGCGCATGGCTTCGGCGAGGCGCTGGGGGCTTGTCCACGGTAGAGCTGGTTCCTCCAGATTGTTGTCAAAGTAGTCCGCCCAAGCTCTCCAAAGGGCCTTTTCCGGCTGGAGGTGAGGCTGGTAATACTGAAGTTATCCGAGAGTCGTCTTCGGCGATTTCCTGTTGAGTTAGATGAGTATTGGTAATCATCAGTTCTGCTTTGTGGCACAAAGTTGTAGTTGTTTTGCAAAGTAATGGATGCAAAGATCATCTCCAGCCCGTGTAAGTTGGGTCCGGCTGGGCCGATTCCGCCTTCACGAAACCGATGGCCCAGGGTCGACCAAGCGACCTGTGTTCAATCGTGGCAGAACTGACCACCAGCCCTAACAACAACAGCGCGATCGCGAGACTTACGCCGAGAGGTCAGCTTGGTTCGAGTGCGCTCTCGCGCAGTATAATCAGTCTGCCAGAGGCAGCTGGTAGCACACGGCTTGTTCGGCATTGCGATGGTAAAGTCGATCACCGATGACGACGGGGGGATTCCACGTCTTGCTGTCGAAGACTTGAAAGCGGGCCACTTCCTGATGAGACGCCGGATCTGCTCGAAGGAGAACGATGTCACCGCGTTCTGATGCGACGAGTAGCAAGCGAGAATCTTCTAGCAATAGCACCTGCCCTTTACCATAACGTCCGCCTTTCCACTTTCGCTCTCCGTCCTCAAGACTGACGCAGGTGAAGATGGAATTGTCGAATCCATAGAGATTGCCCTCAAAGGACACGCAGTCGTTGAAATCGGGTTTCAGTCTTCGCGAGGTCCACAGATCTCTGGTGTCTATGCCACTTTCGTTCGGCGTGATGCGGATGCGCCGGGTACCGGAGCCCATGCCGCTAGGGATGACCAAGGAATCTCCAGCGACGACGATCGGTTGCATCGAGCGGTAGCCTTTGTGGCTCCAATCGTAAGCGAGGGCTACCTGGCCGGTTGTCGGATCAAGGAGGTCGAACCCGAGATTGGTTGGCATTGTGACATAGGATTTACCGCCTAAATAACAAAGGTGCGGCGAGGCATAAGAGTCGTTTCCGGCTGGAGCCGACCACCTAAGTTTTCCACTAGCGCAATCAAAGGCGACCGTGCCTTTGTCAACCTCGCCACCGGCATAGACTATTACAAGCCCATTAACAATCAATGGCGAGGAGGCAAAACCCCACATCGGGGGCTTTCGATTGGCTACTTGCCGGAGATCCTGTTTCCATGTGAGATTCCCGCTACGGGCGTCGAGCCGTTGAAGCCAACCACTGGCTCCCATCACGTAAAGTGCGCCCTCGTTAAGTGTTGGCGTTGCTCTAGGACCAGGACCTCCTAACGGTTCGTCGAATCGCTCTTCGACGGAATGTTTCCAGACTTCCTCACCCGTGTCTCCATGATAGCAAAGCACGGCTTCCTGATCGCCTCGCTGCTCTTGAGTGAAGAGTAGTTTGCCAGCCACGACAAAGGACGACCAAGCGGGCCCTACATTGATCCGCCAGAGTTCCTTCGGAGGTTGGGTCTCCCAAGTCGTTGCGAGTTTGGTTCCCCGTTGAATCCCAGAGCGATCTGGACCACGAAATCCTGGCCACTCCGGTTGCGCAAGACCGGCAAAGAGCGCCGGGTCCATAGAGGATTTACGAGTTGATAGGACGCTGCTGGTAGATTCGACGAGTTGCTGTTCTGTCGTCTTCTTCCAGCGCCAGGCATACTCGTTCGAAAGATCGTCTCCCCACATTCCTTCACTTCTGAGCGTGAGCGAGTAGCTGGCCCCGATAGTACCTAACAAGAGGGCGAGTAAGGTTC
This sequence comes from Verrucomicrobiaceae bacterium, assembly GCA_009936795.1. Lineage (GTDB taxonomy): Bacteria > Verrucomicrobiota > Verrucomicrobiia > Verrucomicrobiales > DEV007 > JAACDM01. Next base: position 19,018 of record JAACDM010000405.1, on the reverse strand, counting down.
TCCTAGGCGACAACCAAGAATTCCCAATGGTAGCGCCGATAACGAAACCAACGACTGCCATTGGCACGATGAGCATCGTTGTTGCTGGTCCTCGCATTGTTGGGTGCGCCAGCACTACCGTCATGACGATAGCGACAATCATGCCAAAGAAGCCAACCAGGCGTTCTCGACCGGTTGCCCGACTGGCAAAGAGCCAGAGCAGGAGGATGAGGAAACTGCAAAGAAAGGGTCCAAAGGCAGGAATCATCCAGAGCGTCGCTGGGCCATCGTCGACAGAGCCAGTCCCGAACCGGGCGATCAGAATGCAGGCTACTAACAACCACGCGGGCCAAAGACGAAGAAGTCGGTAGCTACGATTCTCGGATACGGAGGCTCTCATCCCCGCAACCATGAACAGATGCCGGAAGAACACCAGTCGCAATCCGGTAAGACCCGCCGGTTAGTGGCAAGTCAGACGGGAGTCCTACTTCTTACTGTTGGTCTTCACCGTAGCCGTGACGCAGACCAAGTTGTAAAGACCGATGTTGGTGCCGTTTTATTACGAACGGAATGAACGCCTAACAAGGCGGAGTCGCCACTGATGACCGGGATGTTGGCCCGACCTCGCTGCGTTCTGAATACCGGCAGGTTAACTAGAGCTTCGTCCTGGCCATCGGTGCTGTTCCTAAGTTGATGTGCGATCTCTGAATCCAGACTTAGATCGATCGAATTGCCATCGAGGCCGATCTGGAGATCCACTCGAAGAGTGGTGCTTTCTGGGCGCATTTCATACGTCGTTCCATGGGCCGGTGCGGAAATCACATTATTAGCCGTGAGTGGTCCGGTCACTTGTTGTGGCAGTTCCGCAGGATCAAACTCGCCGCGATAAATTTTCTCGAGGATGGACTCGGTCTTTGCGCGCTGCCCCGATCTTGTGACGACCTACGTGGTTTTGATGACTTTGGCTTTTGATGCCTCAATCAATGGCTCTAGTTGATAGCGCAAGGCTGTTGCGTTGGTGGCGTTTCGCGGTTGGCTCAACAGTTGGGCAGCTTGGTTTCGATCCACCTGAATGACTTCTAGCTTAATGGCGATGTGACCTATGCCATCTTGTCAGTGACAAAGCCCTGCTGAGCCGAGCCATGTAGTGCAAACGGGAATTGCGAGAGAAGAGAGTTCCATGGTTTCGATGGAGTGTTCTTGTTCTGTCAAAGAGTTCTTAACCGAGCGGGTGTCGGCGATGGTAAGAAGAGTCCTCGGACGAAGACCATGATGCGCTTCTCGTCGTCTAGAGATTTCCCTTCCTTCAACGCATGGGATTCCTCCGGTGGCGTATAGACTCTAGCAAGCATGTATTCCCCCGCGCGGGCTGGAAGGTTTGTCGTCACTTTCATGGTGTGAAAGAGAGGGTAAGTAATTTGCACCTCTCGCTGGCCGCTCACGGCGTCCCGTTCATGTGTAGTCATCTCGGAAACCAACTCTATATTGATGATCTCACCACCTGGGCCAAGCTGTGGCGCGGCCTTCACAATAAAGCCAATGCTCCGAGTCTTAAAAGCGGTTGGGGTCGCGGGAGTGATAATCTTAGAGGGGGCTTCGATTGTTCCGTGAACTTTCTGAGGCAACCCCGGTAGATCATATTCCGTCGGATAGATGACCTCAACCATTGACTCGGACAGCGTCGGCAGTCGGCTGTCCGCTGCGTGTGACCAACTGGGTGATTTCGACGAGCTCTGCTGCGCCCGCCTGTACAAGTTTGCCAACGTCTTCCCGAAGTCGAGTGTCTTTGCCCTCCTTGCGCTATGCGCGCAGGAGGTCGGTGTGATCGACTGCAATGGATTCTACGACAATCGCGATGTTCTTTGCGATAGAATTATCGATCGCTGCATCTCTTGGTGCTCTTACCTCTTGGGCGTTATTGGCAAAGGGATCTTGGTCGTGTGCCAAAGTCAGTTGATAGACTAGCGGTAATAAGCTGCGCATCACCCGCTACATAAGCGCTACTTTTGCAGCTATATTATTAATGAAAAAGATATCCTTTAAGCCAACTTAGAATGGCGCGTGACCGGTGCTGGAACCACCGTCGACGTAAATTGTTTGGCCGGTGATAAACCCAGAGTCTTCGCCTAACAAAAAAGCATTGATCGCGGCAAGCTCGTCTGGGGTGCCGGTTCTTTTTAGGGGAATGTTATCAATGTAGCGCTGACGACTCTCACTTCCGGGCGGGTTGTTGGTGTTGAAGAGTTCTGTCTCAACTGGGCCAGGAGCAACGGCATTGACAGTGATCGCGTGGGGTGCAAGTTCTAACGACCAACTTCTGGTGAAACTGATAAGCCCGGACTTCGCTGCCGCATAGCTAGTGCGGAAGGGCACACCCACGGTTACGAGGCTGGACGTCTGTACGATGCGACCCCATCGTTGTTGTTTCATATGAGGGAGCGCTGCTTGAGTTGTTTGCAGGGCAACGCGGAGATTGAGATCGAGCACCTGGTCGAGTTGCTCTAACGTGATCTCTTCAAGTGGAGCGGGGTTGACGAGCCCGACGTTGTTGAGAATGCCATCAATGCCGTGCGATTGTGTGATTCCACGTAGAGCCTCTGCTGTGGCGTTTCGATCAGCGAGATCAGCGGTGACGAATGGGCCTGGAAAGGGGCCTGCAGGTTCTGTCCGAGCCATGCCAATAACCGTGTGCCCCGCATCGCCCAAACGACGCGCGGTGGCGTAGCCGATTCCTTTACTGGCTCCTGTGATGAGGTAGGTGCGTGCAATCATACGGCGAGGCTGCCTGGGTTTGGCCTGATTGACAATGCAAACAAGTCGTGGGTGAAAGCCTGTTTAGTATTTGTAAACAGAACTTTGCGCGGGAGAACGACGGTTCATGAGAATACATGGAAAGCCTGCTTCAATCATTCTCGCCTTGTCTGCAATTGCTATTGTTAGTCTTAAAGGGCGAGATCCCGAGGTATGCGGAATGGGATCGCGTCATGAAACCCATCCTCGATGGCTTGGCCTACGGTAGGCGCCGCTAAGGAGATCACTTTGGAAAGTCGCCCCAGTTCGAGGCATGGATGCCATCGATGTGGACGAAGGCGTCTCCAGTGGGGCCTTTGAGCCATTCTAGATCGACGACCGCTTTGGAGTAATCTTGGTTCAAGGTGTTGAGTAGCCGTATGCCGGCCCAGGAATCTTTCCGCACATAGGCTGCCTTGGTCCTGATATGTTTGGCCAAGAGATCACGAACCTCCAACTTCACATAGTCACCATCATCAGGGAGCGCGAAGGTATTTTCGAAATCTGATAGCCGAACTTCCGCATAGAATCGATTTCTGGTGGCTTCAGGTGTTTCTAAGAACTCCGTCAGTGTAGCTTTCCAGCTTTGATAGAGCTGGAGGGCATGGATCTTGGGAGGGCCTTGTTCTTGTTCTTCGCCGATGAGGAATGTGATGCGTGGGTCGCCAAAGTTATCGATGCCGCGCGAAACATGCGTGGTGAAGATGAAACGTTCTGTTTTTGGAATGCGTGCAAAGTCGATCAGCTTGATCGCTGCTTCTTGGTATTCTTCACGGGGGAACAATTTTAAGAATGATAGAGCCTCGCTATTCTCGGGCAGGTGATCGAGAGCAAGATGGACTACCGCCTCTTCCCATGTGTCGGATTCAAAGAAGGCCCGAAATGTCGTATCGATGGCAGTGTAGGCGTCCTTAGCCTTGCCGCTTAATTCTACTTCTGTTCGTTCTACGCTGTCAGCAAGGGTGTCGTTTCCAGTGTTAGTTGAGGAAGATTTCGCTTCCCTGAAACGAAGATCCTCTGCACGCACGATGTCAAAGTGGAGTGCTACAAAGAATCCAGCCAGGAGTGGGATGAGGATTCCAAACATGACGGGAAGCCAACGGAAGAGCCCAGATTCACCTTCCTCAGACGGAAATGCTGAAGTCGTTTTTCGCTGACGGGAGCCACCTTTCTCGTTCGGAAATTGGCTACGTCGCATTTTGCCAGCTGATTCCTGGCCACGTGCGTCAAGTTCGCCAGCGGCATGACCTACGTAAAACTCGGGAGGGAGCTGGCGTTTGCGCTTACGCCTTTTGACGCGTCGGCGTTCGCTTTGGGGAGGGGGCTGGTCGAGGTTCGGCTCTTCAAGATTATCCAGCTTCGGGAAATTCATCTCAGGCTCAAAACTCTCCGTAGTCTTGTTTAGTTCGGAGACTGGTCTGCTCGATACCGAAGGAGATTCCGGCCCGGTGGCCGATGGGCTTGGAGGCCGTCGACGAGACGGAGGTGCCGAAGTTTCTGCGGCTATTTCGCGAGTCGGGGCTGGTGCAGGAGTTTGAGGTGGTGGCGCTACGGGTGGCGACTGATTGCCCGAGAGATCGATCCAGGGCTGGCAGCGCGGGCAGGGACCACCGGGCAGATGGGCCATGCTGGGATCAATGGCAAGTTCGCAACCGCAGGCCTGACAGAGCACATGGCGGGGTTCCGATGCCAAGACGGGCTGAGGGGGAGAAGGTGCGGGCGCCGCGACTGGTAGCCCTGAGATAGCGTCCCGTGCGGGAGCAGGCGCAACCGGGAGCCGAGGCGCAACCGGGGGAGGAGGCGGCGATGGTGGAGAAGGTGGCTGGGCCTGGAGCACCCGGGCAGGAAGCTGGCTCGCTGGAATAGGTGCAGCGATGCCAACATGGCAGTGAAGACACGGGCCCTCAACACCTGCGAGAGTCCCAGGGATGCTCAATTCCTGCTGACAAGCGGGGCAGCCAAACCGAAGAACGTCTGGGAAGACAGGCGCGGCCCCAGGGGGCTGATCAGAGTGGCTCATCGAAAGGTTGGCTCCCATTCAATATCAAGAATTGATAAGTTTCTTAGTGTTTCCATGGAAACCATCATGATTCAAACAAACAGATAAGAAATCTCTGCAATTTCGCTATGAAACATCTGAGAAAAACACTGGTTTAGCCGAGAAATGTCCTTGCCGTGGCTTTCTACCACAGGTGATAGTCATGTTGGATATGTGGATACCATAAGTTATCCTTCTGTCCCATCATACCTGCCTCTCAAGAGGCACTATAAACCGCAATAAATACCTAAAACACAAAAGCATGATAACCAGACTCAGAAAGGATCGAGGCTTCGCCTTGATCGAACTGTTGGTGGTGATCACGATTATCGCGATTCTCGCGACGGTCGCGACACCAATGATCGGCAAAGCACGTCTCACCGCACGCGTGATTCCTGCCACCAAGAACGTCCAAAGTATTCTCACTTACATGGCCCTCTATTCGGGTGATTACGGTGGGCTCTATCCAGAAGGCACGGGCAGCTCGAACGAAGCTCTCCGCGAACTCTTCCCCGACACTTGTGACGTCGAGAAGATCTTCTACCTGCAGAGTGATCGGATGTTCTGTAATCCTAAACAAGCTCCCGATGAGGAGTTTGAAGATGGCGACAACGCTCTCGAAGCTGGTGAGAATCACTGGGCCTACGTCAGTGGTTTGACTGATTCTAACAAAGGTGCGACTCCTGTGCTTGCTGACGGCTTCACCACCGGTGAGATCGGTCAATATGAGGACAAGAGCCACGTTTGGACGAAGTTGAACAAAGCTATCGTTGGTTTCCTCGACGGCTCTGCCAGCGCGATCAAGCTCACCAGGGATGGCACCATTCCTGCACCCAATGGGGATCCCAACATCTTCAAGATTGATGACATCGTTGAAGACGAGAACATCGAAGTTCTCAACCCTCTGAAGCGCCGCCGCGCGGCCACTTCTGACGAGTAGTCCTACTCTATTTAGTCGGTAAGACTATCATTCACGAGAAGCCGAGGTGGTCATCCGCCTCGGCTTCTTTCGTTTCTGAGCCTCGACAGGCGGTTGCGCCTGCACCTACACTTCCCGCATGAACAAGGTGACTCTCCCTCTATTCCTCACGCCGCTTCTGGTGCCTCTCGGCTTCCTGGGTTGGACAGCCATTGCTGCTGATAACAAACCTAGCTTGTCTTTCCGTGTTCAGGCCTTACACAAAGACAACAACGAAGGCTGCGCCGTCGGTGATCTCAACAACGACGGCAAGACTGACATTGTTGCTGGTGAGAACTGGTATGCCGGGCCTGAATTCACCGAGAAACGGCGTCTGCGCAAACTCCTTCCCTTTGGCAAAGACTATCCCCAGAACCACGGCGACCACGTATATGACGTCAATGGTGATGGTTGGCTCGATGTCGTGGCGGGCGAGTTCACTACGACCCAAGTCTTCTGGTATGAGAACCCCGGCGAAGCTGGATTAACCAAGTCCGCGCTCTGGGAAATCCATCCATTCGTGGACACTCAAACGAATCAGAACGAAATGACTTTCCTCCACGACATTGATGGTGATGGCAACGCGGAGTATATAGAGAACAGCTGGAATGATAAGAATCCACTCCTCATCTGGCGTTTTACGAAAGACGGCTCCGGAAAAACCAGCCTAACCAAACACATTGTAAGTGAACGTGGCAACGGTCACGGCATGGGCTTCGGAGACATCAATGGTGACGGCAAACAGGATATCGTTTTCAAACATGGCTGGTATGAGTGTCCCAACGACGGACCGTTTTCAGGCCCTTGGTATTATCACGCTGACTTTGTGCTGCCCCATGCCAGTTGTCCAATCTTCGTTCTCGATATCAATGCGGACGGGCGCAACGACCTCATCTGGGCTGACGGGCACAATTACGGACTTTACTGGGAAGAGCAGCGCGACCCGAACAAAGACGGGAGCACCAATTGGAAACAGCACGTGATCGACAAGTCCTTCGCTCAAGGCCACGCGCTGGCTTGGGACGATATCGACAATGATGGTGCACCCGAACTCATCACGGGCAAACGCTACTTCGCTCACTCTGGCCGTGATCCCGGTGCCAAAGATCCTATCACGGTTCACTACTACGACATCAATTTTACCAATCAGACGTTTGCCAAGAAGATGATTTCCAAGGGCAAGCCAAACGAAGGTCCAGGAACTGGATTGCAGATCCGAGTTGCCGATCTCGACGGCAATGGTTGGAAAGACGTCATTGTGGCTGGTAAGTCGGGTACAAGCGTCTTGTGGAACGACGGTCTGTAGTTGCCACATTTCGATCATGGCCTCCGAGAAATAGCTAGCAGTCCTCCTCTTTACCGACATCGTCGGCACGGAGGCCTAAACGCGGTAAATCGCGGGGCACGATAGCATCTTTAAGCACTGTCTGAGCTATCTGCAGGGGGCGAGCATCCTGAACGAGACGGGTGATGGCTTTTTCGTGAAGTTCGGCACGGCGAGTGACGCTGTGGAGACGGCTTTGCGATTGCAATGTCTCCTTCGTGAGGAGGTTTGTGAGGGTGAGCTCATGGTGCTGCGTATTGGGTTGCACATAGGGGAAGTGTCCGAGATGGAAGAACAGATTACCGGCGACACGCGGGCGGTGGGCATGGCGATCAACCTTTGTGCGCGCATCATGGATCTGGCGGAGGATGGCCAGATCCTTTTAACGCGGGGTGTCTTCGACGCGCCGGCAATGGCAGAATACCAGGAGGCTCTCAGTTTCTACCAAGGACTTCGTTCGCAAGCGAAATGAGACCAAGGACAGCCTAAGTGATTGAATAAGGATCTAGAGCAGAATTGTTGGGCCACTCTGATTGAAGCGACTACGAGATCTTGCCTTGCGAGCGAAGGGCCTCGAGGTCGCCAACTTCTCCACAGGGCTTCGCTGGCTGGTGAATGATCACGCCTGTTGCAGCCAAAGAAATAGCTGTAAAGTGAGGATGGATGACGCTTCGCTTCCTTATGTGTCTCACCTCGATCCTGGTTCTGGGAAATGCGCTTGCTCTGACTGAAGAGCAGCGAGCCGAGGGGAGAGCCTTATTGGCGAGCTACACTGCCGAGGAAGATTCGGCGAAGCGTTTGGATCTTCTTAGAGAGCTTCTTGAGCTTGATTCTGCCATTGGCGATGTGATGTGGAAACGTGTTTCAGTCGAGTGGAAGACAGCCTGGTCGGAGTATCAGAAGCAGTTTGCCGCCGCAAGCCAGGCTCTTAGGAAGGCGAAAAATAGCGCAGGCAGTCGTCGGCGAGCAAAGCAACTCGTGAAGCAGATACGCGCCTTGTCTGGGCGGGGGCAACCGACGAAAGAATCGATCAGAACGAGGGGTGATCCTGCGTTGAAGGAACTTCGGAGATTAAATCGTGTTGATTTTGAAGAGGTGATGAAGTCTTCGTTCGGCCTCTCTGATTTGCGTGGGAAGATTCACCAACTCGCTGAAGAGTACAACATGTGCATTGATGAACTCGGGCTCATTGATGAAACAACATTTGACGTGAAGCAGACGATCGAAGGCTTCGAGAGGGCTTCGGCGGCAGAGGCGCTGCCCAGTGGGAACGAGTTGCGACGAGTGAATCGGCAGAACGCAAAACATGTGGGAGGAGTGCCGGCAGAAGCCTTGGAGGGGATTCGAGATCTAAATGAGCTACGTTCCTTGTTAGGCCTAAGAATACTTTTAGTCGATCCCAAGCTTTGTTTGGCCTGTGCGGGGCATTCCAAAGACATGGAGACCTATGGGTTTTTCGCCCACCAATCGCCGGTAAGTGGCAAAGAGACGATGAAGAAGCGGGCTGCGAAGGCCGGGACGACCGCTTCAAGCGAGAACATTGCGGCTGGCAGACGGACGCCTCAATCTGCAAACGAGGGATGGTGGCGTAGTCCTGCCCACCATGTGATCATGCTCGATCCTGCGAACAAGCGAGTTGGTCTCGGACACCACGGTGGATTCTGGACGCAAATGTTCGGCCGATAGTGGGTTAGTGGATCGCTGTCGTATGATGATGAAACCGCTGAGAAGAGTCCTCGCTTTTCTCATGTTTTGTGAGGCAATGAAAGGATGGAAGAAGAGGGAAGTGCAGAGGCATTCGAGTATCTTGGCCGCTACCAGATCAATGAGGCGAAGCGGCTTTTCAATGCGTTGGAGAAAGCTGAGATCGATTTTGAAGCCGCGTTTGATGATGGTTCTGGGAGCCGGAGTAGCTTGGGGAGTTTTGGCACTGAGTCTAGCGTGGAAGTCGCGGTGGAAAGTGCGAAACGAAATGAAGTGAACGCGATCCACACAAAGCTGTTCGGATCAGCTCTGCCTACCAAGCCAACCGACCATGCTGAGGCGGAGAAATGGTTTGATCAGGAGACGTTAGGGGAGCTGGAGAAACGAGAGCGTCTTGCGCAAGCGTTGGGGGATGTTGACGCCGAGTTGCAGGCGTTGATTGCCGAAATGTTGGCTTTGAAAGAGGAGATTGAACGGGGCGCCCTTTCTGTCAGAAAGCTACAAGAGATGGAAGATGGCCAAGACCGGAACCGTGCCAGAGCGACTGGATTACTAGCACGAAAGAATGAGATGGCAGCTTTGTTAGAAGCCTTGGATTGATCTAAAAATGGTCGGCCATGGTTAGACACTCCAATTTGACCATAAGAAGGGGCCAATGCTCACTTTGTGAACATTGGCCCCGCTAAAATTAGGTCCTGCGGAGCTTTTCCGTTACGAGTAGATCTCGGCGCCGGATTCATTGAACTCAGCGGCTTTCTTCTCCATGCCTTCTTCGATCGCTTCTTCGGAGGTCATGCCGTGCTCTTCAGCGTATTGGCGAACCTCGTCGCTGATCTTCATCGAGCAGAAGGTAGGGCCGCACATAGAACAAAAGTGGGCGGTCTTAGCGCCGTCTTGAGGGAGCGTTTCGTCGTGGAAGGCGAGGGCTTTCTCGGGATCGAGGCCGAGGTTGAACTGATCCTCCCACCGGAACTCAAATCGAGCCTTGCTCACGGCGGGGTCACGTTCTTGAGCTGCGGGATGGCCTTTCGCCAAGTCTGCGGCATGAGCAGCGATCTTGTAGGTGATGACGCCTTCTCGGACATCGTCACGATTGGGAAGGCCAAGGTGCTCCTTTGGAGTGACGTAGCAGAGCATGGCGCAACCATACCAACCGATGAGGGCCGCACCGATGCCGCTGGTGATGTGGTCGTAACCTGGCGCAATGTCAGTAGTGAGTGGTCCGAGTGTGTAGAAGGGCGCTTCGTGACACCAGTCTAACTGATTCTTCATGTTCTCTTCGATCATGTGCATGGGCACGTGACCTGGCCCCTCACACATGACTTGAACACCTTTGTCCCAGGCACGTTTGGTGAGTTCACCTTGGGTTTTAAGTTCGGCAAACTGAGCGTAGTCGTTCGCATCAGCAATCGAACCAGGGCGAAGTCCGTCGCCGATGGAGAAGCTAACGTCATACGCAGCCATGATGTCACAGATCTCATCCCAGTGTGTGTAGAGGAAACTCTCTTTGTGGTGAGAGAGACACCACTTGGCCATGATGGACCCTCCACGCGAAACAATGCCAGTCATGCGTGTGGCGGTGCGCGGGATGTAGCGCAAGAGCACGCCAGCGTGGATTGTGAAATAGTCAACACCTTGCTCCGCTTGCTCAATGAGCGTGTCACGGAAGAGCTCCCACGTGAGGTCCTCAACGCGACCATTCACTTTCTCCAAGGCTTGGTAGATGGGGACGGTGCCGATGGGTACTGGGCTGTTACGAATGATCCACTCGCGGGTTGCGTGGATGTTCTTGCCAGTGGAAAGATCCATCACGTTATCGGCACCCCATTTAGTGGCCCAGCGAAGTTTCTCCACTTCCTCATCGATCGTCGAGGCCACGGCAGAGTTGCCGATATTCGCATTGATCTTCACAAGGAAATTCCGTCCGATGATCATCGGCTCGCTTTCCGGATGGTTGATATTGTTAGGAATGATGGCGCGGCCTGCAGCGACTTCGTCCCGAACAAACTCAGGCGTGATGAATTCGGGTATTTTAGCACCGAAGGACTGGCCCGGGTGCTGATGATTCATTACATTGCGAGGCCCATTGACGGAGTCGTCGGTTGCTTTGAATGCCTTCTCGCGACCTAGATTCTCGCGAATCGCAATGAATTCCATTTCTGGAGTGATGATGCCCTGACGCGCATACCAGAGTTGGGACACTGGATGATCCTTGGCACGGAGTGGCTTACGGACAAGGCCAGGGTACTCCTTCAAGCGGTTCGCGGCTTCCTTGTTCTGGTTGTAACGCTCTGCATGTTCGTTGCTGAGATAGCCGTTGTCAGCCGGAGCCACTTCACGTCCCTCATATTCTTCAACGTCACCACGATCCATGATCCACTGACGGCGCAGCGCGGGGAGCCCTTGCTCCACATTTCCTTCAAAATTGGCGTCACCCCAGGGGCCACTGTTGTCATAAACACGAACCGGCGCATTCTCTTCGACACGTCCGTTAGGATGATTGGTCGGAGAAAGCTCAATTTCGCGCATCGGCACTTCAAGATCTGGATGCACCGTGCCTTTGATATAGACACGTTTGCTCTTGGGGAAGAGCGCTTGGTCACGGCGGATGGTCTTGTCGTCGTCTTTGGGAGCAATCATGTCAGTTGGCTTGTAAGTTGTTTCTTGTCAGGAAAAGCGAGTTGACAAGACAGGCAAGCAGAACGCTCAGACTTCCTTCGGCGGGTCTAACCGCATCAGGTTCTAAGGGTTTCCTCGCCGATCAGCGAAGATCTCAGCCGAATCGCTCCAGCTCCCCCGTCTTGGTGGTATTATCGTAGAGGGTGCGCAGGGGGTGTCAATGGGAAGCGGGGCCAGGGGGACGTTTAAGAAGCTTTCTCGGCTGGAACGGGCAGTTCAAGGACTCTCTGCAGGTCCCGCTTGAGGGCGGCTAGTTTCTCTTCGTCCTCGATCTTCTCGCCAGCGGCATTCGTGACGAAGATACTGTCGATGGCTGCACCTTTCTCCGTGATGATCCGGGAGTGGGTGATCTGGAGGCCGTGATCGGCGATCACCATGAAGCAGTCGTAGAGGAGACCCAATCGGTCCAGTGCTTGGATTTCGATGACAGTCTCATCGGCTGCAGCCCGATTATTGATAAAGACGCGCTGGGGAAAGACGGCGGCAGCCTCATGGTCGATCGGGTTCTCGAGGCGCGTTTTCTCGATGAGATCACTGAAATCGTAGTGTTTCTTGGCCATCGCCGTTTCCATGAGCGTCTTCACACTCTTGCGCACACTTGTGTTCGTCACGGCTTCTAGGTTGAGGGTGCACACGCGAAAGATGTCTAGAACAATGCCATCCTTGCGGCGGAAGAAATCAGCACTGAGAATATTCAACTCTTTTGCTGACAACACGCCGGCGATGCAAGCCAGCAGTTGCTCACAATCATAGGAACAGACGATGAATTGGCTGTAGTTGGCCTCGGGATGATCTATCCAGCGGAAGACTGGCCGATCTAGTTTTACGGTGGGATCTTTCCTGTCGGTTTGATAGAACTTGCGGATCAGACGAATGTCCCGGCTCGTACTTTGGGCGCTGCGAAAGAAGAAATAGCGCTTTGGCATCCCATCGAAATGGGTCTCTACTTCGTCTTCATAGCCCTCTTTCAGGTGCTTGAGCACTTCCGCTTTGAAATCCGGAGTAGAGCCTTCCAGAGCACCTTGATCACTCCAGTAAGCAAGCGTTGCATGATAGAGTTGCTTCATGAGCATCTCTTTCCAATCAGTCCAACCCTCTTCATTGGTGCCCTTCGAATCAGCGTAGGTGCAGAGTAGGAGAAGATCCAGGTGTCGCTTGTCACGCATCTGCGTGGCAAAGGCGATCACAGTGTCAGGATCATCGATCGGCATGGTGGTAGCTGTTTTCCAGAACGTCAGATGGTGATCGACCAGAAAGAGCATGAGATCACGACGGTGACCTTTCACCTGCAATCGTCTGCAGACACGCTCAGCCATCGTCGTGCTGGCATCACTGTGAAAGCGGACATTCTCCGCGCGCCCGGTGTCATGAAGAATAAAGGCGAGGTAAAGGATGTAGGGATCTTCGACCTTGCGGAAGAGATCGCGGAAGAAAGCAACTTTAGGCTCTTGCGTGTCAGCTAGTTTATCTAGCTGACGGATGCATTGCAGGGTGTGGTGGTCAGCGGTGTAGCGATGGAAGAACTCGTGCTGCACCAGGCAATCCAATGCACCAAATTCCGGCAGATACTTGCCTAGCATCCCCACGCGATGCATGTCTTTGAGCACGCGGGCAACATTTCCCCGCCGAGAAAGAATCGCTTCGAAGATGGTACGGACTTTCTTGTTGTATCGAAACTCACGATTGAGAAGGTGGTCACTCGCGCTGATGCGCTCCATAATTTCGGGGCTCAATCGAAGGTGACGCTGCTGAAGATGCTGGAACACCCGCATGAGTCGATAGGGTTCCTCCTCAAAGATATCGTCACTTGCTGGATAGATTCGTTGATTCCAGCTGTAGAAATTGCCAAAAAACTCCCGTTTTTTGCGCCGTCGTGCAAGAAGGCTGATGACGCCGCTCTCACCCTCCTCTTCGTGGGCGAGGTGAAGCTTCTCCAGCAATTTCCATGTGCAGCGGTATAAGCTCCGCGTCGCGTGATAATACTCGCGCATGAAGGTCTCGATTCTTCGGAGGATGTTGCGACTTGGATACTTAAAGTTGGTTGCAACGACCCCTTGCTGCTGTAGTGTCAGGATGTCGTTGTTTCTTCCTGCCTGGTAATGAAGTTCATTGCGCACTCGATGGAGGAAATCATAGGCGCGTTCGATTTCTTCTAACTCCTCCTTCGTAAGTACCCGTTTTTTGACGAGGATGTCGAGGCTCGTAGAACCACAGTGAACAAAGCTGATCCAAATTAGGTTGTGATAGTCTCTCAGGCCGCCACATCCGTTCTTCACATTAGGCTCTTGTACGAAGACTGTGTCATACTGATCCCGCCGCTCACGCATGTCGCGCCGCCGCGTCGTGAGGTAGTCGTGTTCCTTTCCCGTGATGCAATGCTGTTTGAACTCCCGCTGCACGCGTTCGAAGAGATCCTTATCACCAGCGATCATGCGTGCTTCAATCAGCGAAGACTTGGTGCGCACGTCGGCATTGGCTTGAATGATGGTATCTTTGACCGAGCGTACTGCATGCCCGACTTTGAATCCCACGTCCCACAGCATGTAGAGAATCTGTTCGATGATCTCGTGGGCTTCGGGACTGGGCTCGCGTTTCGAAGGATAGAGAAACTGAATATCAATGTCAGAGCTGGGATTGAGTAGCTGGCGCCCATATCCGCCAGTGGCCACCATTGTGACAGGAGCAGTCGCCTCCCCCATGGCCTCCCCCAAGTTCTTGATCAGAGCCTGCTGAAAAAGGCTTTCTAACACTACGTCCAAGAGATTCGAGCGTCTCCTCGCGACTTCAAGGCCGGTAGCTCCGGCGTGATGACGCAAATGAATGCGCTCATTCTCGAGGCGAAGAAATTGCTTGTAGAGAGCGAGCAGATCTTCCCGGCTCTTCGCCTCTAGGCCGGCAGCGTCAACTAACCGTTGCCGAGCTTCTTCCTTTGCGTCATCGAGCTCGGCCATGGAACCAGTATTGTTAGCCTTGGTAAGTGAAGGTGTCTTCCTGAGGTGTGTCGCCTTGTGCTAAGGTCACGTCGGGATCGTTGTGCGCAATGTGTATAAGGCTATGATAGACTTCCTCCGCCGTGGCGGTCTCGCCGGATTCGGTGGGCTCAAGATGAGGGAGAATGTCGTCAGCGGCGAAGGCCTTGCCTGGCGAGGCTTGCAGGTGCGCCCGTGTCTGTTGAAGGAAAGCAATGAAGGCTTCGGCGGCGACTTTGCCAGCTTCCACACCTGGCTGATGGTAGGCATTGACATTCACAAGTACAGCATAGTAACCGACGGCGCGTTCAAATAAGGCAATGAGCGCGCCTACGCTACGAGCGTCGACATTGGAGAGGCTGAGAGTCATCGAAGGGCGTTTTTTATCGGAAAGAGCACGTCGCGTGCCACGCAGGAACCCTTGAAGATAATCTCCTGCTCTACTCGACTCACGTCTGCCATCGGTGAAACTCTCTCGCACCTCGATGAACGTGACAAAGAAGTTGTTCACCCCGTCGCGCAGCTGTTGCACGTAGGCATGCTGATCGGTCGAGCCTTTGTTTCCATAAACGGCGATCCCTTGCTCCACGATCTTGCCGTCGAGGTCATGCTCCTTGCCGAGCGATTCCATGATGAGCTGCTGAAGGTATTTCGCCATCAGACTGAGGCGATCCTTGTACGGCAGAATGACCATGTCTTTCTTACCCACGCCATTGCCAGCAAAGTGCCACATCAGAGCCATCAACATGGCGGCATTGTCGGCGGTGTCGTCACTGCGGGTATGCGCATCCATGAGGCGGGCGCCCTCAAGAAAGGCGTTGATATCCAAACCCTGCAATGCCATCGGCAAGAGGCCAACCACGCTTGTCACGGAGGTGCGCCCGCCAACCCAACCCGTCATGGCGAAGCGCTTGAGCCATCCGGCTTCTTTGGCGATTTTGTCGAGCTTGCTGCCCACGCCCGTGACGGCGGCGGCGTGTTCTGCAAATTTCAGACCGGCAGCTGTATAGGCAGCCTGCGCTGCTTCCATGCCGTTGGCGGTTTCCTTCGTGCCACCGGATTTAGAGATGACGAGAGACAAGGTCCTGTCCAGGGAGAGATTACCTAACACACGTGCGTAGCCATCCGGGTCGGTGTTGTCTAGAAACTCAACGAGCATGGCGTCGGCATCACTCCCTAACGCATCCGCGATGAGCTGTGGGCCAAGGGCGGAGCCCCCAATGCCGATGACTAACAAATGGGTGAACTTGCCAGAAGCATGCGTTTCTTTGGCAAACTCGAGGATTGATTGATTACACGAACCAATGTAGCTACGGATCTCTTCACCTAGGTTGTCTTTCTCTGGGGCGAGCGAGGCATCGCGTAGCCAGTAGTGACCGACCATGCGGTCCTCATCCACATTGGCCACGGCTCCTGCTTCGAGATCGCGCATGTACGTGTAGGCCCTAATACAGGCTGTGGACTGATCTTCTATATGACCCTTTGGGAAATGCATTTGGCTGATGTCGAGAGACACGCCAAGATCGGTATAACGAACGAGATGTTGAGAATAGCGTTGCCAGGAGGATTCCATGCGCTGTTCGTAGCAGAGGCTAGGGACAAGAGCAAACGCCCCTTAGCTCAAGGCGATGTCCACCATGAGATCCTGGCTCACTTCCTCCAGATCTTCCTGGAGCTTCGCTAGGGCGACTCCGCTGGGCACCTGCAGACTTGCGGTGGCCTTAAAGAGCGTCTCGCCAGACATCGGCGCGCTTTCTGCCGTTGTCTCAATCTCTTCTACATTCACCCCGCATGCCGCGATGACTCGCGAAATTTGCTGCACAATGCCCGGCCGATCCGTGCCCACGAGTTCGAGCCGCACTCGCTGGGTTACGGTCGTCTCAGCCCTGCTCGCACCGAGCCGACTCGCGGTCACCTGCAAGCTGCCGTCGTGCACGCGATTCAGCGCCTGCACAAGCGCTTCGCGATGTGCTGAAGCGACCTCTACCTGCAAGATCCCAGCAAATTGCCCAGCCAACCGCGCCATCCGGCTCTCCAACCAGTTCCCATGATGGTCCGCCACGATGGTGGCCAAGCGTTCCACAAGCCCCGGCTTGTCGGCGCCGATCACGGTAAGAATGACGGATTCGGTGTCCATAGAGGGCCGAGCCTAAAGAGCCGTGGCAAGGCGTCCACTCGAAACGACTACCCAAGGACAGGCGCTTTCCATGCGCCTCATGCATATCCAGCGTTAGGAACGCGCCGCTCCTTGGTATCTGCTTAGAGGAACTCGTTCACGAGATTCTCTAGCATCTCTTGGCGGCCACTTGGTGTCACGCCAGGCTCGCCGTTGGAGAGAACGTGCGCTTCCAACTCTTTGAAGCCGACTTCACCATTCTCGATCTGCTTACCAAGACCGCTATCATAACTCGCATAGCGCTCTGACACAAACTTGTCCAAACGACCATCCTCGATGATCGCGTGAGCCACTTTCAAGCCGCGAGCAAACGCGTCCATCCCACCAACGTGTGCGTGAAAGAGATCGACTGGCTCAAAGCTCTCGCGTCGCACCTTGGCGTCGAAGTTTAGGCCGCCCGTGGTAAAACCGCCCATCTTCAAGAGCGAGAGCATGATCTGCGTCGTCATGTAAATGTTGGTCGGAAACTGATCTGTGTCCCAGCCTAACATTTCATCACCAGTATTAGCATCGATCGATCCTAGCGCACCGGCAGCCGCAGCCACTTCAAGCTCGTGCTCCACAGAATGCCCAGCCAAGGTGGCGTGGTTCGTCTCAATGTTAAGCTTCAGGTGATCCATCAAGTCATACTGACGGAGGAAATTCAAACAAGCCGCCGCATCCGAGTCGTACTGGTGCTTCGTCGGCTCCTTTGGTTTGGGCTCGATGTAGAACTGACCATCAAAGCCAATCTCCTTGGCGTAGTCCACGGCCATGTGAAGAAAGCGCCCCAAGTGATCAAGTTCGCGACCGATGTTCGTGTTGAGCAAAGTTTGGTAACCCTCGCGACCGCCCCAGAACGTGTAGCCTTCGCCGCCGAGACGTTTAGTCACTTCCATCGCCTTCTTAACCTGTGCCGCGCCATAGGCAAACACATCGGCATAGGGACTTGTCGCTGCGCCCTGATTGTAGCGAGGGTGCACAAAGAGACACGCCGTGCCCCAGAGCAATTTTACACCAGTGCGCTGCTGCTCTTCTAGAAGCACATCGGCGACGGCATCCAGATTGGAATTCGACTCCGTCAAGGTCGCTCCTTCAGGAGCCACATCGCGGTCGTGGAAACAGTAATACTTGATACCCGTCTTTTCCATGAATTCGAAGGCCACGCGCACGCGGTTTTTCGCATTCTCCACATCATCGTTGGCCCCTTCCCATGGGCGGATCGCCGTTGGAACACCGAATGGATCAGAAAGGCCATTCCGAAGCGTGTGCCAGTAGGCCATGGAGAACCGCAAATGCTCCTCCATTGTCTTGTCACCGACCTTCGCCGAAGCGTCGTAGTGCTTGAAAGCGAGGGGATTCTTGGAATCAGACCCCTCGAGAGGAATCACCGGCACGTCTGGAAAGAATTCAGATGACATCCCCGCATCATTTCGATGCTAAGAGGAAACTCAAGCAGAACTTGTCGCCCGTAGTTGCGATCATCTGCAACGGTTTGTGCTAGACCAAATGGAGGTGGTAGAGGGGGTGGGATTCGAACCCACGATACCTTTCGGTATGCCGGTTTTCAAGACCGGTGCATTCAACCGCTCTGCCACCCCTCCGTATCATGGAAACTAGCGCTGCGGGAACTGAGGATCTACACTTTAATTGGACAAGCGCAACGGATCTTTGCCTGGACTGACCAGCAGAAGACGTCTTGCACCTTTGGCCGAAAGGGACTGTGGCCTGCTGCTGCTCCTGCTAAGGACTAATCTGGGTGAAGTCGACTCTCAGGAAGAGGTGGTTGATGTGCTCTAAGATCTCATTAGAACTTAGCAAGATCGTCTTGGTCTCTGTTTCCGGATCGCTGAGGCGTTGAAGCCAATTTAGTAGAGAAAACGGCTGTCCAGTTGCGCAGGTCCGTGTCTTCCGCTGTTGGGTCCCTGTCCATGGCATTTGCCGTTCGTTGAAACTGAATGGCAGGCACACCGCCTTGCAGGATGCCTTTGCAGACTTCGCGACACTAACAGTGCAGGGAAACTTCATTACTGGAGGGACAGCGGAGGCTCCGATTTTCTTCACGTCCGCATCTGGTGTCGGTCTTGCGAGTCCATGGCGGGCCAATGGTCAGGGCGAAGGGAACGACTTGCCTGGGAGCCGCCTGAGCTATTGTACGTTTAAAGGTGGTGAGTAGCGATATGGGTGTATGTTAGAAATGGCTGGGAACTCTGATGTTACCATGGATCACTGCGCCTTCCGGCAGAGCTGCCTTCACCCGACTGGCAAAGAATTAAATCAATGATAGTAATAAGCCATTCTGAGAGAGGCGAGTGCGGATATTTGGTCGATGAAATAAGATCTTAAGGTTAACGGTGACACCAATAGGGGTGAGCGTGGGCTGCAGGGAAATCCTCCGAGCGAGAGAGTTGGTTGAGTTGGT
>JAACDM010000404.1 GCA_009936795.1 Verrucomicrobiaceae bacterium | reverse complement strand
TGCACGCGCTCGCCGGAATGAGGGCTACCCACGATCACGAAGCTAGCGTAAGAGAGGGCACCATCACTATTGGAGCAAACGTCGTTCAGGGATCCCGTCGTTGAGTAATTTGCTAAAACGAAGAGCAACAAGCTCAGATACAAGTAGGCAATATTTGGAAGTTTCATGGCGACAGATACGAACGACTCATCATGCCCAGATTGATCGGGAAACATCAAACCATTGTGAATTTCGACCCAGGGCTTTCTAGGTCGCATGCAACCGCGCGGCACCACTTCTGAGGCCAAAGCCGAGGAAGTAGAGGCAGAAAGTGGCGCTAACGACAAGACAGATAGAAGTGCCGATATTGCACCTTTTGAACGCAGCCGCTGTGGCGGCAAGAACCATGCCGGGACAGATCGTTAGGTAGAATAATCTCAAGACCAATGGCCGCTCGAGCGCTTAGTTAGGAGTGCCTGTGAAGCGAATGGTAGAGTTTCACTAGTAGCGGGAACAGCGCTACCATGAGCGCAGAAAACCAAATAAGAAGATGGCGCTGTTTCCAAGCGAGCATTCTCCAATGGTTGATTGCACCTCGAGATCGGAATCGGTCCCGGCAGGAGCAAACTTCTATAGTCTAGGCTTCGGGCTGTATCCAAGGACACCATCTTCAACATAGAGATGATCAGACGCAGCGCTTTGTTCAAAATCCGACATCGCAGGAACGCCGAAGAAGTTGCCCTTGAAAACACCGGAAGGTATCTGTTTCCCAAGGGCGATTTTGGAAGCGACCTTGCCAACGCTGGTCTCAGTGAGTGGGTTCATTTGGAGATCTTAATATATAATTACTACATTATTCATAATTTAACTGAACTTTGTGTCAGCATCATCAGCCTTCCCCTAAACTAGCTTTAGTGTAGGGTCCTGCCCGACCGGATGCCCAGCAAGAACAACGACCCCAACGAAAACCGCTTGAGCCGGGTGGCTACCAAGGTTCGGGAACGTTGGCGAGAAGCAAATGCCTCGGCAGAGCCATCTTGGCGACTTCGCCCGTTCTGGCGTTTGTTAGGGAGGCGCCTGCGGAAGGGTCCCCAGGCAACCACGGCATATAGTTCGCTCCCTGTACTCATTAAGGTGTTCGCCGGCTTCAGCAAGGTGGACGGAGAGGTCGACGAGCACGATATCGATTCCAGCTTAGGCTTCCTTCGCTACGATTATCCTGAAGCCATCTACTCGGAACTACGCAAGCTGTACACGGAAGCGCTACAGGAGTCGCAGGATCTGAATGAGATCGCTGCGGACCTGGCGACTCGGCTACCACCAGAAGAGAAGATCTTGTTAGGCGTTCAACTCTACGTATTGATTTCCAGTGGCTTTGAATTGCATCGGGAGCAGTTGATTCATTTCTACCTCTTTATGACGAACCTTGGGGTCGCCTCGGAGGCGATCGATCTCGTCTATCAGCTAAACCGCGACTCTGAGGAAGAAGGGAGTTCCGAGGGTATCGGACAACCGTTAGAAGTTCTGCGCATCAGTGGTGACGAAGGCTCTGACCTTACCTTGGAATCCCTCCCTCCAGATCACGCCCTCTTGGTCTTTCGCTTTCAGGCGCAGATCCTCCTTAAGAACATCGGTTCCTACACCGTGATCGTGCGAGGGCGGCAGCTCCAGCAAGGCGAATTCTGCCGCTTGTATGAGGGGCAAAGGGTATTGGTGGCCGATGCTATCTTGAACTATCAAGACCTAACGTTTTACTTTAACGCAAAGAAGAATCTCTCCACGACACAGGTCTTTCTAGGGTTCGAATCGAACGGGCAGCCTGCGCTTGAGCGGGTGCGCGGAAAGCAGAGCCACCTCGATATTCGCTTTGGCTTGCAAGTGTCTGTCACCGTGCTGCGAGACACCATGGTGACGATTAACAAACAACGTCTGCGCGAGAGTGATGAGTTGGAGGTTTCCCTCAATGATCGCATCCGCCTGGAGGATTCCACCGAGATCGCTATCCGCGACTTGCACCGGTGGGCACGCGAATTGGGCGGACAGTTTGAACTCTCCCCAAGCCGGTCCGAATACTTGGTATCGAATAACCCAAGCCAACTGGGCCCCGGAGATTTGCTTCTATCAGAAGGCCTGGGTTACGACGTCTTGCTTCGAATCACCTTCGATGAAGACCGAAAGCAAGGGGAGCTAGAGGTTCTCGAAGCAAGCCAGCCTATCCTGGTGGAAAGGATCCCAGTGAAAGATCGTGCCCACCTCAAGGAGGATGCGACGATCACTCTAGAAGAGGGCCGTTTCCTACGCTGTCACTTTAGCGAACGTATTATCGAAGAGGAACGAAACGTGATCTCCAAGCTGGAGATTCGCGAAGTCAATCATTCCTACGATGGCAAGGAAACCGCGCTGGACGGCATCACGCTGGCTGCTCGGCGTGGAGAGATGATCTGCGTAATTGGGCCAAGCGGCTGTGGGAAAAGCACCCTCTTACGCGTACTGTCCGGGCAACTTGAGCCAACGCAGGGACAGGTAGGTCTCAACGGCTTCCCTCTTTATCAACACCATCAAGACATCACTCCCTACATCTCCTACGTACCTCAGGAAGATGCCTTTGATCCGCACCTAACCATTCAAGAGAACATCGACTACGCAGCAGCGATTCGCGCTCCTGGAGTGGCCCGAAGAGACCGCCGCCGGCGGGTAGACTCCAAGCTGGTTGAGCTCGGCCTCAACGAACGTCGTCACCGACTCGCCGGCACACCCAAGAATAAATTCCTTAGTGGAGGCGAGCGGAAACGTCTCAACGTCGGGATGGACATGATTGGTCTAGCAGACATCTACTTGTTTGACGAGCCGACTTCAGGCCTTTCATCGAAAGACTCTGAGCATGTGTTAGAAATCGTTCAAGGACTCTCCCGAAACAAGATAGTCGTTGTGAGTATCCATCAACCGAGCGCACGCCGCTTTCAGATGTTCGACAAGGCCTTACTGCTCGACCGTGGCGGCAAGTTGGCCTTCTTCGGTAAGCCGGAACAGATGCTACAGTACTTCAAAGAAGCCCAAGAGGAGAATGTCGTCCCATTCGGGCAGGTGAGCACAACTGTTTCATCAGATCCTGATGAATCAAAAGCCCCGCCAACCACACCGGACTTTGTCTTCGATGTCCTGGAGACACCATTGCGCGATCTTAGTGGAGCAGTCATCTATTCGGAAGACAAGGCAGGTCACCTGGCTCCTGCACGGCGGTTCCTACCGGAGTTCTGGCGCGATCGCTATCAGGCGCATCGTACGATGCGAGAGGTGAAACACTTGGATCCCGAAGACACGCGCACTCAATCCAATCCGCCTGTCTTGCCCAAATCTCCTAGACGAACGTGGCGAGAGAAGGTGACCACCTTGGTCACTTTCTTCCAACGAGCCTTTCTGAGTAAGTTGCGCAATCGCGGCAACCTTGTGACCACGCTCCTGGAGGCACCCATGCTCGCGTTGCTCATTGCACTGGTCTTGCGGTGGTCCGAGGAAGAACGCTACACGTTTGGCTCGGCCTTTCACATCCCAACCTACCTCTTTCTGAGCTTGGTCGTGGCCATGTTCCTCGGCCTCACTAACAGTGCGGATGAGATAATACGCGATCGAGCACTGCTCACACGAGAAAGGAATTTGGGTAGTCGACTTTTCGCCTATCTAAGTACTAAGATTCTCACCTTGAGCATCTTCGCCGCGATCCAATCAGCCATCTACGTGCTGGTTGGAAACACCGTTTTGGAAATCCGTGGCATGTTCGTCCTCTACTTCATCTGGCTCTTTTTGACGGCCGTGTGTGGCGTTGCTATCGGCCTATTAGTCTCTTGTTTCGTCCATGATGTCAAAACGGCCCTGAACATCATACCGCTCATTCTCCTACCGCAAATCATCTTAGGTGGCGCCTTGATCAAGTATCAAGAGATGAACCGTGACTTGCCCGTCCTGTCCTCTCTCAAACGTTGGACCACGACCGATACGAAAGAAGTCGAGAACCCTCTAAAAGTGCCTCTGATCTGCGAATTCATGCCCTTACGATGGTCCTACGAGGCCCTAGTAATTTCCCAGGGTAAGTACAATCCCTTGGCCTCCACTCTCAAGATGATCAGCGCACAGGAAGCCTTGTTCACAACGAAAACTGAACTCACCGATGAAGAAGCGGTGCAACTCCAATCCCTCAAGGAGGCTCGCACCATTCTCCTTCAACTCGAAGCAGCCAACGGACGCAAGATCCGCCGAGAGGTCGCGAAGATTCATCGCCGTGTGCTTGGCAATCGTTTCTCCTCCGAACGTTACAATCGTCCCCCGCGCGATCCTTACATTAATGTTAAACAAGTCTTCCGGAACAAGAAGATTTTCGATTTGATCGATCGCTCCGAGATGGAAGTGCTCGACTATCGAAGGGATCAGACTCGTCCACTGAACGTCTTCTTCGGGCTCGAGAAGACCTACTTTGGCGTCATGTTCGCCACCGTGCGCATTAATTTCTACATCATGGCAATCTTTATCCTTCTCAGCGCCTTAATTGTCTGGGGAACCCTGAAATACCAGCTTACCCGCACGTAGGCCGTTGCGCGACTGAAGAATCGACCTAGGCTAAGACATGCGCATTCGGCAGATCTTTATCTCACCGAAACACAATTACTTCGGACACCACGGCAAGCCACCAGGCGATGCCGCAGTCACCCGTGTTCCAGAAGTAAACTGCGTCGCGGGCAAAGGTTTAGAAGGAGATCGCTTCTATGAGCATAAGGACAACTACAAGGGGCAAGTCACGTTCTTCTCCTTGGGCGTTTATGAGTCCCTCTGCGAGAAGTTCGACGTTCACGACAAGGACGTGAAGGTGCTACGCCGCAATGTGATTGTCTCTGACATAGATCTGAATACATTGATTGGTCAGACGTTTGAGGTGCAAGGTATCCAATTCCAAGGAACTGAGGAAGCAAAGCCGTGCTACTGGATGAATCAGGCTTTTGCTGAAGGCGCCGAAGCCGCGATGGTGGGCAACGGAGGCTTGCGAGCACGCATACTCTCCGACGGCGTTTTGCGGGAGGAAGCATGAAGACAGGATTCTCAGCAGCGCTACTCATGGGAGGGCGTTCACGACGCATGGGAGTAGACAAGGCCTATCTGACCGATCCAGAATCGGGTTTGGCCAGCTGGGCAAGGCAGGCGCGTTTGCTACAATCACTCGATCCAGATGAGCGGCTGCTTTCTCTGCGTGAAGGGCAAACGCAGCCTAGCGAATTGGCGAGCTGGAAAACGGTCATCGATCTGGTGGACGACGCGGGGCCAATCAGTGGTCTTGCCGCGTGTTTGCATGCGGCCCAACAGTCTCTCGTCTTGGTCCTGGGCGTGGACCTTCTTGCCATGGACACGGCCGTCTTAGAGCGTGTGCTTAGGCTAGCTTCCCTAGATGCGGGTGCCGTGTATCAGAATGCGCAAGGCTTCTACGAACCTCTTGCCGCTGCGTATCCCAAATCAGCTGCGGGAAGTGCTCAGATCTTTTTAAATAATGGCGGGCGGCGACTGCAGGACTGGCTTTCCTCAGGAGTAGAAGCTGGTTGGATGCAGCCCATTCCATTGAAGATCGAAGACGAAGCGTCGTTTCTAAACGTGAACACCCAGGCAGACTACGCGAAGCTAGCCCAATGAGTGATCCAGGCGTCAGAGCTGTTGAGCGTAAGATTATCCGTTATCGAGGCGGCACGGGCGAGGTGAAGAGCGATTCCATTACCGTGGAAGAACCATTAGAGATCCGAGTCGACGGGACGAGCGTGGCGGTGGTCATGCGAACGCCAGGTGATGACCTCGACCTCACGCGCGGCTTTCTGCTAACAGAAGGCCTAGTGAAACAGCCCAGCGACATCTTCGAAATATCACAGTGTCCAAGCCAAGAATCCGATACGGGTATTGGCAACGTTGTGGATGTGCTGCTGACCAATCCAAGCACGGTCGATTTGAAGTCTCTCTCAAGGAATGTCTACACAAGTAGTTCGTGCGGAATCTGCGGTCGGGCGACCTTGGAGAGCGTGTTTCAGCAGTTCCCACCGATTGAGAGCGATCTGGCGATCAACCCGATAATTTTAGGGACGTTGTCAGACAAACTGCGCAATGCCCAACAGACGTTCGCTCAAACAGGCGGTTTGCATGCCAGTGCGTTGTTTGATACCGAAGGGAATCTCCTTCTTCTCCGGGAAGATGTGGGGCGGCACAACGCTTTGGACAAAGTCATCGGCAAGGAATGGCAAGCGGGGAATACCCCAATGGGAGATCGCCTCTTGTTAGTCTCTGGTCGCGTTTCTTTCGAGCTCATGCAAAAAGCACTGTGTGCTGGAATTCCGTTTGTCGTGGGTATATCAGCACCTAGCAGTCTCGCCATTGACTGCGCCAAAGAGGGAAACCAGACACTCATCGGCTTCCTTCGCGGCGAGACCATGAACGTTTATGCTCATGCAGAAAGGCTTCTTTCCTAACACCACATCTAATGTCAAAAGATAGCTTTACTCCAGAAGCCCTGCTCCAGGTCGCGCAAGAGACCATTGCCGCAGCAAAGTTTCCGCAGCTTGCCACAATGGACGGAGATCAGCCGAGAGTGCGTCCCGTTTCTCCAGTCAAGGTAGACGGATTCACGGTCTTTGTGGCAAACCTGCGATCCTATGGAAAGACGGCACAGATTTCCGCCAATGCGAAGGTGGAGCTTTGCTACCTCTCGTCCACACACGATCAGGTTCGCATCACTGGCGTGGCGAAAGAGGAGACTGACGTCCAAGTGCTAGATGAACTTTGGCAAAGCAATCCCCTTCTCCGGAAGTACTTGGGATCACAGGACAATCCAGAGCTGATCATCTATCGAATAGACCCGAAATCCGTGCGATTCATGCGCGAGTGGGCGCTGCAGTATGACGACGTTCCGTTGGACTAAGCCATGCGAGATTTCCTGCCAGAGAATCGCCCGCTACTCTTGCTTGCTCCGATGCAGGCCATCACGGATCTCGCGTTCATGGGAGTGATGGAACGTTTTGGAGGGGGGCCAGATGCCTACGTGACTGAGTATTTCCGTGTGCACGAGGATTCCACGTTAGAGAAGCACATCCTGGCCTCGGTCGACGAGAATCATACTGGCAAGCCCGTCCTTGCACAAATGATCGGGCAGTCGATTCCTGACCTCGTACGCACGGCGAAGCTTCTCGAGGAACATGCCGTCGCAGGCATCGATCTCAATTTGGGCTGTCCCGCTCCTGTCGTCTGCAACAAGTCGGCCGGCGGCGGCTTGCTTCGCAAGTTGGATCATCTCGACGCCATTCTGGGAAACCTGCGAGAGGCGATCGCAGGAAGATTCACGGTGAAGACGCGGTTGGGCTACGACAATGCGGAAGAGTTTACTGTATTGTTAGATATCTTTGCCAAGCATTCTATCGATGCGCTGAGTATCCACGGTCGCACCGTTGCTGAACGCTATCGTACTCCAATTCACCCGAATTGGATTCGCCAAGCCGTCGAGCAACTCTCGTGTCCGGTGTTTGCAAATGGAAACGTGATCTCCGTGAACACTGGGAAAGCTCTTCATGCACAGACGAACGCCGCAGGGCTCATGATCGGTCGCGGGGCAATTCGAAACCCGTGGCTCTTCAGTCAACTACGCGCTGCCTGGAACGGTGATGCATTCTCGCCACCAACGCTGGGCAAAGTCTACCAATACATTCAGGCACTCTATAAAGAGACGAAGCGGACAAGGCGCTTCAGTGAAACGAAGCATGTCCAGAAGATGAAAAAGTACCTCGTGTTTATTGCTCAGGGGATCGATCCTGATGGTTCATTTGAATATGCCATTCGCCGAGTAACGACACCCGAGGAGTTCTGGCAACAGTGTGAGCTCCATTTGCAAGCACGCTCCGACCTTATCATGGCGGATCCCCCACAGCAGTCCACGATTTTCTGCGGCTTTGAAGCTCTCTTGACTTCTAATTAACCCAAGGAATGGCCGCCCGCTGTTGAAGGCGGGCGACCTCAACCCTTGCAATCGTACAACCCCCAAACCCACCTAGCTTTTCATTAGACGGACCCAGGGAAGATGGAGTCGTAGGGCAGCCCAAGAGGGTTAGTCCCTGGTCCACCCCGACCTTATAATCCTCCCGATCTCTAGAATAAGCAAGTTCTATTGACGCCAGTTGGATGCGATTCCCGCGGTTGATAGCCCAGAAATAAGCCTTAGGAGAAGGGGATGAACAAGATTCCGGTCGCTGTCATCGGTGCGAGTGGTTACTCCGGCACCGAACTCCTGCGTTTGCTCCTCTTTCATGAGCGAGCAGATTTGGTGTGCCTGACCTCGCGCCAATCCGCTGGTAAGGCGCTATCGGACGAACAGCCCCGCTTCCGAGGACTCCCGAAAGCAGAGGCGCTCAAATTCTGTGAGCCGACCATGGAGAACCTGGAGGCTTCCGGCGCGAAGCTGGCCTTTCTCGCATTGCCGCATGGCGTTGCCTACCAATTTGCTGAGCCATTGCTGGAACGCGGCTGGCGTGTGATTGATCTGAGTGACGACTTTCGTGTGCAGGATGCGAATGCCTATGCGGCCTTCCGGGAGCACAACCACCCTGCTCCTCACTTGCTGCCAAGGGCAGCCTACGGTCTGCCAGAAATTCACCGAGAGGCGATTCGTAACACCTCGCTCGTCGCCTGTCCTGGATGTTATCCCACGAGCATGATCTTGCCCTTGGTACCGTTGCTTCGGGCTGGCTGCATCGATCCAGATTCCATCTGCATCTCCGCAATGAGTGGCGTAAGTGGTGCCGGGCGTAAAGCGGCGATTCCCTTACTCTTTGTTGAGTGCAATGAGAGCGTTCGACCGTACAACATCCCCAAACATCGTCATCTGGCTGAAGTAGAACAGGAACTCAGCATTGCCGCGGGTCGTTCCGTGATGGCATCTTTCACGCCACACCTCGTGCCAATCACTGCGGGGATTGCGACGACAATCTACGCGAACGCAACTGAAAGTGCGGATCCAACATCTGTAGGCAACGCCCTGACAGAAGCTTACTCCAATGAGCCGTTTGTCCGACTGTTAGGAGAAGGCACCCTTCCTGATACCAAGCACGTCGTTGGCACGAACTACATCGACATCGGCTGGGTTCACGACCCGCGCACGAACCGCTTCGTTATCTGTTGTGCGGAGGACAACTTGGGCAAGGGCGCGGCGAGTCAGGCAGTGCAGAATTTCAATCTTCTCCACGACCTTCCGGAGACCACCGGGCTATTGCGGGTCTAGGGCTTTCGCGTGACTGTGATTTCTGCCAGAGGCGACCATTTCCCATCCAACAGCGATCGAGCTCGTATGCGCGTTGTTCCGCTCGCCTTGATCGAAATGGGCTCCGCTCCGGTGTAGCGAATCCCCTGGATCCTCGGGGTAATCAGAAAGTCCGAGCTAGCGGTACCATCCATACCATGAATGGCTAACAAATTCTCGCCCTCACGGAGAAGCTTGCTCGCGTCGTCCAAAGGGCGGTCGTTAAACTTGATGGCTTCTCCTTCTGGATTGTCCGTGACAGCTTGGGAATCCCACTGGGGTCTACTGGGGGCGTTCGCCGCAGCTACCTGCTGGCCGTTCAGGTAGGCGATAAAACCATCGTCATAGCGCATGCCCAACGTCAATTCATCAAAGCCCTCGAGATGCGCTTTGGATAGGGTGAAGGGCACACGAATGTAGGCGGTGGTCAACTCTCTTTCTTTCATCGCTCCTCGAAAATCGATGCCGATCAGATCAGCATAGTCACCTTGAGTGTCGTAGCCAATCCCAGTACGTCCCGGAGTCCAGGCTCGGTCATCGAATTTCGGTTGAATCCAACTTAGTCCAAGAGCGCGGTTCCAAGGTACGTAGGCGCGGGCCGGAGCACGATCACCGAGTAAGATTGTGTGCTCGATCGTGGGGATACGCGCACGTTGTGCCGAGGTCGCCGGCTTCTCGTTGGGGTCACGCGGATCCGTGCCATCTGTCGTTACATAAATGGTCCCTTCGCCGCCTACAGCAAAGACCTTGGCAGACACACTCACAGTACCACTACTACGAGTAAAACGTGGGGCAGGCAAACCAGCATACCACCCACGGTCATGCAGTTGTTGAAGCAGAGGTTCATGGCGCCCCTCAATAAAGGTCTCGATCCCCTCAACCGCTCGCAGCCAGGTTTGTCGACTGCGGTTCGAACCACCCCACCGAGCAGAGTGCGCAATGATGGCCTGGTCAATGGTATCCTTTCTAACCTTCAGACGGGCTAAGCCCGCCTCCGCGGTGAGCACCCCACTTCCAAAGAGGTGCTTCTCAGCGCGCTTGGTGAATCGATTAAGATACTGACGATTCTCGACCAACCGCGTGTGGAGCCAATGCACATTGAATTTTCCATTACTAGCACTACCGCGAGACCGACGACTTCGATCACCTGCCAGGAATTGACCGGTCATATCATCCTCCCCAAGTCCCAATGAATGCTCGGAATCATGCTCGAAGAACTTAAAGCCATCGGGCTTCACTCGATTGTAGATAGAGAAGTAATTGTTTCCCTTAGAGAAGACTCCGCCAGGCCCATCTTTATCTCCGGTATAGAACGTGATGAGCATGTAGTCGATGATATTGTCAATATCGACAAGACGCTCGAATTCAGGATTCCTTTGACCATTCGGGTTCATGCCCTGCACTTTAAAATACACAGCGTCGTCTTCGAAACCGCGGCTGGCAATTTGATAGAGTCGCTCTCCAGCTTCTCCATTGCCATCAGTCACTTCACCATGCGTCTTCACCGTATCATAGTCCTCCTTATTGCCACCCAGGTAAGCCGCGCCAAAAGTCGCCTCCGAACGCTCCTGAGTCATGTAGATTCCCCAGTAGTGACCATTGAGGTATAAATGATAGAAGCGCGTGCGAGTGTACGGTTGCCCCATCGCGCCTTGTGTATCGCGAGACCACACATCGCGCAGCAAGGTGTTTTGATTTCCGCCATCAAAGGCCCATGAGTAATTCATGCTTGAACGGAAGTCGATCTTGTCGAACTCCTTGACGCCCTCGTCCTCAAACAAGGGGTACTTGAGCTTCCCATTGCCATATTCCTTACGAAAGATCATGCGGAACCCATGTTTCGGATTACGTCCCTGTCGGCTAAAGCCACCACGTGCACGGAGACCGCCATTTACCTGAAAACCTTTAGAACCGTCCTGATTGAGAAGCTCGACCGAGGCCGCCCGTTCCCAATGACGCCCTCGTCCCCGGGCATTCGCATAAATGCCAGTCGTTGAGTCGAAGAGACTTTTGATTGGTGCGACAATGGATAGCGAAGGCAGAGATTGTAGAGAAGCCTTGACCTCCTCAGCCGTGTGTAGCCTACCAACGATCGCGGTATCCATCCCATAGTCCATTTCCTGTTGATTCACATAGCCATCTGGCCAGCCAGGAGGTGGCACGTGTTTAGGCGTTCGAATGATGTCATCGAGAAAGAGGAAGGTCCGCGTGACGACGCGGGCCGCTTTGTGCTTCGGCTTAAAGGCCGCTACTCGTAATGTGGTTGTTTTAGAAATCGCTAATGGTCCGGTATAGATTCTGCCGACATCAATCGTTGGCTCATCTCCATTGATTGTGTAGCGGATTTCCGCACCCGCCGTTGAGGTCTCAAGCTCCAGTTTGAAAGGCTTCTCAAAGTGACCTCCACTCTGACTCAGATAGAGAGGCTTAACAATACCCAACAGCTTCTCACTATTAGGTTCACCAGGAGTTGGCTCTAACAACATCCCATCTTCGTCCGTCGTACCAATGCGGCCATAGGATACATCATCATGCTGATCAGGGAACTTTGGAGCGTAGGCATGGCAGACCGTCTTGCCATCTGGCTTGACGAGAGCCAAGTACTCGCCCTTGCCATCGAGCTTGAATGGCACGTGCATGGCGGGCATCCGCTTCGTGGGCCTGTTAGGAAGACGCACCCTACGTTGCCGACGCTCCAGACGCTCCAAGATCTCCTCCACTCTCTCAGGCGACATACTCTCGATGAACTCTTCTGATATTCCCCAATCCAGCAGTCGCTGCCGCTTCGGATCGATCGACGCCGCAACGTTGATCTCCTTCTCCAACCCAGATGCAAAGAGGACGAGATAGCCACCAGCAGGTAGCGAGACCTTCGGAAACTTCCACCCATCCAATTCTTTTTCAGAATCCGTTAGGGCATAGCCTTCTAAGTTGAGCGCTTCACTATCGGGATTATGAATCTCGATCCAATCGTAAGTTTCACCGTCTGTGTCCTTAAGGCCCGTATTATTCTGGGCAAGAAACTCAGAAATCAATGGTTCTGCTAAGGCGGTCTTGGCCAGAAAGACCGAGGCAAGGAAAGGCAGGCTAGACCGGATCATGCCAAAGGATCTGACGGCGAAGTGATAAATGCAATCCAAACGCATCCCAGGATTCATCCGCCCGATGAACACTTGACTTTCACATGAGCGCCCATTGTCTGGCAGGCCAATCTCGACCATTCACTTACCAAATGAACGACGACAAGCCGAAGACCGACTACATGGAGAATGATCTCCTGGAGAAGCGGGAACAGTTCTTCCCTGGAAAGGTCATTCGCCATGAAATTGCTGACGGCACGGCTACATTCTGGACGGACAACGGTGTTGTCTTCCGCGCTTCATTCCTATCAAAGGCACTGGTTCGCTTTCGATACGGCACGGAAGGCGAGTTCGAAGACGATTTCTCTTACGCGATCGATCCAAAGTTCACGCCGACGAGCATAACGTTGACGGAGCGCACGACTAGCGAAAGCGTCATTCTTGGTTCAGGCACCATCGAAGTGGAGATCTCCATGGAAGGACTTCTTGTTTCGGTCCGTGACGCCTCGGGCAAAGTGCTATCTGAGGACGAGAAAGGATTTCATTGGCAAGAGAACACCGATGCTGGTGGCAATATCGTGATGTGTAGCAAGCTCATTCAAGGTGGCGAAGAATTCTATGGTCTAGGTGACAAAAGTTGTTCTCTATCTCTCCGCGGGAAACGGTTCGAGTTATGGGGATCTGACACATACGCCTATGGTCGCGATACGGATCCGCTCTACAAAAACATTCCATTCTACCTAAGCCTACATCACAAAAAGAGCTACGGGGTTTTTTTTGATAACAGTTTCCGTAGTTTCTTTGACTTTGGTCATGAGCGCAAGAATGTAAGCAGCTTCTTTGCCCACGGCGGTGAGATGAATTACTACTTCATCTACGGAGATGGCCAACTGGAAGTGGCCGAAACGTTCACCAAACTAACAGGACGCCCAGATTTACCCCCCTTGTGGGCACTGGGCTATCACCAGTGTAAATGGAGCTACGCTGACGAGGCTACCGCCAAGAAGATCACCGCCACCTTTCGAGAACTGGAGATTCCCTGTGACGCTATCTATCTAGATATCGACTACATGGACGGCTTCCGCTGTTTCACCTGGAATGAGGAGAACTTTCCAGATAGGCGCAGGATGATCTCAGAGCTAGAATCACAGGGATTCAAGACTGTCGTGATGATCGATCCTGGGATCAAGGTCGATGATGACTACTGGGTCTATAGAGAAGGCAAAGAGGGCGATCATTTCTGCAAACGCATGGACGGCCCGCGAATGAAGGGCAGCGTTTGGCCAGGCAAATGCTGTTTCCCTGACTTCACCAAGGCGAGTGTCCGCGAGTGGTGGGCAGGCCTCTACAAGGGGCTAATGTTGGAAGATGGTGTCCACGGGGTGTGGAACGATATGAACGAGCCCGCCGTTTTTGAAACGGGCACGTTTCCCGATGATGTTCGCCACCACTATGAAGGCCAGCGGTGCAGTCATCGCAAGGCCCACAACGTCTATGGAACACAGATGGTTCGGGCAACCTACGAAGGGTTAAAGAAGTTTGGCAATGGAAAGCGGCCCTTCGCCATCACGCGTTCAGCTTATGCCGGAGTGCAGCGTTTCTCCTCGGCCTGGACTGGAGACAACGTCGCCTCGTGGGAACACCTTCGCATTGCCAATGTGCAGTGCCAACGTCTCGCAATGAGTGGGCTCTCGTTCATCGGTTCCGATATTGGTGGTTTCATTGATAGTCCAGATGGCGAGCTTTACACTAGATGGCTACAAATGGCGGTCTTCCATCCGTTCTGTCGAACGCATTCGTCTGGTGACCATGGCGACCAGGAACCTTGGTCTTTTGGTGAGCCCTATACATCTATTGCACGAGAAGCAATCGAGCTTCGCATGCAACTTCTTCCCTACATTTACACAACATTCTGGCAACATCACAAGATGGGAACTCCAATGTTGCGTAGCCTCGTCGCACTCTCGCCCGATGATCCCGAGACGCATCATCGCGAGGAAGAATTCGGTTTGGGAGATCAACTCCTCATTTGCCCGGTATCACAACCCGGAGTTGATGGACGCTGGGTTTATCTTCCGGGCGGAGAATGGGTCGACTTCTGGGAGGACCTTGCTCACGACGGGAGCAACGAGGTTTGGGTCCGCACGCCGCCCAACCAGATTCCAGTCTTTGTCCGTGCAGGCAGCGTGCTCATGCTCGGACCGAAGCAGCAATATGTGGGGGAACTGGCGACCGCTCCACTCACCTTGCACCTCTATCTGCCTCCTACGGAAGGATCGGTCACGACTCAAAGCTACGAGGACGCCGGAGACGGGGACGGTTCCGACTTGATAAAAACGTTCACATTGTCCCGGCAAGGATGTCGTCAAACCCGTTTCGGGGACTTTGAAGAGGCCTATGAATCCTATGACGTGGTCCTCCACCTGGCCGACGGACTCTTAAAAATAAACGTGGATGGCACCGAG
Source organism: Verrucomicrobiaceae bacterium (assembly GCA_009936795.1). Taxonomy (GTDB): domain Bacteria; phylum Verrucomicrobiota; class Verrucomicrobiia; order Verrucomicrobiales; family DEV007; genus JAACDM01. The sequence continues at coordinate 8,946 of JAACDM010000404.1, read as the reverse complement.
ATGCCCGGCGAGCCAGCTAATAAGACCCTGATCATTAGAGGCGTAGATCCAAATTTCCGAGAAATTACCTTCGAGTAGTAAATGTTATTTGAAATTTACATTCCACCTGATATTTATTATAAGTGCCGGTTAATCCGACAGATCAACCTCTGACCTTCCACTGCACTTCGTGCAACGGCCGCATTCAAACGCCTGCTAGCTTTGCGGGATTTTCTGCACCCTGCCCATTCTGTGCGCAAATTGTGACAGCGCCCTACCCCAAGCCCGCACAATGGGTCCCGGCACCGGCAACACAACGTGCCACCATCAAACGCCTCACGCTGCCTGACCACCTCTCAGAACCGCCTCTCGAAGCCGTGCAGATTGCTCCGCGAGACATTCGCCCTCATCCGAATCACGCGACATCGGCTAGCCCCACTACTGACCCAGCTGTTTCCAAGCTAGATCAGTTGTTCAACACGATAGTCGCCATGGAGGAGCGAATCGAATCTAGACCACGTCTTCGCCGCAAAGGCAAGATACCCTTCGAACGTCCGCTACGGCGTACCGATGACCGCGATCTGCAAGCGTTTCGATCGAGATGAGGCTCGGCTTGAGCACACCTAAGGAAGCGCGTAGGTAGCTTACATGCGTGCCGCAATCTATCGTGGGAAAGAAGCACTAGACGTTGAAGAGGTCGACGATCCAATCATCGCAGACGGTGAAGTTTTGCTAGAGATCGAAGCTTGTGCCGTGTGTGGCACCGATCTCAGGACCTACCGTCACGGTGACCAGAAGATCAAGCCTCCTCGTATACTCGGCCACGAGTTCTGTGGGCGCGTCGTCGACTCTCGTGCTTCTGAAACGCACGGACTTCGCCTGGGGGATCGCGTGGTCATGTACATTGTCTTGCCCTGTGGGGAATGTCTCTATTGCAAACGAGGGCGTCAGAACTTGTGCCAGCAACGCACAACGATGTCCTATCACTATGATGGCGCCTTTGCTCCTCTCATGAAAGTGCCTGCAGCGGCGGTTAGCAATGACCAACTGTTCAAAGTAGAGACTGACATTCCCTCCTCGCACATGGGATTAGCTGAACCCCTCGGTTGCGTGATCAACGCACATGGCCGCCTCAATATCGGACTGCATGACACGGTCGCTGTGATCGGCGCAGGCCCAATTGGAGTCATGCATGCCGCCGTCGCGCGTTTGCAAGGCGCACAGAAAGTGTGGATGTTAGATATTTCATCAGCACGACTGGAGAAAGCGAATGCCTTCGATCTTGAAGGCACGGTCGTCGTGACTGCCAACGGCGATCATCTAGCACAGATACAGGAGCTAACTGATGGTCTTGGCCCAAGCGTGGTGATTGTTGCCTGTAGCCACGCACAGGCCCAAGCAGATGCTCTGGAAATGGCCGGGAAGGGTGGCCGCGTCGAATTCTTCGGGGGCTTGCCGAAATCAGCTCCAACTGCAGTGCTCAATACCAACCATTTGCACTACAAGGAGCTGCTCGTCACTGGGTCTTACTCCGAGAAGATGAGTGACTTTCAAGCGTCTCAATCTCTCATTCAAAGTGGGCGCTTTCCGGCAGATCGCATCATCACTCACACGCTCCCTCTCGACCGTATTGAAGAGTCCTTTCCCCTCATGGAGTCTGGCGAGGCACTCAAAGTCTGTATCACGCCTAACTAATTCTTCATGAGTCACCTTTGGATAAATGGCCAGAACTGTAATGCGACGGATGGAGCTCTCTACGACATTCATTCACCAGCTAATGGCAGAGTCATCGGACAAGCAGCAGCAGCGAGTGTAGCAGACATCGAGAAAGCCATCGCAAGTGCTGAAGCCGCTTTCGTAATCTGGTCTAACAAAACCGCCTATGAGCGCGAAACCATTATGCGCGGAGCGACGGCGCAAGTTCGCACGCAAGCAGAGGAGATTGGCCGTCTCATGGCGCTAGAGCAGGGGAAACCCTGGAGTCAAGCGACGGGGGAAGTCCATGGAGCCTGTGACATGATCGACTACTATGCGTCGGAGGCACCTCGTATTGAAGGCACCCTCCCCCCAACGGAAAAGTCATCTTTCCGGTCATGGGTAACGCATCATCCGGTCGGTGTGTGCGCAGGGATCACGCCGTGGAATTATCCCGTGGCCCTGCTCAGTTGGAAGCTCGGCCCCGCGCTTGCAGCGGGCTGCGCAATGGTAGTGAAACCGACCCCAGTGACTCCACTCTCACCTCTGGCCTTCTGCCAGGCCCTGACCGAAGGTGGTGTGCCGGTGGGCTTGATCAATGTGTTGACCGGCCCCGATGCAGCCCTAGGGGAAGCTTTAGTGGGTCATCCGGGCATCGCCAAGGTTGCCATGACCGGCTCTACCAAGGTGGGCAAACAGATCTTCACGAGCTGCGCTCCTTCTCTAAAGCGCATTTCACTTGAACTTGGTGGCCATTGTCCCGCGATCGTGTGTGCAGATGCGGACCTCGATCTTGCCGCAAAGGTTCTTAGCTACAAAGGTTTCCGAAACTGCGGCCAATCCTGTAGCAGCGTGAACAGGGTCTTTGCCCATGAATCGATTCACGATGCATTGGTGGAGCGATTGTCCAATGAAGCCCAAAGTATGACGATGGGGGACGGAATCACTGATCCCAAGGTCGACCTGGGCCCTCTCACGACCGCCGCTACGCGGGCGCTGGTGGAGAATCATGTCGCCGATGCGATCGAGCACGGTGCGAAACTCATTTGTGGTGGCTCATGTCCCAGTGATGAAGCCTATCAGAGCGGTCACTACTATTTGCCTACTGTGCTCACACAAGCGGACGCTAGAATGAAACTCTGGAAAGAGGAAACCTTTGGCCCTGTACTTCCAGTGACATCTTTTGATGACACTGAAATCGCCGTGGCTCAAGCCAACGACTCGACTTATGGTCTGGTCAGCTATGTTTTCACGCGAGATCTTGAGACCGGACTCCACCTAAGTGAACAGCTAGAGTCTGGCACAGTATGCCTCAATCATGGTGCCGTAAACTCTGCCTACGCACCCTACGAAGGCTGGAAAGAAAGTGGTTTCGGTCTCGAGCTTTCCAGGCGTGCGATCTTCGAGTACCTCAAGACAAAGCACTTGAAAGTGGCTCTGTAATAGCCCGACCTCCTAGTCCTCTTGGGGAAAGATGAGTTCTTGCTGCCATGGCAGAAAGAGTTCATTCCTTAGCTCAGAAGTACGGTTTTCCGCTTTGGCGAAGGCGTAGCGTTCAAGACAAGCCTTAGAGGAAATAATCGACGGTTCTAAGTCATAGTCTTCGGCCGCTTGATCTCTTGCACTGCGTATTTCCTTACAGACCCGCTCCCAATCGTTTGCCTTGGCGAGACGCTTCTTGCGCTCCCATTTCGGCAACTCATCATCAGGAATGGCTTTGGCCTTGGCCACGCCTTGCTCAAAACGATCCCGTTGGCCAGGTCGGAAGCGCGGTGGCAAGGCCACCGATTTCCCATCCGCTAGACTGACACTCATCGTAAGGATTTGATCATTTGAAATGATCTTGAACGGCGGCTTGTCACGACGTGAGGCCATTCCATCCCGCCATAACCAAATCTCCCGCAAATAGGCGAGACCTCGAGCACTCACTTTGCCCCATCCGGGGATCTTCCACATATCGTCCCGACTTTTTTCAGGGCGGCTCAACACCTGTCGGCGCGCCGCACCACAGGACTGAAGAAACCATTCCCAACGCCCAGCTTCGTGAAGACGCTGTTCAAAAATCTCAATGAGAGGCTGCAAATAACGGACATCATTTGCGGCATAGGTTAGCATCTTCTCAGGAAGAGGACGTTCACCCCAATTCTTCTTCTGCGACTGCTTTGAGAGCTTTACCTTCAGCAGATCTTCAATCAAATGCGCTAGCCCAAATGTCCTCCATCCAAGAAGGCGCGCAGCTATCTGGGTATCAAAGACCGGATCCGGAACACGCTTGTATGTCCGGTTCAAGATACTCATATCGTAGTCTGCACCGTGCATCCAGACCTGTGAAGCCTGGTCCAAGAAGTCCAACAAGGGCGTCATGTCCTTGATCGTTAGTGGATCGATCAAAGCCAAGTGATCCCCACAGCCAAATTGAATCAGACACACTTTCTCGCGATAGGAGTACAGGCTATCTGCCTCGGTATCCACGCAACAGGATATGCCTGTGGGGCACCCTGCGAGAAACTCTTGCAAAGCCGCTTCCTCAGCGAGGAAGGGAACCGGAGCCGAACTGCCTTCCTCCATCTATTTTAATCCCGAGAGAAGCAGCTCCACGTTAGTCTTGCTTCGTTTGATGTTGCGCACAAGTTTCTCCATGGCTTCACCGGCGGGCACCTGGGCCATTTGACGCCGCAGTAACCCAACCTTGGAGAATTCCTGAGGGTGGTAGAGAAGTTCATCTTTCCGAGTTCCAGAGAGGAGCGAGTGGATCGCAGGATAGATTCGTTTCTCTGCCAGTTCACGGTCCAGATGAATTTCCAAGTTCCCCGTGCCTTTGAATTCCTCAAAAATGATGTCGTCCATGCGATTCTCTGTTTCCACAAGTGCGGTGGCGAGAATCGTTAGGCTACCTCCCTCTTCGACATTGCGTGCTGCACTGAAGAATCGGCGCGCTTTCTGGAGAGCTTTGGGATTAACGCCACCTTGAGTGACGCCTCCCTTACCGCCCATGGTATTGTTATAGCCCCGGGAAAGTCGCGTGATACTATCTAACAGCACAACAACATCCTTCTTCATTTCAACCAGCCGTTTGGCACGTTCCAAGACGAGTTCGGCTACTTGAATATGTCGCATAGCCGTTTCGTCAAAGGTCGAACTAAAGACGTGCGCATCTACCGTTTCCCGGAAATCGGTGACCTCTTCAGGCCGCTCATCGATGAGCAGAACAATGAGTTCGATTTCATCGTGATTCTTACTGATGGCTTTGGCGATGTCCTTGAGGAGGATCGTCTTTCCAGATCGCGGGGAAGCAACAATCAAGCCACGCTGACCCTTCCCTAACGGAGAAATCAAATCAACGACACGTGCACTAACGGATTGTAATTCTCTATTCTCCAGAAGAATTCGCTCCACTGGGAAGAGTGCTGTCAGGCGCTCGAAATTCGCTGGCGCTTCATAGTCGTCCGCCGGAATGCCGTCGATTTCGATAATGGTTTCAACCGTGAGATACCTCTCCCGCTTTTGAGGGGCCCGCGCTTCTACCCGGAGCTTCTGACCGCTCTTGATCTCATAGCGACGCATGATGGCCTGAGGGACAAAGACAGCGTCTTGCTGCGGTACAAAGTTCGATCTGGCGTACCTTAGATGACCAAAGCCTTCATGCCCCAAATCGACAACGCCAACGGCGTCAATGACCGAACCGTTTCGTGCGTAGAAGTTCAGTATTTCATAAGCGATCTGATGTTTCGCACGGTTGCCCACCCGCAGTTCAAGGGCTGCTGCCTTCTTGTGCATGTCGACCAAAGAGAGATCATGAAGTTCGTTCAAATCAACGCGCTCAGGTATCTCAGGCTTGGGTTTCGCAGGTGATGCCTGTTCTGGCTTCCCAGGAGAATCGGCAACTGCCGTGCTCTTCTCGGAGAGATCGTGAGTCTCAGCTTCAGTGTTCATGGTGTTCGTGATGGAAAGTATTAGGAAAGGCTACTGAGGAGGAGCCCCGCCTGGGCGCTCAGGCAGTGGAGGGGACATTCATTCCAAATCAGGACATCGCCCAAGAGCACCTTCTTCTCAATGGGCCATTGGGCAGAGATGATCGATTCAGCAGCTTCGCTCGAAAGTTGGGAACGCTGCATCAGACGGCGCTTCTGCGTGGCTCGGGTTGTGGCGACAACGGCCACCAGGTCATTTGGATAAGCTCCATGGGTTTCGAAATAAAGAGGCACATCAGCGATGAAGAGGCCTTCCGTGCGCTCGGCAGCATAGCTGACGAAGTGCTCCTCACATCGGGAGCGCACAAGCGGGTGGATAAGATCCTCTAACTGTCGCCGACACGACTCATCCGCGAAGACTAATTGTCTAAGCGCAGATCTGTTCAAGACGCTATCTGCGAAGATTTGTGCCCCGAACAGCCCTCGCAGTCTTGCCATGACCGGCTCCTCTGTCAAGAGCTGGTGGACAGCCTTATCACAGTCGTAAATCCCAACTTCAGGGATTCGGGCCTGGATCTCCTCGATTAGGGTACTCTTACCCGTTGCGATTCCGCCGGTGACTACAACGCGATAGAGATTCGTCGGATGGCGGCACACGGCATGCTTATCGCTCATGGGGAAACGCAACGAGGGGTGGAAGACCCTGCTTCCACCCCTCGTTTCATTCAATTTTAACGAATCTCTGTCTACTCAAGTCCGGGAGTGGATTCGAGCTGGTTTTCCAGCTGATCGCGAAAAGCCATGCCAGACGGATCAATTAGTCGAGCCGACACAAAGATTACCAAGTTCCTGCGAAGGTGCTGATCCGAATTGCTCCGGAACAGACGTCCGATATATGGCAAGTCGCCAACGATAGGGACTTTATCCGTGATGGTCTGAACGTCTTCGCGGATCAAGCCACCAAGAGCGATCGTAGACCCGTCATAGATCGTCACGTTCGTCGCTGCGCGGCGAGTAGAGAAGATAGGAAGGTCAATCCGGTTGTCGGTAACGAGCACGTTGGTCGGGTTGCCCAGGGCATCCGTTCCAGCAGCAGTGATCTCACTGCCATAATTCACGAAGCCATCAAACTCCACGACCTCAGGAGCCAGACTTAAGTCGATCGTGTAGGAATCAGGGCCAACCTGAGGGTCCACTTCCAACGTAACACCCGTTGGGCGCATCTCGAAGGTCGTTGGGTGTGCTGGAGTCACGGGGAAGATACCCGCGTCAACCCCCACGCTAACTTCCTGGGGAAGCTCTGGTGGATCAAACTCGACTGGATAGATTAGCTCGCGAACCACTCCAATGCGAGCTTTCTGAGCGCTCTTGGTGACCACAGTTGGTGCAGTGACAGGGTCAGCCGACCTGTGCTGACTGAGTCCACGCATGATGACCTGGAACTGTGGATCCGTGAAAATTCCAGCCACCGATACAATACCAGGTGCCGGGGAGAGCGCTTCAGCTTGGCCTCGAGGGAGATCAGCAATCAATGAATCGATCGCATTCCCTCTAATCCCTTGGGAACCGGTTCGGAGGCCAGCTGTCACAGGATTCTGTCCCACGGGACCACGGAGAGGATTGCCATCGGCGTCGAAGGACGTGTTGAAGAACGGAACCTGCGGCGCAATGTTACCACTGGATTCCACATTGAAGTTTCCACGGGAATTGCCGAGTGTGCCTCCACCTGCAAGGACACTTTCGGAGCCACTTAGCCCGAAGCCACCAAGCAACCAGTCAAAACCAAGTTCATCAAGGTTCTCTTGGCGAATCTCTAAGAACTTCACGCGAACCTCAACCTGCTTGACGATCTTCTCTTGAATACTGTCAACGAAGGCGTCTACGAGCTCCATGTTGCTCTGAGTGTTGGTCACTAAAAGCTTACTAGATCCACGGTTGTAGATTGCACTTGCTCCCGTAGGCCAAGGAATGCCTCGGCTCTTAAGTACGTCTTCAGGAAGGGCGCGGGCGGAGGCGGCAGGAGCAGCAGCACTTCCGAAAGGATCATCCTCTTCGCCGCCACCGCCTCCGTCGTCAGCCACACCGAGGCGCTCAAAGGAAGGAGGAACGGAGTAGGTCTTTGTAAAGAGCTGTTCGCTGGCAACATCTGAACCCGGAACAATCTTCACAGCATAACGCTCAACATTATAACGGAGACCGGCGAGCTCACAGGCATAGTTTAACACTACACCCAGCGGTGCTGATTTCATTTTAAGACGAAAGCTCTGATTTAAAGCGTTCGCGTCAGATGAAGCGATGTTCTGCTCGTCCAAGACAAACTTCACACCAACACCTTCCGGATCGAGTTCGGTTGACTTCAACTGGAGGTAGTCCTTCGCCGTCCGGATGTTGACTGGACCAAGATTGATCTCTGGCACAATGATCGTCTCTAAACGGCGATTGATATCCTCCCGGGTGTCACCCGCACCGGTGAAGCCACCTTCTTCTGGGCTATCCCCAAGGCGCCCACTTCCAGGAACAGGCATTTCCCATTTTTGAGCGACTTGGTCTAGAAGCTCGCCGCGGGTTTGGTTATAGGCGGCGTTAAGATAGCGACTGCGATCTTTTTCAACCCGCTCAATACCTTGACGAGCCGCACCGTTGAATTCGTCCTCACGCAAAACCTCAAAGAAATGTTTTTCTGCATTGTCCAACTCACCGAGATCGCGCGCAGCCTCAGCGTGGCCGAGGTTTTCAGTGACTCGTGCAACTTTAGCGCGATGGCTCTTAGTGTCGCCAGATGCATACCACTCAGGATCGCCAAGGCGTTCCTTCATCGTCATGAGACCAGCGTGGTCGGGAGCATACTCTGTTGCCACATCGATATACCCATTGGCTGCCTTGAGCCCACCTTCGCTAGCACTTTTCTCAGAAAGAGCGATACAAACGCGCGCAAACGCATTAGCATAAACCTCACGTTCATCCGCGGTGCGCCCAGCGTCTGGGAGTGTTTGCAGAGCTTGGCGATAATTCGTGCCAGCGTTCAGCAAGTCACCGCTATTCTCAAGTTCTAGCCCCTGATAGTAAGCTTCGCGGGCCTGACCCACGAGATATTCACGTTGGAGGCGTTCCTGCTGAGCTGCACCGGAGGTAGATCCGGTTTCAGCAGTTGCCGTTGGAGGAGCAATAAACATCTGGGATGCCAGCACCGTGCTAGTGAGAAGCAAGGAAGCAGACCCAAAGCGTTTTGAAGCGTCGTTCTTCATCATGTTGTGCAAAGACTTAGTTTCTCGTTGGTTGGGTTTACTTGCCGTAACTGACAGGGTTCTTTCCATAGCTCATTGGAGCAATTGGATCTGCTGGTGGGAAGAGAGATCCATCA
>JAACDM010000403.1 GCA_009936795.1 Verrucomicrobiaceae bacterium | reverse complement strand
GACCTTTGCTATCGATTGGCTGCCGAGCAAAGCGAGACACCTCGTTGATCAGTTAGGCCTCTTCTTGGTTGCCGCTATCAACGCCATCACGGTTTGGTTCAGCTTCCACTGGATCAGCATCACCGGCGATTACCTTATGCCCAGCACGGGCCTGCCTCGCATCGTGGCTCAACTCAGCATTCCGTTAGGCTGCGGACTTGCGACGCTCTACTGCCTAACCAAGGTCTTCACCCTTAAGAACGATAAGGAGGTCGCTTCGTGACCGTTCTCCTCATCAGTCTCCTGCTCTTCCTTGTGCTCGGTGCGCCCGTCGCCTATGCGTTAGGGCTCTCGACCTTCAGCTACTTCCTTCTCGTGCAGCCAGACATCATGCACGTGCTCCCACAGCGCCTGTTCTCGGGGATGGAATCTTACGCACTCATTGCTTTGCCCCTCTTTATACTCATGGGCCAGGTCATGAATGAAGGCGGCATTACCAAGCGGCTCATTCAATTCTGCCTCATGTTTGTCGGCAGATTCCGTGGCGGCCTCGGCTTGGTCAATGTGGGCTCTAGCATGCTCTTCGGCGGCATTTCTGGATCTTCCACTTCGGACACCGCCTCGATCGGTTCGGTGCTCATTCCTGAGATGGAGAAGCGCGGCTATCCCAAAGACTTCGCAGCAGGACTCACCGTCGCCTCCTCCACCATGGGCATGATCATTCCGCCTAGCATTCCCATGATCCTTTTCGCCGTCACGGCGCAAGTCTCCGTCGGTCGACTCTTTCTCGGCGGTGTTATTCCAGGTCTCCTAGTCGGCGTCTTCCAACTCGCTCTCACCCTTTGGATCGCGCATCGGCTAGGCTTTCCCAAAGAGAAAGCCGCCTTCGCCTGGGACCAAGTCGTCCGCAGCCTCTACATTCTCATCATGCCCCTTTTCGTCGTGGGCACGGTCGTCTTCGGCATCGCCACCGCCACCGAATCCGCCGGACTCGGCGTTCTCTATGCCATCCTCGTCGGCTTTCTTCTAACCAAACACCTCACCTGGCGGCAGTTCATCAACGTCGTGCGCAGCTCGATCCTCACCAGCGCCAAGATCATGATGATCATCGCCTTCTCCCAGGTCTTCATCTGGGTCCTCGCGCTAGAACGTCTCCCAGAAACCATCGCCACCCTTGTCGAAGGTGCGAACCTCTCGCCCTTCTTCATGCTCCTTCTCATCATTGCCATCATCCTCGCTGCGGGAACGTTCATCGATGTCAGCCCCGCCATCCTTCTCCTCACGCCTGTTTTCCTCCCCGCTATCGTCTCCGCAGGCATCTCCCCCATCCTCTTCGGGGTCATCCTCTGCACCGGCCTCGCCGTCGGTGCCTGCACGCCACCCGTCGGCAATTGCCTCAATGTCTGCGTCATCGTCTCCGGCCTCCGCATCGGTCAAATCTTCCGCGCCGCCTTTCCCTTCCTCCTCGCTAACGTCCTCACACTCGTCTTGATGGCGCTCTTCCCACAACTCGTCCTCTGGCTTCCTGAGCTAGTTATGGGTGAGTCATAGGAACGGTTAGCCTGTTCCGCTCGGCTCTCTAAAGAACTACACACGGAGTTTTCATTGGGCACAACGACCTGCCTCGATATCTTTCCAAAACATTATCAGAGCATTAATTCACAAGATGGTTCTACCCCTTGGGTTGATGCTCTCGTTTGCGAATCCGGGTTTCGCTCTGACGGAGTTTCCTCAAGAGATGAAGGTATTCAAGACCTTGGAAGGCCGGTTCGAAAAGACTTGGAAAAACCCGCCAACGATAGACTCCACGCAAGCTATCATGGTCAATTCTTAAGCAGTGGCTACTATTTCCATCTCACCGAGGAATAGCTTCTCGCTGATGGCTGTGGCACGATCACGATGCTCTGGGTTTTCTCGTATTTACCCAGAGAGAAAAAATACGTAGCTTGGCGATTGGGCCCTAGAGTCGAGGGTCCAATCGCCATTTACTACAAAGGACTCTGGGATTCTAAAGGCAAGCAAATCGCACTGAACTTTACTTCTGGTCCCCAATACAAACCGCGTCATTTCACATTTTCCCCGCCTACCAAAGAAGCCTCTTATCCAACAATCACATATATCGCCAATTGTAAGCCAAGCTTACCGATCCTTCAGAGAAGCCCTAGTGCTGTTGGTAAGAATATTTAGATCAGGCCAGCAACAGCAGGTCTACACACTTGCGTCCCAAGCTTGTTCACCCAAGATCCTCTTCGTGCAGCCTCATTTCCAATCGATCCTTATCCTCACCGGTAGCTTTGGGCACGGGCACAATACGGCTGCATACAATCTAGAGACGGCTTTCCGAAACGCTCTAGGATCGGAAGCCGACGTAGCTGTGGTGGACTTTTTTCAGGATGCCTACCCATGGAGCAACGGTCTTCTGCGCAAGGGCTACGGCCTAGCCATCAATCAGCTTCCGCGCCTCTGGCAGTTTATCTATGGACAGG
>JAACDM010000402.1 GCA_009936795.1 Verrucomicrobiaceae bacterium | reverse complement strand
GAATTAATGGATTAGCCCTAGAAGAAGGTCATTATCGTGGCGCGTTGAAATAGGGTTCGCCTTTGGCGTGCCATTTCACCTTACTGTAAGTTGCCTGGAAGGCCCCGGCTACTTTCGCCCCATAATGTCCATGAATGCACCCATCTTTGTTACCACGGTCGTTGCTGCTCTCCAGATGAGCGCTTTTGGAACCCTCTCCATCAGCGAGTTCCTGGCTATCAATGGGAGTGGCGACGTCGATAAAGATGGTGATCGTTCTGATTGGATCGAGATTCACAATTCGGGAGACACCGCTGTTGCTCTCAAGGGCTGGTATCTTACGGATGATGCCGACCGTCTAACCAAATGGACCATTCCTATGGGATCAGTTCCAGCTAGAGGGTACTCGGTTATTCATGCGTCTGGCAAAGACTTCTCTGGCCTATTCAGCTCTGAAGTGCATGCCAATTTCAGTCTCACCGGCGATGGCGAGTATTTGGCTCTCGTCGAACCTGACGGCATCACGATTGCGCATGAATTTGCGCCACTGTATCCGGCACAACGGCGAGATGTCTCTTACGGGATCTCTGAAGATGGTGACGTGGCCGGTTACTTTCCAAGTCCGACGCAGGGAGAAGCCAATGGCGCGTCTAGCGAAGGTCTCGTTTCCAGCGTTAAGTTCAGTGTCAAACGTGGCTACCAAGATGCCCCCATTGCTTTGGAGCTGACTTCAGAAACCCCTGGAGCGTTGATTCGCTACACCACCAACGGCAGTGAGCCGTCCTTGTTTACTGGCAAGACTTACGATAGCGCGATAGCGATTTCTAGAACCACCACCGTTCGCGCCCGTGCTGAGAAAAGCGGTTTTATCAATTCAAAGCTCAAGACGCACACCTATCTCTTTGTGGATGATGTGATCCAGCAGGACACGATGTCAACGAACGTCACCGAGGATCCAGTGTATGGCCCCTTGATGCGAGAAGCACTGTTGAAATATCCTGCCATTTCATTGGTGACACCTGACACAGATATTAGCAAGACGGCAGAGGATCCCACGTCCGTGGAGATGATCTTTCCAGACGGCTCGGACGGTTTCCAGATCGACGCTGGTGTGAAGCGGGTCGGAGGCCACAGTTTGAATGCCTATCCGAAGAACAACATGCGCCTCTATTTCCGAAGCGAGTACGGTTCGGAGAAACTACGCTGTCCCTTATATGAGGATCATCTTTATACGGACGTGGCAGCGGATTCCTTTGATCAATTGAACCTACGGGGTGGTTCGCATGATAGTCTCTTCTATCTTGGTGCTACGAATAACCCACAGCCGCCGAGCAATGGTCAGTATCTCCGCAATCGCTGGATCAGCGACATGCAGTTTCTCATGGGCCATGAATCTCTCCGTGGACGGTGGACTCACGTGTATATCAATGGCACCTACTGGGGCCACTATCAGCTTCTTGAACGCAATACTCAGGATTACTTTGCCACGTATCTCGGTGGCCAGAAAAGCGACTATGTGGCCATCAACAAAGGCCAAGGGATCGGTAGTAGTGACATGAGTGCCTGGACGGCAATGAGAAACTCCCGCACCGACTACGAAGAGTTCAAGCGCCGGGTCGATATTATCAACTATGTCGATTACATGCTGCTCAGCTACTACTGTGGCAATGATTGGGATTGGAACCCGGAACAGAATTGGGCCGGAGGCGGTCCTGTTGAGCCGGATAGTGGTGGCATGAAGTTTCTCGCGTGGGATTCGGACATCATTTTCCGCCGATTGAATGACAACAATCTCGGGAAAGGTGGCCCTCATAGCATGTTCCCCATACTGATGCAGCATGAGGATTTTGCGATGCTCGTGGCGGATCGCATCCAGAAGCACTTTCACAACGATGGGCTCCTCACACCTGAAAATGTTGCCAGAGTCTACAATGTTCGCGCTGAAGAAATCCGCTTATCGATCATCCCTGAAACCGCGCGCTGGCAGGCAGGGCGCTGGACGCGTGACGATCAGTGGCAGGACGAACTGGATCGTTTAAACAATGACTTCTTTCCGAGCCGGACCAAAGAGATTCTGTCACAGTTTAGGGCCAAAGGATGGAGTGCGGCGATCACCGCGCCCAGAATGAGTCCGTTGGGCGGCTATGTGGAAGGTGGATTTACCGTCCGCATTCTCAAGAGTCTCTTCGCTCGTGGCATCATCGTCTACACCACTGATGGTACGGATCCTCGCTTGCCCGGCGGCGAATTGTCACCTGCGGCTGTCGAATTCAAGACTGGCTTTTCCCTCACGGAAGCCACGACGGTCAAAGCTCGGGTGATGAACTCTGACGGTTGGTCAGCCCTGACGGAAGCCCGCTTTGTCGTCAATCAAGTCCCTGCTACGGTGGAGAACCTCACGATTTCTAAGGTGCATTACCGCCCGGCTGCGGCCAGTGAGGAGGAAGTCGCCGCAGGGTTTCCGAGCCGCAAGGACTTTGAGTTTGTTGAACTTCTTAACTTAGGTTCAGAAACGATCGACCTGCATGACGTTCGCTTTAATAAAGGGATCCGATTCGAGTTTAGCGGGGCAAACATCAAGAGTATTGCTGGTGGCGAGCGTCTCTTTCTGGTCCGCAATCGGCAAGCCAGTGCCATGCG
>JAACDM010000401.1 GCA_009936795.1 Verrucomicrobiaceae bacterium | reverse complement strand
CTTCTTTGGCTTCTTTGGCTTCTAACGGAGACATTAAGGCCCCTAGGAGAACGGAACCCGCTAGTGTAAAGATTCGTGGATTGAAGCTTGTCATGGTGAAAGAGTGAGTTGTTCGACAGGCCTAATAATCCGCCGGAATCACCCTGGCCGTGAAAGTCACGTCACGGGAGGGCATGGTAAACATGAACGAGCGCCTCTGGGGCAGAGGAATGTCGACTTGCTGGTCGGTGTGCCAGCAGAAATGGCGGTTGGTGCCGACGTTGGACTCGGCGCGTTCAGCGGTGACGGTCACGGTGTCGCCGGGCTGTGGGTTGGTGGGTTTGGCAGTGCCTCCGACGACGGCTAACTTGACGGGGTCGGTGCCGTAGAGGGGCATGATCTGGGTATCGCTCGCGGCGGTGGTGTAGACCGCGGTGCGGGCCGCGGGATCGGCGAACGTACCGCTAGCACTGGCCCACTTGACGAAACGTTTGCCGTTCCAGGTTTCACGCGCCGTGATGCGGATCACGGATCCGGGCTCGAAGAAGCCGTGTCGCGCGGTGTCGCCTATGAAGCCTCGCTCGCCGCTCACAAACTCCAAGATGGTTCCCCCGTCCACCTGCACCAAGGTGTTGACGGGCGTCCCGTGAGACTGCGAGAGCATCCATTCCATGCGCAGGTCGAAGTACTTCCGGTCCGCATCGCTGGGCTCATCAATGTGCCCCTCGCCGGGAATCATGGTGACTCGCCCATAGCCTCCGCAGTCGAGGTGGTTCTGTAAGAGCGCGATCTGCTCCGAGATCTTCGAGACAGGGTCGAGCGGACAATGCTGGACCCAGACCGGTGTCCCCACCGTCTCACACGTTTCCGGGGTGGCGCCCCGGCGCACCACGTCACAGGCGTAGGCGCCGATCGGCAGGATGGCGGCAATCCGGTACTTCGGGGCGGCGATGCTCGCGATCTCCCACGCTCCCCTGCCGCCCATGCTGAATCCCGTGACGTAGACGCGGTCGGCGTTGATGTTGACCTGACGCTTCACGTGATCGAGCAGCCGCTTGAACTTGTCCATGTCCCAGCTGAAGCCTGGTTTGGCAGGCGCGACATGGAGGTAGCCTCTTCCAAACTGATTGGGATGGTTGCCGCTATACCCCGCAGCCGTCCACGGCTTGTTATCCACCAGCCGATCGGACACCATGTTCTTCATCGCCTCCTTTGGGTGATCGCGTCCGGTACTCCCGTGGAGGAAGAACACCACGGGATAGAGATGCTCCGGCTTGTAGTCCTTGGGCACCCAGAGCGAATACTGATACGTGTCCGCCGGGACCGCTCCGGACGCGTGGGTGAAAACGTGTTGGGCACCCGGGGTGTAGTTCTCAGCTCGCAACGGGGCAGCGGAGACGAATGCGAGCAGAAGGAGAAACGTGAAGAGACGGCGATCGACCATGGCTTGAAGGAGGGCCTGTCCGAAGGACGGAGGCTTGATAGGGCTCGACTTCATAGGCGGTATTTGAGGGACTGTTCGGTTGAGATGCGTTCACCGTCTACAGTCGTCCTAGCCTTGCTGACTTTCGCCCTGCTTGTCCAGTCCGCACACGCGGACTGGAAGGGCAGCACCGTGCTCGTCGCGCCACAGAACGCGGAGACGGTCGTGCGACGCCCTGGCAATGACGCCATCCTCTTCAAGCACACGGATCCGCAACTCGCGATCGAGTGGGGCATGGCAAATGCCCGCAACACGGTCGTCCTGGCCGGCACGTATGTCGTGTCCGATCGCATTGATGTGCCCCGAGACGGCGTCACGCTCATCATCGATCAGGGTGCGGAAATTTCACCCAAGCCGGGTGCCGAATTCACCTCACCGACACCAGGGTTTCGCGGTCGGAACGGCGAATACTACCCGTTCGGCGTGTTGATCTACAACCAGAAGAACCACGTGCGCGTGCTCATGTTAGGCACGGTGAAGACCAAAGGCTTTCCCGTCATGTTCGACGGCCGGAATGAACAGGGTAACTGCGGTCTGGAGGGCGGCCTGCTGCTGGGCACTGGCCAGGCCACCGATACCTACTGGCTCGTGGACTCCCGCAACGTCCAGGTGCCGATCGCCACCCTCAACACCGGAACTGGATCGACCGTTGCCATGGAAGGTTGTGAAGACTGCCACTTAGGCATGCTCGCTAACGTAGCCGCGAAGCCAGGCGGGATGACAGAGGAAACGATCGATCTCAACTCACGCTGCTTCAACATCACCATCGAGCAACTGCTCGGGGAGCGCGCCAATGAGATCATCGACTGCAATGAAAGTCACGCTATGGTGCAAGAGTTAGTGTCTATCGGCGAGCCTAGGAAACTCTTCGCCCGCGGCAACCCCTCTGGCCCACGCTTCACCAGCCGCCATTCCTTCAACACCCGTTCCCTGGACGTTAGAACCATCACCATCCTCAAGGACGCGGTCCACTCGCGGCTTATCCACGAGATCCCCGCATTTCCCGAAGCGCTTCCGGAATTCACGATCAAGACCACCGTCGAAGTCACCTTCAAGGACGGGCGCAAGAAACGCT
>JAACDM010000400.1 GCA_009936795.1 Verrucomicrobiaceae bacterium | reverse complement strand
TGATGGTGATTGGTTGTGCATCCAAGGTTCACAACACTTTCGGGTTTGGGTTTCTTAATCGGTCTAGGAGAAGGGTTTACTCACTAAGCTAAACATTGCTGAGAACTTCTTTGCTGACATTCTTGCCGACGTTCGGCTTATCATCGAGCTGACGTCGGTGGTCTCATTGAGCAAAGCACACGAAGTGTAGTTGGTGAACTATCTCAATGCCACGAGCATCGAAGACGGTCAATTCATCAACTTTGGCCGGCAGAATGTGGAACTGAAACCTAAGTAAAGAACCTTCCGTCAGCCCTAACCAAAAGTTGTTCAGACATGATGAACAGGATAAGAAGCGACCGCATCGACTGACATCCTGTTTATCTCGTAGATCCTGTCCAGAAGTTGAGGAGCGGTTCCGGTCGTCAATTAGTAAACGTCACGTTGGTAGCGCTTGGCTTTCTTCATGGCGCTGACATAATCTGTGGCAGCTTCTTTGCTGAGGTTGCCGTGGGTTTCGACGGCGTCATGGAGTGCCTGGTCGACGTCTTTCGCCATGCGTTTGGCGTCGCCGCAGACATAGAGATGGGCGCCCTCTTCGAGCCATAGCCAGAGTTCGGCACCGGCTTCACGCATGCGGTCTTGGACGTAAACTTTGGTGTCTTGATCCCTGGACCAGGCAGTGCTCAGTTTGGACAGGACACCTGTGTCTGACATTTTGTCAAACTCCTCTTGGTAAAACCAATCGGTGGCTTCGTGAGGGTTGCCGAAGAAAAGCCAGTTCTTTCCTGGGGAATTGGTTGCGGCGCGTTCTTCGAGGAAGGCGCGGAAGGGAGCGATGCCTGTGCCGGGGCCAACCATGATGACGGGGACGCTCAGATCGGTGGGCCGCTTGAAGTATTTGGCTGTTTGGAGGAAGACCGGGACAGTCCTGTCGCCGTTCACGCGGTCTGCTAAATACGTTGAGCAGACACCTTTGCGAGGGCGACCGTCACATTCGTACTGCACTTTCGCTACAGTTAGGTGGACTTCGTCAGGATGGGCCTTAGGGCTGGAGGAAATAGAGTAGAGACGTGGGCCGAGCTTTCTTAGAAGAGAGACAAAGGCGTTGGCATTTTGAAACCTAGGTTTCGTGGCATTGGCGAGGTCGATCACTTCATGGAAATCGCCCTCGACGGGGACTGGCCATTCCTTGAGCATGGCCGGACTGACGGCACGGATATCATAGCGCTCCAAGAGGGCTTCACGCAATGGAGTGCCATCAATTTGCTCTGCCGGATCTAGAGAGATTGCCTCGATGACCTCGTCGACTAGCATGGGATCGTTCTTGCCATAGACGCCGAGGACATCTCCGACTTCGTAGCTCATACCGGAGCCTTCGAGACTGAACTCGAAGTGTCGTGTGTCGCGTTCCGAATCTTCGGCATTCAGAAGTCGATTGGTGAGCAGTTTCGCAGGAAACGGGTTCTTCTTTGAATAGCTGACCGTTTCAGATTCTGGAGCGTCACTCTTTGCTTCAGCGGTGGCGCCAAGAGCCTTCAGGGTGGACTCAAACCAGGCACTGGAGGTTTCCTCAAAGTCTGTATCGCAATCACCGCGGGGAGCGAATCTTGTGGCACCGAGGGCCTCCAGACGTTCATCGAACTTCTTGCCCATGCCACAGAATTCGAGGTAATTCGTGTCGCCGAGGCCGAGCACGGCATACTTCAAGCCATCAAGCTTTCTGAAACCATCATTGGAAAGAGCTTCCCAGAAATCGACCGCATTGTCAGGAGGATCGCCTTCTCCCCAAGTACTTGAGACGATGATGAGGGCTTTTTCGTGGCTCAATTCTTCAGCTGCAAACTCATCCATGGCGAGTACGGGCGCCTCAAATCCAGCTGTCATCAGTTGCTCGCCAAAGCCTCCGGCCAGTGTTTCACAATTGCCAGACTGAGAGGCATACAGCACGAGAACACGTTCTTTTGATGTTGCCTCAACCGAAGGCGACGAGGACGTGTCCGAGTAGAGTGCAGCGAGGTAACCGTTTAGCCAAAGGCGCTGGACGGCATTGAAGGGGGCAGACGCCGGAATTTCTGGGGGCGACATCAGTTAGGCAACTTTGGTTGGACGGTGTGCGGAGCGTTCCTCCAGAAAAGTGATGAGATGGTCGCGATACTCGTAGTAGAGTTCTGTGTTCATGATCTCAGAGCGGTCGCGAGGACGATTAAACTTGATGGACAGGATGTCTCCGATTCCAGCTGCAGGTCCGTTGGTCATCATGATAATGCGATCCGCGAGGTAGATGGCTTCATCCACATCGTGTGTCACCATCATGGCTGTGAGACGTTCGCGATTCCAGAGATCTAACAGAACTTGCTGAAGCTCGAACTTGGTAAGTTTGTCGAGCATACCGAAAGGCTCATCGAGCAAGAGCATACGGGGAGAGAGTGCAAAGGCCCGAGCCAAGCCAACTCGCTGGCGCATGCCACCTGAAAGTTCATCTGGTCGTTTGTGCATGCTGCCAGCCAGCCCCACCATGGTCAGGTAGTAGGTAGCCACTTGTCGTCGTTCCGGTTTGCTGGCGTGGTAGTAGACCTGATCCACTCCGAGCATGACATTCTCATACGCGGTCATCCAGGGGAGCAAGCAAGGCGCCTGGAAGACTACACCACGATCAGGCCCAGCTCCGTTGATTTCGCGTTCGCCTAATACAACGGTGCCATCAGAGATTTCATTGAGGCCAGCCACCATCGAGAGTACTGTCGATTTGCCGCAGCCAGAGTGGCCAATGATGCATACAAATTCGCCCTCATCGATCTTGAGATTAAAGTCCTCGACAATCACGGCATCTCCCTTCGGTGTTTTGTAGGTCTTGCCGAGATGGATGCATTCAAAGTAGGACATGATCTATGTAGGAGCTAGAGGGATTGCAGGACTTTGCGTTTCTTGGGGCGTAGGCCGCGGAACCAAGAAGGCTTATGCATGGAGATATCGATCGGAGAGATATTGGGAAGAACCACCGGCTCGTTCGACTGCTGGAGACGTTCTTTCTCCTTCTGGGCCAGCAAGTAGCTGATCAATTCATGGCGTATCTTCCGAGCCGACGGGTTTGTATGCAGTGCTCGACGATCACGTGGTCGCGGTAGATCAACGCTTACCTCAGGCCCAAGCGTGGCACCAGGGCCCCCGCTGAGAGGAATGACGCGATCAGCCATGTAAAGTGCCTCATCGACATCATTCGTAATTAGGATAATGGTCTGATTGCGTTTCTGCCAGATCTCTAGGATCTGATCCTGAATCACACTTCGCGTGAGTGCATCCAGGGCACTCAAGGGCTCATCGAGCAGTAGAATGTCCGGGTTAGTCGCTAGCGTCCGCGCCACTGAGGTACGCTGACGCATGCCGCCAGACAATTCACCTGGGCGCTTGCTCAGGGCTGGTGTCAAATTAACCTGCTCCACGGAGTCGAGAATCCGTTGTTCGCGTTCTGACTTTGAGGCATCTCCGTAGACTTCATTGACCGACAGCGCGACATTGTCTTTCACGGTGAACCAAGGAAGTAACGAGTAGTTTTGAAAAACCACCCCCCTTTGCGGACTGGGGCCCTCGACGGAGGCTCCATCCACAGCGATGGTGCCTCCAGAAGGCTTTGTTAGTCCAGCAAGTAGGGATATGAGGGTCGTCTTCCCTGTTCCGGAATAGCCCACTATGGCAATGAATTCGCCTTTCTTAACCTGTAGATTAATATCCGTTAAGATATCAGTTTGTTCCGTCCCGGAACCAAAGGATTTGCTGACGTTCGTGAGATCGATATAGATCATGGCGAGGACTAGATACTTTGCTCTTCGTAAGTGACGAGGCGTTGGAATACGAGCATGATGCGGTCTAGCATGAAGCCAATAGCGCCAATGAAAAGGACAGCGATGATAATCTGAGCTGTGCTCGCTGTATCGCCATTCTGATACATGTCCCAGACAAATTTTCCGAGCCCTTGGTTTTGCGACATCATGTCAGCAGCTACTAATACCATCCATCCGACGCCAATGGAAACCCTCAGCCCGGTGAAGATCAGTGGTAGTGAAGACGGTAAGACGATCTTCCAGATGCGTTTGAACCACCCGAGCTTGAGCGCTTTGGCCACGTTGAGATGATCCTTGTCGATAGCAGCGACCCCCACCGCTGTATTGACCAATGTCGGCCATAGTGAACACAAGGTGACGACACCTGCCGAGGTAAAGAGTGCTCGTTGCCAGATACTCGCAGCGGGCGGCTGGTCAATGCCCCAGGTGGTGAAGACGAAGACGATTGGAAACCACGCCAAGGGAGACACGGGTTTGAATAGCTGAATCAGAGGATTCAGTGCCGTGTTTACCAATGGCGACAAACCACAGAGAATTCCCAATGGTACTGCGATCAAAGTCGCTATGAGGAAGCCCACAGCAATGGTGAGAATGGAGATGCCGATCTGGTCAAAGAATGTCGTCGTGCCTTGATAGACTTTCGCATTCTCCTTAGAAATTCGTTTTTCGATTGACTCAGCGCGGCTTACATTTCCAGAATCTCGGGCCTGAAAGGCCATCGTTTTGTAATTGGCTACGCGTTCGTTAAGAGACTGATAGTAGTCTTTCTCCTTGGATTTCTCTGCGGCCGAGAATGCTAACATGTCTTTCCAAGCTACCCACGTTTCCGCAGGGCTAGGAATCTTTTGGCTATCGGTCTTCACAGTGCCTGCACAATATTGCCAGGCAAGAAGTACTATAATGAACGCCAGAACCGGGAGGAGCGTGTTTTGCGTAATTGCTTTGACTTGCTTGCTAGGTTCGTCTCGACCGATCAGTCGTGCAATGGGCGAGAAATAGCCGAGGCCAAGTTTGTCTAGCGTGTGGGCAACTTGGTTTGGATTGTAGGTAAACTTTTTCTTGGCAGGATGAAGTCCTTCTACCGTGGTTGGACTGCTAGCGGTGGTAGAGTTCATGATGAAATAGTTGTTGGTCTGATCAAAAGGTTTGTCGCGGCACTCCGGCCCACACAAAGCCTGAGTGCCTGAGTGCCAGGGTCCTAATAATGGTTTATTTAAGACCGATAGAGAAGCTATTGACGTAGTCGACTGGCTGCCGCCCATCGTATGAATTTCCGTCAATGAAGTCTGTCGATGGAGCGCGGTAGCCATCTGTCCCGAATGGAAAGTCAGACGTTTCCGCTTTGCCCTCAGCAACTAATATCTTTGCTGCTCTTTCGTAGACGTCTGGACGATAGATATTCTTGGCCATCTCGTGATACCAATCATCGGCCTTCTGTTCTGGAATTTGCCCCCAGCGCACCATTTGCGTTAGGAACCAGATACAATCACTGTAAAATGGATACGAAGCATTGTAGCGGAAGAACACGTTGAAATCAGGCATGGGGCGCTTGTCGCCTACTTCGAATTCGAACGTGCCGGTCATGCTGTTGGCAATGACTTCGTAAGGCGCCCCGACATAGTTAGGTTGTGATAGGATTTTGGCGGCTTCTTTCCTGTTATCGAGGCTTGCATCGAGCCACTTGCCTGCACGTATGAGCGCCTTAGTGACGGCTAGCCAGGTGTTGGGATTCTTCTCCGCCCACTCTTTGGAGACTCCGAAGACTTTCTCCGGATTGTTTTTCCAGATATCGTAGTTGGTCGTTACCGGAACACCGATCTTCTTGAAGACAGCTTGCTGGTTCCAGGGCTCGCCCACGCAATACGCACAGATCGTTCCCGCTTCGAGCACGGAGGGCATCTGTGGCGGAGGCGTGACGGACAATTCCACATCACCATTGAGAAAACCGGGTACGTCCACCTGCTTAGTCGCGGGATCGAAGTAGAACCCGGGATTGATTCCGCTCGCAGCTAACCAATAGCGAATCTCGTAGTTGTGCGTGGACACGGGAAAGACCATGCCCATCTTAAGCTTGTTTCCAGCAGTCTTGGCTTCATCAACAATGGGCTTCAATGCATCTGCTTTGATGGGGTGGATTGGCTTGCCGTCGGAGCCTTTCGGCACGTCGGGCTTCATCTTCGCCCAAATGTCGTTCGAGACCGTGATACCATTGCCGTTGTAATCGAGACTATACGCGGTGACAATGTCAGCCTGAGAGCCGAAGCCGACCGTCGCGCCGATCGGCTGTCCAGCAAGCATATGTGCGCCGTCGAGATCGCGATTGATAACGCGGTTGAGCAGTTCTTTCCAGTTGGCCTGGGCCTCAACGTTTACGCTGAGCCCTTCGTCGTCGAAGTAGCCTTTCTCTTTTGCGATGACGATTGGAGCACAGTCGGTCAGTTTGATGAAGCCGAACTTGAGAGTGTCCTTCTCGATATCGAGAAACTCCATCTCTGAAGAGATTGTTTGGTCGGCCTGTGGTGTTTCGAGAACTGCTTCGGGGTAGGCCGTGGATACGGAACTATCACTCTTTCCGCAAGAGGACAGCAGAAAGGCAGCCAAAGCGGTGAATGGTATACTAAGGAAGGTTAGTTTCATTAATTCGAGGTAGGTAAGGTTTTGATAATTGAGGAGAGCTTCAGTTGTGCCACAACGTGACCGCCTGAGAGCTGGTGAGGTGAATCCGGCTCATAGAGGGAATGAGCCAGATTCATCTGCTAGTTTAGAACTTGAAATTTAGTTCCGCGCTGAAGCGCGTCGTGTCGGTTGCGAGCTCATCGGCATCGTAGTATGAGGCCTTGGCAATGAAGGTGGCGTTGTCATTGATCTTCTTGATCAGCACGAGATCGATTTCGTCGCCGTAGTCATCGGCACCGAAACCGTCGTCATCTGCGAAGAAGTGGTGATAAGCCGCCTTGAGCGCGAATCCTTTAGGGAGTTTCACGCCGGCTGAGACATAGACATCTTGAAGGCCGCCTGAAGGGGTGCCGAGAAACTTGTCCGCAAACCCGTTGAAGGCATGAAGCGTGGCCAGCGGTGTCCGAAACGCCATGCCGTCATCGGTTCCAAGGGATTCGAAGCCTACTCCGAAATCGAATTTGTCCACTATTCCGCCCAAAAAGACATGATAGTAGTCAGCTTGATAGTCTAGCGGGCTGTCGGC
>JAACDM010000399.1 GCA_009936795.1 Verrucomicrobiaceae bacterium | reverse complement strand
TATCCCCGTGCGGCATGTTAAGATCGGCCCCCGCGGTGATGAGGATCCGGGCTTCCTCGGGATGATCATTGATCAACGCCGAATTGAGAATGGTGGTGAGGAGGTAATCGGGCTCCTTCTGGTAGCGGGCAATGGCTTCATCTGGCGTCTCCACATAGAAGATGAACTCGTTGCTGAGGTAGCTGTTAGGATTCTGCACTTGGAGCATGCGCATGCCGTCGGCAGGTAGCGTGTCGAATCGGATCTCGATGAGATCCTTGCCAGCTTCCACAATCGTGCCGGAGACCTTTCGGCCATCGATGAACAAGGCGGCATCCGCATGCACATACAAGGCGCTGATAACCATGCTCGGCTGCTCTGCATGGATGCGGGGGAAGAGTTGTGCGCCGCGTTGCTTGTGGAGGACGCCTTTGGTCCAGATGGCTGGTGGTGGAGACACGATGTCGGCTCCGTGGTAGGCGGTGAAGGTGCCTATGAAGGATCCTTTCCTCGCGTGCTGGACTAACTGATCGCGCGTCCAGGAATGCCCGTCTTGCTCATAACGGCCGTTGGTGAAATGAAGATCGATGTTGCGGTTCGCCTCGCTGACGCTTCGGTTTGCTATGAAGCGGGCGCTGATCTTAAGGACAGTGCTTTCTTCGCGGGCACTGTTTTCCAAGGCGTCTAGCAGGTCACGCGTGACGGGATCGCTGACGGTGTCTTTGTTGAGCGTGACCTGTCGGCCAAAGGCGCCGGAGAATCCCATGCTGGATTCTTTGAACATGTCCAACACGGGCCATAGGCGCTTGTGTTCGCCCATGTTTAACATGCGTCGCCAAACCTCTTCCTCGGGCCAACCCTCCTCAGCGACCTGTTTCACACCACCGAGGTCAATGACGCTGTTTCTCCCCTGGGCCTGGGTGATGAACCGATCGAGCGCACCACGAAAGCTGGGAACGTTCATCGAGTTTTGATCGGTAGCCAAGTAGGGAAAGGTGTGACAACTGCCGCAGACGTTGGTGTTCAGCACTTTGGTATCGCGCGCCCCGGTGACATGGAATCTCTCGAAGCCGGTGAGAGCAGCTTCGGAGAGTTCGTCGGTGTAGGCACGGCCTGGAGTGGGCATGTGTGAGAGATTGAGCAGAAAGATCGCCATGGCATCGCGCTCGGTCTTGCTCAGATAGCCGCGTTTGCCTTCGCCATTCTCGAAATCGCTATCAGGCGCGAGCATCGTGCTAGCCATGGACCCATCGATGACGTTTCGCACAGCGCTCTCTGGCTTGTTGTTATCAGAGTTGGGTTCTAGCCGTTCACGCGTGGAGGCATTCGGGCCTCCATAGGGATCGCCGGGCACGCCGTCCCAATGATAGGGTGCAGTGCCACGCAGGCCACGCAGGGTTTGAGATAGGCGTGGTTCGATTTGGTCGGCGCCGACGATGTGAGGCGTGTCGAGCACCCAAAGCAGCTGATCCGTGTGGCCGTCGGCATGACAACTGGCGCAAGAGAAAGTGCCGTTGGAAGACGCACGAGCGGTGTTGAAGGCGATGCGGCCTTCTTTATAAATGGGCGGCGTGGGATCGCTGAGGGCGATGGTGTTCGCAACGGTGAATGTGTCCGTATTGAGTTTGGAGACCGTGTTGCCCACCGCATTGAAAACCCAGGCGATGTTGGCGGATTCCTGAAGAGCAATGCCCCGAGGCACGGCACCCACCTTGACGCGGCCGAGGGTCTCGCCTGACTCGGCGTCTAGTTTGATGACGTGATCCGAACTGGCGCCGGTGAGGTAGAGATGCCGCCCATCCCCACTCACTTTGATACCAAACGGTGTCGCCACAGCCTGGCGCCGATTGGGTTGCTCAGGTGGCAGTGGGTTGAGGTGAAAGAAGGCTGATCTGCGATCTGCCGCGACTTTGGTAACTCGGTTCAGATAGGGGCGATTATCGAGTTCGGCGAGACCATGTTTCTTGGTGCCCGCTTTGCCGTTGATGTGGTTTCTAGCATCGGTGTTGGCAATGAAGACATTGTCAGCATCATCGACTGCCAATCCGAACAGATTGGTTCCAAGAGAGTTGACCGTTTCGAGGAGTTCGTCGGTCTCGGCATCAAAGATGTAGAGATCGCGATCCGGGATCTTCGAGTTCCTGACCACATCGACAGTGAATCCGACACTATCAAAGGCACCCGCGAGTTTCCGTGCGTCGAAGGTGACGAGTTCCCCATCGATGTCTTCTTTCTTGCCGCCCGAGAGCTGGGTCTGGTTGTTGGATTCGAAGGGAATGACGTAGAGCTTGCCGTTTCGCACCGCGATGGCGCGGGGTTCCTGGGAACGTACCATAAGATGCTTGGTGACTTTACGAGAAGCGACATCGACGACGGCGATCTGATTGGTGGAAGAGAGGGCGACGTAGGCTTTGGCGTCGTTGGCAAAGGCGATACCCCCCGGCTCGTTGAAGCGGGTCGATTTCTTCTTGAGATCGATATCCTGGATGGTGGCAATGACCGAATGATACATTGCACTGGTGGGATCATTGTCGATGACACTGACGGAATCAGAGATGTGATTGGACACCCACACTTCTTTGCCGTCGGGCCGAACGCAGACGGAGACGGGGTCGATACCTGTCGGGATACGGGTGAGGACTTGCTCAGTGGCAGCGTCAATGACGTCCAAGGTATCAGCAGGTGTATTGACGACAAAGACCTTGCCCTTGTGAACGGTAAGGGGATCCGAATGTGGGCTAAGAAGCGTGGGGTGACCGGGCGTTCTCGGTGCGCCGCTCACGTCGCTCACGTCGCTCAGTGACAGGGTCACAAGCAGAACGATGACTAGATTACTGAACGGCTTCATTCTGATCCTGGTTCTCGCGATTAGTTTCCTTGGGTCATCTTGCCAAGAGCGGCTTCGGGAAGATCACTCGACTGAAAGCATTCATTAGCCGCTCCCGGTTCTTGTTGAAAGAACCTGGTACCGGCTCGAATCATGGCCGATTCGCGCATCCCGGGCTCAGAAATCTCAGCCGCCCAGGTGACGGCCGCTTCTGGGTCTTGTCCGGCCAGCGCACTAATAAACCCATTGATCGCTTGATCACGGTCGCCCGATTGCGGCATGTCGACGATCGATTGAACGGCAGCGTGAGGATCCTGCGATGTCCATTTGGCGTAGGCAGCGCTCCAGGCATTGCCACGAAGAGAACCCTCGGGCAGCTCAGCGGCCCAACTCAAGGTCGCGTCCAGGCCCTGTTCATTTGCCAGTTCGCGCGCGAACGTGTCCATGGGCCGCCAATCCTGCTTCTCAGGATTGGCAGCGTCATAAACATACTCCGTAGCACTATCAATGTTATTATCAATAAGACCTTCGTAGAGGCGATTCCGAAGACTCCCTTGAAGACCTGATTCAAAGCTCTCGAAGAGTTCGATCGCCATATGAGGCTCCGCGCTTGCAAGCCCAGGGAGCATATTCCCCATGAACCCCTTCAAATGTTGCTCCGGGATCTCTTCAATGTGGGCCATCGCAATTTGTGGATGATTGGCGCCCCAGGCGTAGTCAAACAGACGCCATTGCTCACCGCTCGCGCCGTTCCCAGCCATCGCCGATCGAGTGATCATGGCTTGTTCTTTCGTAAAGGAATCCGACTGCATTTCCTGCAATAAGCGGTCGAAAGCCTTCCGTCGTTCGATCGGATCGGGAGATTTGATCGAAGTCAGCACCAACTCACTGATCTCCTCTTTGGTTAGAGGCAGACGGGTTGGGCGCGTTTGCGGTCCTGTTGATGTGGTGTTGGAAGGCAACGAGGGTTCTGATGGCATTGCTCCATCGACCGTGTCCGAAGACGCTACTGTGGATTCATCCGTAGAAGCTGCGGCGCTGACATTGGCCACATTCTCTTCCGGTGTGACTGAATTAATCGAGATTGCCCCTGTCGGAGGCTTTCCAGCTGCGTCACTAACACGCGTCTCAACCGATCTCAAGAATGACCCGGTGAAGAAAGCCGCACAGGTGAACAGCAACCAATAACCATGGCATTTCAGCGGCTGGGTTCTGGTGAGTGCAGCCATCTCTATTGATCCCGGTCGCGGCGGCGGCTTTCGGGGGTGATGATCGATTGTTGTACTTTCTCAGGCAAGCCAGACGATGCAGCCCACTCCGCAGCGGCCTGCGGATCCTTGCGCGCCCAATTCCTGCCAATAGTTGCTAGCGCGGCCATCCGCCCTTCGTTCGTTGACACGGTCTCCGCCCAGGCAATGGCCGATTCTGGATCTTCGTAGGCGAGGCGATTGGTGAAGCCCATGATCGCCGCGTCTCTGGCCGCCGAAGTCGGCATGCTTGTTAGATACTCGCTAGCGGCAGCAGGATCTTCATCTGTCCACTCTCGAACGGCCTGGTGCATGCCAACCTGCTGACCCCGTCCCTCTGGTAAACTTGTCAGCCGCTCCAGCGCACTTTTCGGATCGCGGCTCGCCCAGTTCTCACCTACTTCCGCAATCACTCCAGCGTTGCCAGGAAGATCCGCGTATTGGGCAGCCCACTCTGCCGCTGCTTGGGGATCGTCGTCGACATACCGTTCCGCAACCCGTCGCATTGCCATGTTCCGAACATGCCCTTCGGGCAAAGAGTCTGTCCATTGAGCCGCCTGCGCTGGTTTGTCCGTCCGTAGAACAGATTCCGCAACGGTGTCTATCATACCATAGGCTGCCTTGTTACCTGCCTCTGTTTGTCCTATCACATACGCGATCGCCTTGTCAGGGTCTGCGCTGGCCAATCCCTGGACCAATCCACGCATGAGATGGTTGCGCAGCACTTCGGGCTTGAGTTTGCGCTCCTCCAACAAGGACTGAAAGGCCGCATCATTTTCCAGATCGAGGTTTTCAAACCAGGCGAGGGCTTCGCTTGGATTCGCGTTGGCCCAGCCGGCAAGTGCAGGCGACATGTCATCCTCTTTCGTCTCCGCTCCAAACATGGCAGCTTCTGCACCAGCAAGTGCTCCCCAGGCATAGTGAAATTCACGGAACTCGGCGCTACGATGATCCAAGCGTGCGATCTGTTCTCGCACTAACAAGGCGTTCTCTTTCGTTAGACCTTCAAGGAGCTTGGAGAAGGCGAGACGCTTATCGATTGGGTTTGGAGACTGTCTCAGCTTCTCCCCCAATGCCCGAATGTCCTGTTCCGTGAGAGTGGTGCCATGAGAGGCTTCGCTCGAAAGCTCAATCTCCGTCTCCGAATTCGCAGACGATCGCACCAGCAATGTCGATGATGCCGACGACTGCGAACGCTCATCGAGATCAACCCGTTCGCCCTGGGAAGGAGTTCTACGAAAACCGACAACAAACGCTGTCACCGCGATCAGGAACCATGTGACATGAACGGTGCTCACTCTCTTCGGCTTCATCATCATTCTGCAATCTCGACGCTATCAATTTCTAAGCCAACATCCTCGTTGATGGTAACGATCCAACAATGCTGAAACTCAAGACCGATGGGAGATTCGGGGAAACACGCTTTCGAGCGTTTGAAAACCTCCAACGGCATTACGACTTCGAAGGCGCCGCTCGCATCGATCTTCTGCCACAATGAGTATTTCCCCGCGAAACCGCCTCGTGGGTGATTCGCCGTGAACCCAAAGACCACATCGTGGCTTCTCTTGATGCGACCGCGAATACGGATCTGGGTCATGGCACTCAATCGCGGTGTGGCTCGCGAAATACCGTTTGGCCCCACCACCACAGAATAGTGCAATTGCGGTTTGTCAGGATTCTCTAACCATAGATTGGCCTTAGCGCCTACTGCTCCTGGAGATTCGCCCGTAGCGGGAACCCAATGACCTAACTTGATATCTCCAGGAAGCTCACTCTCCCACGTACTGGTTTCGTTAGGTCGTGGATGCAACTCAAAGGTCGCATTCTGTTCTAAAGCAGCCACGACAAATTGGCCTGTTTCCACCTTCTGAACTCGCCCGTCTGCCAGTCGCACGACGCGTATGCTTCCTTCATTGACGCTGAGTCGGGTCGACTGTGGATCCACCGTCACATTGAACTGCGTCCCTAGCACTTCTGCTTCTGCTGACGGCGTCACGACACGGAGGGGCGCTGCCATTGGCTGGGGAACGGCATTGATCGAAACATCGCCGTGCTTGATGTAAACCTGTTTACCAACCGTTCCGTCTGACAACGTTACGGTTGCTGTTCCCGATACGGTGACTGTCGAGCCATCAAGGAAGGCGATCTCTGTCCAAGAATCCGCGGCTAGCAGTTCCAACGTTCCTCCCGTCAATGAGCTTCCAACTTTCAGGATATCTCTGTGTCCTCCAAGGTCTCCGAGCCAGCGGATGGAGCCGCTCATATCGACGACTCTGGCAATCGGGAACGTGGATTCTTCTTCATGCTGCCACGGCCCCCATAACAAAGCGACCATCACTATCAAAGCCCCCGCTCCAAACAAGGCAGCACTGGACACCCACCTTTGCTTGCGAATTGGACTTGGCACCGAAGTCTCCGAGCCTCGCCAGCTCCCCTCTTGCATGTCCGCATGTAAACCGAGGTAGCGCAGATAGCGACGCTGGGCTTCGGGATGGCCATCGAGCATGGCTTCAAGGTCCGTCAATTCGCGCTGCGTGATGGTCTCGTCGACCAGTTTCGCTAACAAACCATCCAACGGGGAACCAAGGTTCGGCTCAAGCATCACTCCATCCCTCCCGTCGCAGTGTTTGTTCAATGCAATTCAGCAACTGACCTCGAATCTTCTCAATCGCATAGTAGACCTTGTGCAGGCTGATGCCTCGCCGTTCAGCCTCCTCCTTCACCGCGCCATGGCGACCGTAACGGAGGTGCACCCACTTCTTCTCCCGTTCCGTCAATTTGGTGAGGCAGGAATCAAGAGCTCGGCTGCGGGCTTCTGTCAGAGGAGCTTCCTCGTCAAGTGTCGTGTTGATCTGTTGGAGCAAAGAGTCGGAAAAGATCAGCTTCTCCCGCGCCTGACGCCGCCGCCACTTCAACACCTCAAGGTAGGCAAAGCGAATCGCCCAGGGGACGAACGGCCGCGAGGTGTCATACTTGTCCCATTTCTCCCAGAGTTGCACCGAGACCTCCTGCAGCACCTCCGCCGCGTCTGCAGCCCGTGGCACCATCATGAACACATACCGCTCCACCTCCGCCTGGTGGCGGGTCCAGAGTTGTACGAACTGGGAGGTGGCGTCCATTGATGTGCATTTATTCTCCACATCGTGGGGGGATATTCGGAAAACTTTCCGCAATTCGTCGAAATAGGGCCCACATTCGCCAACAATAGCTCTCTGCGCGAAGATTGGACATTAGCGACCACTGATCAGGAAGCCCGGTAGCGTATTGAGCCTCTATTTGAAGCATGTAGGCAGGACAAACAATGGTTGCCTTCGAATGAAAAGTTCACACTGAAGTGCGGTATATTTCTGGACCACTTTGTAAGCTAAACTGCCCATATGAAAAGGACTAGAAATCGATACACAGATGAATTCAAAG
>JAACDM010000398.1 GCA_009936795.1 Verrucomicrobiaceae bacterium | reverse complement strand
GTTAGTGCTAGCAGGTTATCATCCGGTGGTCATCGGTAAGGCGGCTCATGTGGAAGTGTTGGGCCTAACCGGTGACTTTCCGGCGGCCGACGTCGTGTTGAGTGAGGCTGAGATCGAAAACCTCTCACCTCAGGCTAAGTTTGGTGTGGTCTCCCAGACGACGCAGCCCACCGCTCTCGTTACTCAGCTAGTTGCTCATCTCCGCGGGCGCTTTCCTGACAGTGAGATCGAGTTCATTGACACGGTGTGTCAGCCAACAAAGGATCGCCAGTCGGCCTTGAGAGA
Organism: Verrucomicrobiaceae bacterium; assembly: GCA_009936795.1. Taxonomy (GTDB): domain Bacteria; phylum Verrucomicrobiota; class Verrucomicrobiia; order Verrucomicrobiales; family DEV007; genus JAACDM01. The sequence goes on along the minus strand of JAACDM010000398.1, from coordinate 11,722 downwards.
CCTTTGCCAGCAGGTCGATGTCGTCATTGCCGTAGGTGGTCGCCACAGTAACAACACTCATCAACTGGTGAAGACGGCGCAATCTTACGGCGTTAGGGCCTATCGTGTCGGTACTGCTGAGGAGCTTCGAGATGAATGGTTTCACGGCGTCGAAACTGTTGGCGTGACAGCTGGCACGTCGACCTTGCATGAGACGGTGCAGGAGGTCTACGAGGTGCTTCGAGCACGGGAAGAGGCGTATGCCTGCACCTAGGTCGGTGCAATTCGATTGATGGACCTTTCAAGGTGGCGTATTTCTACCGCGACCCATCTATGAAAGGCATCCTCTTTACATTTCTATTTTGTCAGGCCTCTCTTTCAGCTCAAAATTTGGTGATTTCCGAGTTCATGGCGGCGAATACCAATGGCTTAAAAGATGAGGATGGTGATCGTTCGGATTGGTTAGAAATTCTAAATGTTTCTTCGGCGGGTGTGAATCTGGCAGGTTGGTCGTTGACGGATGATCCTGCGCAGCCCACGCAGTGGACCTTTCCTCCACTGACCCTTGGGGCTAATCAACGGGTCTTGATCTTTGCGTCGGATAAGGATAGACGCGATGCGGCAGGCGAGCTTCATGCAAACTTCAAGCTGAAGGCGAGTGGAGATTATCTAGCACTGGTGCAGCCGAACGGCACGACCGTCGAGCATGGCTACATACCGACCTATCCCGATCAGTTTGACGATATCTCCTACGGCCTGGGGGAGTTGAGTGGGCAAGCGGTGCTCATCGAAGATGATGCTGTTGTTCGTTACAGCTTCCCTGGCGATGACACGAACGATGTTTATATTGGAGGTGCGCTCAATCTCGGGACGTCTTGGATTCACCAAAGCTTTGGTGATACCGGATGGGCCAGTGGTCCTCTTGGGATTGGGTATACCGCTGACGATCCCGATCCGTATGACGCCTACATCCAGACGGATGTTCAAGAGAGTATGTTGGGTGGAGCGATTGGCATTTACATGCGATCCAGTTTCACTCTTGCCAGTGCCACGGAAGTTAATGGACTGACCTTACGAATCCGTCACGACGATGGCTTTGTGGCTTACCTAAATGGGAATCCTGTTCCGGTGGCCAGTGCTAACGCTCCAACCGATCCCACCGCACTCGCATATGATTCTGTTGGTGAGAACCACCCGGACGCCGACGCGGTTGCCGTCAAAGAATTTGTATTCAGCGCTTCTGATTACGCGCTCACTTCGGGAGTAAATGTGTTGGCAGTGCATGGTCTGAATCAAGCGACTACTAGCAATGATGCTCTTTGGAAATGGGAACTCGTGGGGGAACTCGCTTCCATGGGGCTGAGCGGAAATAGGAATTATTTCACAAGGCCAAGCCCGGGTGTAACGAACGGCGAGGGGGTGAGCAACCCTGGCCCAATGATTGGGGAAACCACAGACACAGTCGAGCGTCTAGATGTGAGTGGCGGGTCGTCGGGTCAAGTCATCACGACGGAAGTGCAGGCCACGGCTCAAGGGATTGCGTCGGTCGATCTTCTGTGGCGTGTGATGTATGACGCGGAGAAGACAACTGCGATGAATGATGCTGGTACAGGTGATGACGTGATGGCAGGAGACGGCATTTACACGGGAAAGATCGTTACCACGAACCTTCTACCCGGTGAGATCATTCGCTGGCGTGTTATGGCGACCGATGTAGGCGGCGAAATCACTACAGATCCAGCATTTCTCGAACCGCTGGATTCTCCCGAATATCACGGCACGGTGGCCAAGAACAGCTCCGAGAGCACGTCGCAGTTGCCTATCCTGCACTGGTTCGTCGACGAGCCGAGCGCGGCAGATAGTCGCACGGGAACGCGCGGCTCTTGCTACTTTCTGGGTCAGTGCTACGACAATATCCTAACGGATTTGCATGGGCAATCGACGGCCAGCTTCTCCAAGAAGAGTTATGATTTCGATTTCAACAAAGGAGAACGGTTCCGCTATGCAGAGGGAGAGCGTCGAGTCAAGGACATCAACCTGCTGACGAACTGGGCAGACAAGTCGAAGGTTCGGAACTCGCTTGGCTACGGGCTCATGGCCGAAATCGGCGCGCCCGTGCATTTCAGTTTCCCCGTACGTGTTCAGCAAAACGGCAGCTTCTTCAGCACGGCTGACATGGTCGAGGACGGTGATGAGCGTTACCTCGACCGTGTTGGTTTGGACGAGAACGGCGCGCTTTATAAGATGTATAGTCGGATTGATAGTGGGCAGCTGAGTTTTGAGAAAAAGACGCGTCGAGACGAGGGAAGCGCGGATCTTACTGCACTGCGCACAAGCCTGCTTCAGTCAAGTGCTGCGAAACTCACTTACGCTTATGACAATGTGAACCTGCCAGGCTTGGTCAACTATATGGCGGCGCGAGTCATGATTAGCGACCGTGACCACGGGCACAAGAACTATTATGTTTACCGGGATTCTGAAGGGTCTGGCGAGTGGGTTCCGCTGATCTGGGACATTGACCTTAACTGGGGGCGCAATTGGATAGTTGGTCTTGGTTACTTTGATGACACGCTCAGTCAGGACAACTCGTTGGACCCGTTTCCCGGGAACGACTTCTATAATTTGATCTACGATAATCCGGAGCTGCTCGATATGTATCTGCGCCGTCTTAGAACAGTGAATGATCAGATTCTTGGACCGCCAGGCGCGGTCAATGCTCGAGTTGATGTAGTTGCCAATGAAGTGCTGGAGCGATTAGATCCTAGCGCTGTAGTTACGACGGACGCCGATTTGGATTATGCGAAATGGGGTTCGTGGGGAAACGACCATCGAGCAGGCGAAGCTACCAATCGACTGATTACTGAACATCTGCCCGGAAGACGTAGTTACATCTATGAGACCATGGCGGGCATCGTGCCCCCTGCCCAAGCCACGAATCGGAGTGTTTCCATCACGATGGGAGAGTTTAGCCCCAGTTCGGGAAATCCTTTAGAAGAATATTTCACCCTGAGCCATCCCCATAGTGAGGCCGTTGATATTTCGAGCTGGGTGATCGGCGATGCCGTTCGCATGACGATTCCCGCTGGCACGGTGATTCCGTCAGGTAAGACCTTGCACCTTGCCCGCGATGCGAAGTCATTCCGCAGTCGCAGCACGAGCCCTACAGGCGGAGAACAACGCTTTGTCATCCACGGCTACGCTGGTCAGCTGTCCGCTCGTGGTGAAACGATTACACTTCATGATGATCAGGGCACACTTGTGGATTCTTTGACATATACTGGTGCGCCCTCCGCTATGCAGAGTGCGCTGCGGGTTTCGGAAGTTCAATACAACCCGGCGGATCCCACAGATGCTGAACTCGCAATCAATGGACAGTGGGACGGGTCAGATTTTGAATACGTGGAACTCACAAATACTGGAAGCATCGTGCTCAATCTTAGCGGCGCTCAGTTTGCCGATGGGATCGTCTTCACCTTCACTCCAGGAACTACTCTGGCCCCAGGAGCCCACCTAGTCGTCGTCAGTGATGAACCGGCTTTCCGCGCTCGGTATGGAGGGATCCCGGTGGTAGCTGGAGCATACACGGGGCGTCTGAATAACGATGGGGAGTCTGTGAAGTTGTTAGACGACATCGGCGAGAACATCCTGGAATTCACTTACAATGACACTTGGCACACACCTACAGACGGAAAGGGATACGCGCTGGTGATCCGTGACATCGGGGCAGGTTTCGAAACTTGGGCTGAGGAAGCTAGCTGGGCTGCCGGTGGGGCAGCGCTGGGAACCCCTGGGGCGGAGGAAGCGAGATTCTCGGTGACGCTTCCTGAGTGGACGGCATCGAAATTCAGCGTGTCGGAGCAAGCTGATCCTACGGTCAGCGGTGTTCTCGCAGATCCTGACGGTGACGGTGTCTCGAATCTACTAGAGTATGCGCTAGGGACAGATCCAGAGGTTTCGGATGGTGTGCTTGAGGGGCTCGTTGTGGGCCACGACTCGAACAGCTACCTGGCACTTAGGTTCACACGCATCACGAATGCAGCGGACCTCACTTACCTGGTCGAGATCGGGAACGATTTGACAGGCTGGAGCATGAATTCATCTATTGTAGACACTGTCGATCAGGGTGACGACGCGGAAACGGTAATCGTCCGCGATCTCATTCCCCTCCAGGAACCACCGGCCATGAGACGGTTTATGCGCTTGCGTGTTATCCACGATTGACGAAGTCTGTCTCAGGTTCTTGCGCAGGGCCCGTGTAGACGAGCTAGCCAGAGATGCGAAGCTAATTTGACCTACGCGAGGAACTCTTGCGAGTTCCTCTACGTTGGGTGATGGTGCTGTTTCATGGCTCCGAATAATCAATCTAACAAAGCTGTTCTCATTACAGGTGGAAGCAGAGGCGTCGGCCGCGCCACGGCACTTCTCTTAGCGTCGGGAGGCTATGACGTTGCGATCAATCACCGGGATTCCAAGGCGCAGGCGGAGGAGACGGCTGCGGCGATCGAAGCTCTTGGAGTAAAGGCCGTGATCGTGCAAGGAGACACCTCAGACGATGAGGCGTGTCGTGCCATGGTAGACGACGCGCTAGCAGAATTAGGGCGTCTGGACGTCTTAGTGAACAATGCAGCAACGACGAAATTCATTCCCCACGAGCAACTGGATGCCGTCAGTACCGAGTTGTGGGATCGTATCTTTGCCGTGAATGTGCGCGGGCCTTTTCAATGTGCGCGGGCGGCCCAAGAAGCCCTGGGTGCCTCTGGGAATGGCCAAATCATCAACATTGCAAGTATCGCGGGGATCTGCGGAAATGGAAGTTCGATTCCCTATTGTGCGTCCAAAGCTGCCCTGATTAGCCTGACACAATCCTTGGCGCGGACGTTAGCGCCAAAGATCCGGGTCAATGCGATTGCGCCAGGTTGCATCGATTCGCAGTGGACTCACGACGGTCTGGGCGATGATTACCAGACCCTAGCCAGTCGCAACGAAGCCGGTTCCGCTTTGGGCAAGATAGCCCTTCCAGAAGATGTGGCCCAGGCCGTCGAGAGTTTGTTAGAAGGTTCGCGACTGGTCACCGGACAGACACTGGTTGTTGATGCGGGGGCTTTGTTAGGTCGTTAGATTAGGTGCGGCACGCGGCTTCTGACCGACCGGCCGCTTCCCTTTCAAAGGCGGCGTTGGCATAGCCTGCCCGGACACATTGGTAGAGGTAGCGACAGAGAAAGCCGAAGATTCCATGGCGCTCGTATTGCGCCGAATGCACACACTCATGAGCCAAGAGCACCGGGCGATCTTCGAACTTTTGGTCCAGGTAGATGCCTTTTCCTAAGCTCATCCCGGCAGCGGTGAGGGCTGGAAAGCCAAGCCTCTGGGCGAATCGATGTGCCCAACGCGGTCCCGGCATGGGCACGGTCTCCAGCACCAACACCCGTAACACTGTTGGATCCGTCATGCCAACGGCTGCCGCCAGGCCTGCTTCCCGGTTAGAGAGGGGCCGCCCCGATCTCAGAATCCGACGTTGCTGGAGCCAAACCCAGAAGGCGACTAAGGGCGCGAGAATGGCTGCGAAGCAGATGGCTAGTAGAAATCGCACCAGGAAGGAAGACTATTAGCCATGATACGCTGATTCAGGGGACCTTCTAGCGTCGATAGGCCTCCAAAAATGTCGCTCAGACTCCTGGATTTCCGGTTGCAAACGTCCTTTCCGCATGCAAGCTCCGCGTTCCGCGAGCCTCTCAATTCTGCTGTAGGTCCCTGGGATGGCTGCCACACAAGGCTGTCATCCTGCTCGTCAGGGGAAACCCAGCAAACCCAAGATACCATGCCAGTAAGATTAGCCCGATTCGAAATGCCGAATCGCCTCTCGAAAGACGAGGCGACGACCACCGACACCTATTGCCAGTTCACGGCGGAGCCTTTTGAAGGTGGTTATGGTCACACCATCGGCAACTCCCTCCGCCGGGTGCTCCTTTCCTCTTTGGAAGGCGCTGCCATCACCTCCGTGAAAGTCGCCGGAGCGCCTCACGAGTTCACCACGTTGCCAGGCGTCGTTGAAGACGTGACCCTGATCATTCTCAATTTGAAGCAGATCCGCTTCAAGCACCACGACAAGGAGCCCCGCATCCTTTCTCTCTCCGTGAACAAGAGCGGTCCTGTCACCGCTGGCGACATCACCCAGGACACGATGTATGAGATTGTGAATCCAGACCAAGTCATTTGTCACCTGGATCGCAAGACCAAGTTCGAGGCCGAGTTCGAAATTCGCGTGGGCCGCGGCTTTGCCACTGGCGAAGAGAACAAGCGTGGCGACATGCCCATCGGTGTCATTCCTATCGACTCTATCTTCTCACCGGTCCGCCGCGTGAAGTATGGTGTGGAAAACACGCGGGTCGGTCAGAAGACGGACTACGACAAGCTCGTCCTTGATATCTGGACCGACGGTCGCCTCTCACCTCCCGATGCGTTGACGCAAGCTTCTTCCATCTTGCGTCATCACCTCGACGTCTTCGTGGACTACGCCGACAGCCAGATCGAATTTGAAGAAGCGCCTGAAGCTCAGAGCGAAGAGAACCAAGAGCTCAAGAAGCTGCTCAACATGAGCGTCAATGAGATCGAACTCTCTGTCCGTGCGGCGAACTGCTTGAACAACGCCAACATCACCACCGTTGGCCAGCTTGCCATGAAGACAGAGGCCGAAATGCTCAAGTACCGCAACTTCGGTAAAAAGTCACTCAACGAGATCAAGGACAAGTTGTCAGAGCTGGGCCTCAGCCTCGGCATGACAATCGATCCTGCACTGCTCGAATCACCCTTTGGGTCGCCCATGCTCAAAGGCGGTGAACCTGCTAGCCGATTCACCATCGCAGATGACGATGATGGTGGCGGCCTCGCTTCATTGATTAGCCGGAATCTCGATGACTAACACTGGACTCACGAAGTCCCTTTTCTAACAATACGCTATGAGACACCAACGTAAGACAGTGAAGCTGCAGCGCGACGCGGCGCATCGGAAATCGATGTTGTCGAATCAAGTTTGCAGCCTGATCGAGCATCGCCGCATCAAAACTACTTTAGCCAAAGCCAAAGCCACCAAGCCCATCGCCGAGAAGATGGTCACCTTGGGCAAGCGCGGCACGATTCATGCACGCCGCCAAGCTGCCGCTTTCCTGAAGCAGAAGGGCATCGTGAAGAAGCTCTTTGAAGAGGTCGCACCGGCGAGCGAAGGCCGCCAGGGTGGGTATTGCCGTATCACCAAGCTCGGCCCACGCTTTAGCGACGCTGCACCTATGGCCTACTTGGAGTGGGTCGATTACCAGATCGAAAGTGATGACGACTACGCTATCGAGCCTGAAGCAGCCGCTGAGTCTGCAGGCGACGCTTCTGACAAGTAGGCCGTTCGCTGGCTAAAAAGCACTTTCAGCAAAGGCGCTCATCTCATGGTGGGCGCCTTTCTTGTGTCCGGCCGCGCCAAATCACCGCAGGGAAAGTCCTAAGATTACCCCTCATCTCGCCGCGGCAGAGAATGAGAATCCCGGCTTTATCTACTGAAACTTGCGAGTCTCTGGTCCCGATTGGCTGGATTTCGGTCGTGCCCATCCGAAGGCCTGTGTTATTAATGTCCGAAACCGCAACTACGCGGCTTTGACCATGAATAATTCGCCGTCCACCGCGTCAGAATCTCGAGTGAAGCCGTCTTCGGACGGAGGTTCCGAGACGGCAGATGCCGAGAACGGGCCTCCTGATGATGCGCTGGTTGTCCGCTGTCAGGCGGGGGATACTGGTGCGTTTGACGAGCTCGTCACTCGCTACAGAGGACGCGTTTATGCAATGATATATAACATGGTCAAGAGCGAAGCCGATGCTTGGGGCCTCTCTCAAGAGGCCTTCATAAAGGCGTGGAAGGCCCTGCCGAAATTTGAGGCCCGCTCGAGTTTCTACACATGGCTCTACCGTATCGCGCACAACGTGACTTACGATTGGATGCGGAAACGCAAGGTGCAGGCCGAGGGCGAATTCGACGAGACTATTCAGCAGTCCATCGACCCGAAAGCCAAGACGGTGCCTTTCAAGGAGGCCCGTCCAGACGACAAGATTCAGCATCGCGAACTCCGCTCGAGCATCGAGGCAGCCATTGCCAAACTTTCCCCAGAGCATCGCGCCGTGATCCTCTTGAAGGAGATCGATGGCCGTCAATACAACGAGATTGCTGAAATTATCGGTGTTTCAATAGGTACCGTTATGTCGCGCTTGTTCTATGCCCGGAAGAAATTACAATCCCTCTTGAAAGACGTTTATGAAGCCCAGTGAAGAACAGTGGAATCGATGGATCGATGGCGAACTCTCGCCTGAGGAAGTGGAGGCGCTCAAATCTGCCTCGGCTGCAGAAGGTGTGTCTCTAGACGAGGACCAAGCCTTCTTCGGTCAACTTTCTGAAGATCTCCAGGCTACCTTTCCCGCCGAGCGGACCCCGCCCTTTGCGGACTTCTTCAATAGCCATCTGCAGAAGCAGATGCGCGATCTGGACGAAGCGGAAGCCGCCGAACCCGCGCGAGCTTCTTGGCTACCCAAGTGGTTGCACCTATCTTGGGCGGCCCCGCTTGCCGCTGCCGCTCTCGTTGTCTTCACATTGACCCAGATTGGCATCATCGGTGAGAAGACCCACCGAGGGAGCCAGATCGTTTCTGCCTACACTCCAGACGAGTCCATTTTTGCCGTCACGAGTTTTGATGCCGAAGCCAATGCTATGGTCATTCGTCGTGAGGGAATGGAGCGCTTACCGGCTGAGTTTGATTTGATCCTGGCAGATGCAGACAACGACAGGCACGAGGGCCCCTTCGTTGTCGATACAGACCTCGACATTAATTTAGAGGAAGAATTTGTTGGACCTCAGATTGAATTTGTCATGCATCGACCTGCTTACTAACGATCTGTTGCAGTATGCGCGCACTCACTCACAGAATCACCCTCATTTGCCTCGGGCTCCTCTGCTCCGTCGCAATGTGGTGGTCGAGCGCGCAGACACCAGCAGAGGCTGACGTTGGAAAAAAAGCCGTGGCCAATGATATTGAGGGCTCCAAGAAACTCTGGGGGGCGCTTGTCTACGCAGTCAAAGACGCTGCCTCCAAACGAGACGGCTACGAAGATGCCGATGCCGAAATGGCCAAGGCGCTGCAGCAGGTTTTCAAGGATTACAAGCACTTCCAAGTGTTAGGAACACGAGCTGAGGCTCTCTTCAAAACCACCCACTCCTGGGTGGCACCCTCAAAACAACTTTGCGTAAAATTCGACTTCGCGGGGCTGACTGAAGATGGCATCGGCGTGAAGCTCGATCTCCAACTTTGGAATCAAGGCAAAGCGATTGTAAAGACAGACGCCATTCTTAAGCCTGGCAGCCCTGTTTTCATGGAAGGCCCAGAATGGGGAAATGGTCTCCTTCTCTACGTCCTTAAGCTTCAGGACGGCAAGGACGACAAAGAGCCTCTTGACTAACTCTTGCCGAGATAAGGAATGGGTGGACTAGGTTGGTGATTCATGACGGGCGGAGCTTTGTTGTGAATATACTATCATTACCCTTTAATGCCCGCGTAGGTATCACGCTTTCGACACAGGATGATTGCCTCCAGGCCTTGGATTCGGGGCGTTGTCATGAGAACCACCTGGGAACGATTCACTCGAGTGCGCTCTTTGCGGAGGCTGAAGCAACCAGTGGCGAATTCCTCAATCGGTCTCGTGGAGAGAGGACGGATGTAGGTGGAGTCGTCCGGAGGTCGGCCGCGAAGTATCTCCGCCCTGCAACTGGTGTCGTTTCGTCCCGAGTGAAGACCGAGCGGGAGGTGATCGTTGAAGCGATTGCGACGGTTGATACGCGAGGGAAGGCCTTAGTAGAAATTAACATTGAGATATTTGACCAGGAAGGCAAGCAGGTTGGTTCGTTTGGATTTACCTGGTTGATTGCCCTTGAGACATTCAAGAATGGCGGATCATGAATGCCATTATTAGGAATCTATTGGCCGGAATTGGCGGCGTGGTCGTCGGTAGCATTGTTAATATGGCGCTGGTGAATGTCGGCCCGTCCGTCGTTCCCCTGCCTGAGGGCGCTTCCGTTTCGTCTATGGAGGGACTCCGAGAGAGCATGAGTTTGTTCACAACGGCTAATTTCATCTTTCCATTTTTAGGTCATGCCCTTGGAACACTGGTAGGTGCTTTCGCCGCTGTTAAGTTGGCTGCCAGCGACCACATGAAAGTCGCCCTTGGCGTCGGCGTGTTTTTTCTGATCGGTGGCGCGATGATGGTGAAGATGATCGGTGGCCCGATGTGGTACAATATGGTTGATCTCTTGCTGGCGTATATTCCGATGGGATTCCTTAGTGGTGCTCTCGCGAGAAGAAAAGCTTCCTAGTAATTGAGCTTACTTGGTCTTTAGACTCACAAAACCATAACCTTCGATCTTGGTGATGCGGAAGCCGTTGATCGTGGTTCGATCGCCCTGGTATCCGATGGTGACGGCATCTCCTTTCTGTATCTTCTTTGCCGTCGCATGGGTGAATTTCCACCACTCGTCGCTCAAGCGTTTCAATTCTTCGTCATCATGGCCACCCGTCGGCACACCTTTAAGGTCCGGAGTAAAGTAGGGGACGACTTCAAACACGGCGTGCTTGACTTTCGCGTGGAGCCACTGAGCTGGCTGCCCAAATACCGTGGTATCTCCCTTCTCGGCAGTGCTCATCACCCGGCGTTTGACTATGCCATTGCCTTTGATCGTGATTCTTCCTTCCTCCACCTTGATTTCGGAAACACTATCGATGTCAATGATGGAAGTATTTCCACCAGCTGGAGCAATTTGGGAAAGAGCAATGAGTGAACAGAGTAAGGTTGGTAGTAACTTCATGTCTTCAGGATAACACAAACTGACCTTGGTCTTGTAACGAGTTTGTAAAAACGAAGCTTGCGGTTGTCCGTGGGAATCGCCTTGTCGGCCAGGTGAATCCTGTCAGGTTACCCTGATGAATCGATGGTTTGTCGTCGCTTTGCTATGTCTCTCAGGGTTTGCCTTCTTTCATTTCCGGAAGGTTGAGTCTGAAACCGCTTTTGCTGAGAATGCGGAAGCTTCTCGGCAGGTATTGCTCTTGGCGGGTTTTAATTCTAACAATATCATGTCTTATGACATTGAGATGAATGCTGCGAGAGGCGTCATCAGATTCACGGAGCTTATGAGTCCTCGAGGAATTGGCCAATCAAGCAGTGGGGATCTCTACGTGGCGACAGACACGGCAAGGAAACAAGAACGTTATCCGCATCGGCCTGACAGATGCAGGGCTTGAGATCTCTGATTTTACAGAGCCTATCGGGCGTTATGGGCCGGCTCAGATTTATGTAGATGACGGTGACCAAATCTATGTTGCGGATGATACTACTCATGAAGTCCGGGTGTATCTCCCTGATGGGACATTGGGTCGATCCTATCAGGGCAAATCAATCGGTGGCAACGTTTGCGGGTTTGCTGTGAGTGGCCAGTCGTCGTTCACGACTCATCTCTTTCGTGGAGCAGTGGGAAAGCACACTCTTGGCGTGGATCTTCCGCCGATGCGCTTCCAGATGGATCCCGAGGTGATGAAGAATGCTTATGGTGTTCTGATGGACGCCGACGGAAAGTTGCTAGTAGGAGGGTCGAGAGGCAATGGACAGGTGCTAGAGCTAGATGCGGGAACGGGTGAAGTTCTCGGTGTGTTCGTTGATTTAGAGGAGC
>JAACDM010000397.1 GCA_009936795.1 Verrucomicrobiaceae bacterium | reverse complement strand
CTAGGTAAAGGGCTATTTCGGGCCATCGGCTTGGGTCTACTTTTCGATCTGTGCAGCCACGGCATCTTGTTAGTAGGCGCAAAACTCTACGAACGAGGTGCCACCCTTGGACAGACCTTCGCCTTCCTCATCGCAAGCCCGTGGAATTCGTTCTCGGTGTCGCTCGTCCTCATCGGTCTTATCGGTCTGCCATGGACCTTGCTTTTCACTGTCCTTTCCGCATTGGTAGCCGTAGGAGCAGGAATTGCTGCCGATACGCTAGTGAAGAGAGGGGTCCTATTCGGTAACCCTAACCGATTGACACCAAGAGAGGATTTCTCCCTCCGGCACGAACTCAGCACAAGCCTGCGAGCAATTCCCTGGCACCCTAAATTGTTCCTCAAGCTCCTCAGCACAGGCATCCGCGAATCTAAGATGCTGGTACGTTGGATCTTTCTAGGCGTGATACTAGCATCCTTGCTACGAGCGTACGTGAGTGATGCCGCATTCAGCACGTGGTTTGGTGCGACCTGGATGGGACTTTGCCTCACCATGATTGCCACCACCTTGATCGAGGTCTGCTCAGAAGGTAGCAGCCCACTGGCTGCCGATCTTCTTCATCGCGGTCATGCTCCTGGAAATGCGTTTGCTTTCCTCATGGGAGGCGTGGCGACCGACTACACGGAAATGATGGTCTTGCGCCAAACGATGGGCTCATGGACATTCGCCCTCACGCTACCGATCGTCACGGTTCCTCAGGTCATGGTGTTAGGCTGGTTGATCAATCATTTGGCAACACGTTGAGGTCGCCTAGCGACCTGTTCTACAGACTCAGGCAGGTGCTTGGTGCAGCTTGAGATCGAACTCAGGAAAGCGCTGGATTCCATTCCAGCCCAACCTGCCAAGTAGACTGCCAACCGTAGACTGCGACATCCCACTCAGCCCCAATCTGGGTATGCCCATACCAAACCTCCCTAAATAAAACAAAAGATCCTAGATGCCTGCTAGTTCCCAACAAGTTCAAGAGGCTTACGCTGCGCTTGATTCGCTGGTCCGCTAGCCCATTCTTCCATCGCCTGCGCGATGATCTTGACCACAGAATCATCCGCCAAGTCATCGGTATTCAGAATAAGGTGATAGCCCGCCGCCTCGTCAATGTCTTGTTGCAAGTGAGACTTCACATACCGTCGCCGCGCCACGTCTTTCTCGTGGATATAACCAGCTGCAGCTTTTACGTTCAGACCAAACTTCCGTTGTAGATGAGCCTGCCGCACCGCAAGAGAGCCGACGAGGCGTACGCTAAAAGTGTTGGGAAGATCGGCAGAAATAAAGTTGCCGCCTCGCCCAACCACGATGGCGTGTCCAAGTCGACAAAGGTTGCGAATCGTATTCACACTATTATTAAAGAGCGACCAATCACTTGGCTTGACCTTGAATACTTCACGAACCGCTTCCACCATCAGCCGCACACGATCTTCATCCATCTGCTGCTCCACTTCTGGCTTCAAATGATGGTCTTCGATGATTGTCTGAACCAGATTCTGGTCAAACAACGTCCATAAAGCATGTCGATAGACCGACTCGGTTTGAAGGTATTTGGTGAGTTTCTCTCCAATGGTGACCGCCCGCGCTCCAGCTTGTCTCGATAGCGTTATGGACGGCGACCATTGCGGCTCCGTATCCATGTCCGCGGTACGGACCTCCAGCTTCGAGGAAAGGAAGTGTTGAAAAGGAACGAATTGCGCACTCATAACGTTCCCAGTGTATTCCTCAGCTCACAAAGCCGCTTCGCTTGAATTGCTAAATGATGAGAGAATCTTGCCGTGACAAGTCAGCGCAGGCGCTCGCGTAGCCAGCGCAATTCACGCTCAGCCGTTTCTGCACGGTCCATCAGCTCCAGAATCAGACGAACGGTGCGCATCTGCACTCGCTCTTGGTTTCGAAGATGCTCAATTTGGCGCAAGCGGTAGATAGCCTCATCATCAAAGTAGGGATTCCCCGACCGGTCTTGCCATGAGACAGTTACCATCCGCGCTCGTGTGAACTCGAGAATCATCTCAGGATGCACGCCAGACAATTCGCTCGCCGCCTCAAGATCAACGAACCCGCTGGTGGTGCCTGACCTGGTGGGAACAATGGTGTAGGTCATCTTGGTCATTATGCTTTATGCTAGGGGCTTCTTGGATCCAAAGTCGATCGGTTGGCCAGCTGTTCCCATAAAGCCTTCTCTTAATCAGAGATAGACTCTGGCACTTCAACAAAGACCTTCACATAAAGATCGCCCATCTTATCACCCAGGCCTTGAGGCAGTCCCTTGCCTCGCAAGCGCAACTCTGTGTGATTCACTGTAACCGCGGGCACTTTAAGGCCCAGCGTTCCATGCGGCGTCGGAATCTGCACTTTCGATCCTAGCACAGCTTCCCAAGGCGCCACGGGCAGATCGTAGTGAAGATCATGCTGCTCAATTCGGAAATCTGGATGACGCTGGATGAATACCCGGAGAAAGAGATCGCCATGTTCCCCCCATTGTAGCCGGGCTCGCCTCTTCCGCCACATCAGGATGGAACTTCCGCGCCAACTTGCGGAAGGCCTTCTTGATTTCATCCTGGGAAGCCGATCGATCTACCCCCAGCACTTCGTAGTAGTCTCTAAACTTTACCGACATGATCGTCTTGCTAGGCCAACGCTGTTTCTAAATCTATCAAATATCATCGTCCTATCTCTATCTTGAGCCATTTAAGAGAATGAGCATGTCAGGGTGTCCAGAACGGCCTCTCTTTGAAGTGCGCCTCAAAGATCTTGAGTTGTCGCTCGGAGGAGTCCTTGAAGTCGTCCGCCGACTGAATCGTGACCCGATAGTCCAAGACCTTCGCCAAGATCGCCGTGCGACGAATGGCTTCGAGTACGACTTTCACTAGTTCCGCAGGTTTCACTCCAAACCGTTTGGGAACGCGGATGCTGGTAGCGTCAATAGCGATTTCGTAGAGCCCTTTTGATTCAAGCACCCGAATCGTGATGCCTGAGGCCGATGTGAGATTCATATCCTCAACCGGCTCACGAGCATTGCTAGGAGACACGTTCTCAGTAGAGATGAGCTCAAACGCCGCAGGCATTCCAGACAACGCGCAGGTATCGTCACAATACACCTTCTCCATGCGCGGAATACCATCGTCAATCTCGGAGAGAAACTGATGGGTATAGTTATCTCTCGCCTCGCCCGCACTAGTGGCAAGGGGAAGACCAACAAAGAGAAAGATTCCTACAAGAAAAGCTTTCATGACACAGCATAAGAGAAGGGCGATCGACTCATTTCGCCGCGCATGGCTTGCCTTGAGGCATGCACACCTTGCGCTTCTATCCTGAGCACCTTGACCCAAATTCTACCCACTTGGACCAGTCAGGCAATGATTGGCACTGATCCTGGGATCTTCACTTCGGATTCTTGCGGCATCGGCATTTCCAAGCCTTCCGTTTGCCAACCGCGAACTACCCGCTGTCCGGTAAGAGGTCCCACGTGTTCCGTCACCACCGTGCATTGATCTTCATGCCCATCCCTTTCGTAAAAGATGATCACCCAATCGCAGGTCTTGCCGAGTTGATGCGCCCGCGCTGAGTTTGAGTAGAGCACCGTGAAATGCCACCCATCGCGATCGACGTGCATGATCGGCAGCCATGGATCAGCCAACGGATTAAAACGTCACGGCGCAATCATTCTAAGGCCTCCTACCGCCCCGCGTTCGCGATACTCAACATCGATCTCTAACAGCAAGGCGATTGATGGCATCGGCACCGACTCTTCACTCTCAGCAATACGTCGGGCACGCGCTCGTGTGCTTTGCGTGAGGATCGCTTGAAGCGAGTTTCGAATGGCAGCAATCCGGCGCTCCGAAAACCATGGCACACTGTCAAAACTTCCGTCGTGGGCCGCCAGTTCAAGTTCTTCAAGCGTGTCGATATGGAGCGTCTCATGGACCCGATGCGCCAACGTCTCACCAATGCCAGGCACCTTGGTGAAGAGATCCTCGGGAGAGACGTCACCTTCCATCCGCTCAAGCATGCGAGGGCGCCCAGTAGCAACGAATTCCTGAATCACCCTATAGATGGATTCCCCAATCCCAGGGAAAGCCATCATCGCCAAGGGTTCGTGGACCAGTGAGGCAAACGGAACAGCAGCCTCCCTAACTGTCCCCGCCGCAGCCCTGTAAGCCCGCACGCGAAACACATCCGCACCCTGGGAGCCTAACAATTCAGACACCCGCTCCAACACCGCCGCGATCTCCTCATTCGACACTTGCGGCTTCTCTCCCATCAGGTCTCAGAGCTTACCACGCTCTCGGTTTCGCTGAAGCCATTGCGTTTGGCGTTTTCTACACAATCGAGACGATTCTTGTACCCTTCAGAGGCCGCACCAACAATCTTGCCGTTGGGCGCTACTCGCTTCCAACGCCACTCGCTCTTCTTGTCTTTGTAAAATGTCCACTTATCGTTCATGCTTGTAGCCTAGGCTGGCCTCGGGTCTCTTTCTCTGCAGACATTGTCGACGATCATGCGCCTATGTGATGACGACCAGGAGGTAACGCCTACTCTAGCAGTAAAGCCTACTGGCAATCACAAGAGTCACAGTAGGACTTGCAGTCGCAACTTTCGCAGCTGAAGCAATCCGAGCAGACACAGGGCAAACTCTCACCCGATGCTGTTGCCCAAGCAAGGCTCATGAAGGCCACCACGGCTGTGATAAGCAATGATTACACCAGCAACGATTAAGTTAAACTTAGTATTCTATTCGAGAGTTCTGTAAAGAACTCAACATTAGACTAACAAGATCCATTTTCACTTTGGTGGAGGCAAGCTTTGAGAACGCTCCTTTAAAGAATCGCCCAACACTGAAACAGGCTCTCCTTCAACCGGCGGTGGAAGTGAGACGGAACGCGGAACAAGCACCCAGGACACCATCCAGTGTTTGACCGGAGTCTACCAGGCGACGGAAATCCGTTTAGTTAAGCCACCTTTGCTGCGGTAATGGCACCGGCCTTCATCCGCTTCCGGTATTTCGTAGGCGCTTCGCCTTCGTAGCGTAGAAAGCTCCGATTGAACTGGGAGAGCGATTGATACCCAACCTCGAAGGCTACTTCCGTGACGGTGGCACTTGGCTTGAGCAACTCTTGCTTGGCCCACTCGACACGCTTGCGATTCACATACTCAGTGAACGTCATTCCAGTCGCTTGTTTGAAGACTTTGCAGAAGTAGAATGGGCTCACTTGAACAGCTTCAGCAATAGCCTCCAATGTGAGCTTCTCATCCAGGTTTTCACGAATAAACCGCTTCGCGGCGGTGACTACAGGTTGCTCATCTTCACCCTGAGCAAAGATGAGCTGATTGATAAGTGTCGTCACATGCATACTGAAGATTTCTATCATCGTCACCATGTGCTCGTAAGTATCTGTCCCAACAACCGCAACCTTCGAGTAGGCCTCTGCTAGCTGTTTGACCGCTTTGTCATCAAACCCTTGCTCTTTGAGACGTTCAGCCAACGCCACAAGATCAGCCTTGCGCGCATTCTCATGCCGAACCTGACCTGTCTTGAGCAGGGCAATCGTCTCACTTCCAAATCGGATCGGAACGGCTGTCTCCGTCAATCCCATGCCGCACTTTGCAGAAGCCGCATGCTCCGACGCGTCGCGCATGAGATGGTTGTGGAGACAGTGGCAGTTTTTACAGGCCTGACCCACATTCAGTTGGCGGCAGAATTCGCTTTGCTCACAGGAAGATAGAATCACATCGCCGTGCATCGGCTGAATCATGAGAGGCAAGCCCGTTACTTTCTGGAAAGCGGTGGCATAACTTTGGTAAAGCGAGGTCGCTTTGATCTTCTCGACAACTTGGCGATTTCTTTCGGATACAGTAACGTTCATGGCTCGTATAATGCTTTGAGGTTGACGCCACCAGATTAGAGGAGTCGTCCGTTCAGTAAATTCGTACCCTGGCCGCACAACGCAGTAGGAATCTTTGTAAGAGCGTACGTAAATTGCGTACTCCAAAGAGCTTCTGCGACTTCACCCGATGGAGCCGCAAAGCCCGGAACTACCGAGAGCGCCAGCGCATGTCACTCGTAGGTCTGAGATAACCGGCTTCACCAGCAGGCCAGTCTGCCCCTTTCGTGATCCACTGCTTGATCGTCTCAAGCTCCTGGTCGGAAAGGGCATGTCCCGTTGGAGGCATCGCCCCTGGTTCATCATCAGCAAGCCGAACCATGCGGAAGATCTTGCTGCGCTCTGGAGATCCCGGCACAAAGAAGGGGCCATTGGAGCTGCGCCTGAACGCGAGATCCTTTGTAAGCAGGTTGAGATCTCCTGCCGCCACATGACCGTTGTGACACATAACGCAGCGATCTTCAAAGATCGGCTTGATCTCTGTCTCAAAAGACACGGCTTCCGAAGACGGCCGCGCCACAGTCGATCCATCACCGTCTGAAAGCGTTGAACACGAGAAGAGCATCGAGAGCAGAGCAACGACAAAGACGACCGCAATCAAAGACTGTAAGAATTCTAGGACATGCTCGCAGGTTCTGCCGTTCATCCGACACCCTTTCAGACGACCGCCCCTTAGACTGCGCAAGGTCTCAACCAAACTATGCATCCCTTGTGACCAAAGATACCATTGCTGCGCGACACCTCACACGAATTCGCAGGCCAATCCCCGGTAGAGATCTATCCATGTTTCCAACGCCTCGGTTCTCTTCTCACCCCAAGCGAACGCAATGGATTATACACTGATGAGGACAATCCAAGATCAGTCGAGGACTAGATCTCGGTAGTGCAAAGAGCTTCTCAAGAACAGTCTGCTTCACATGATTGCCTCTATTTCCCGGCTCTTCTGCTTCGCTCTCGTACTCGTGAACGTGAGCTGGGGGCAAGCCGAACTGACGGTCCACGATGATCGACTCCACATCAGTCTGATGGCCGAGGCACCTGCCATTCGCAATCCCATTGGGATCGCCGTGGGCAAGGAGGATCGTATCTACGTCATCGAATCCCACACATCTCTCCGGCCGAGCACGTATAACGGGCCTAAATCAGACCGCCTTCGCATGGTCATCGACCGCGACGGCAACGGAGAACCTGATAGGATTACCACAGCAATGGAAGGCCTCCATCAGGCCATGAGTGTAGGCGTGTCCCCCCAAGGATTGGTCTACGTCGTCTGCGCTAGTGAAATCATCGCCCTTCTCGATCAAAACAACGATGGCATCTTCGATGAGAAGCGACCAATCATTGCGCTGCAAACAGACTATCAACATCCACACTACCAACTGACAGGAATTGCCTTTGATCGGCAAGGCAGACTTTACTTCTCGCGTGGAAATATGGGCGGCCATGCCTACACCGTTCTCGATACGGACGGCACGACTATCAGTGGCTACGGTGATGGAGGAAGTATCCTTCGCTGCCTACCGGGTGGCACTCAGGTTGAAGAAATTGCCACGGGAATCTGGAACGTTATGGGCATGGATCATGATGCCCATGACCGGCTGCTCGCAGCGGACAATGATCCAGAGTCCCGCGGCCCTAACCGTTTACCACACATCGTCGATGGCGGAGACTATGGCTACCGCACCCTCTTCGGAAAAGGAGGGCACCACCCCCTACTCTCGTGGGAGGGGGAACTGCCGGGCACATTGCCGATGGTTTCAGCTACCCGAGAAGCACCTTCCGGCGTGTTGTCAGGTGCACGCACATCGTTTCCCAACGACTACGGTAACAGCTTACTCGTTGCCTGCTGGGGCGAATCTGTTATTGAACGCCATACTCTACAGCCGGACTCGCTTTCCGCTAGCGCCAGCAGTTCAGCTCTCGTGTCAGGCGACAGATCTTTCAGACCTGTCGCCATGGCCACCGACTCCAAGGGCATCGTCTACATCACCGACTGGGCCAGCAATCGATACGATAATCATACAGGAGGACGCCTGTGGAGACTCAAGCCAAAGCAGAAAAACGAAGGCGATCTCGATCCATCACAGAGACTACCCCGACCAACAACCGACGCCGAGAAAGTTGTCCGCGAGATACGATCCAAGCACGAGGCAAGCGATGCCCCGACACTCCTAAACCTCCTCACGTACAATGACGCCTTCATGACCCACGCAGCGGTAGAATCACTCGCCCATCCAGTTTTCTGGGAAAGCCTTCTTAAAGCAAGTAAAGACACCACGCCTTAGATTCGACTAGGCGCACTGTTAGCCCTCCGCAAAGCATATCACCCCGACACGCTGAACCTAGTGCGGCATTTTTTAAGCGACTCTGATCAAGTCATACGCATTACAGCTTTACTCTGGGCGACCGAAGTCCGTGATACACGACTTCGTCCCGCCTTGGATGAGTCGATTCTCGACCCAAAGGTTTCGTTAGGCTTACTGGAAACTTACCTCGCTGCCAAATCAGCCCTCTCCTCTGAGTTCCTCGAAGCACTAGAGACGAAACAAACACCCAGCGCGTTCGATCTCCCCTCTCCTCGTCCCAGCGACACCCTTACAAAAATCATCGCGAGTAAGGAAACAAACGATCACCTGCGTTCGCTAGCCCTGATGCAGATCAGTGACTCGAACAATAAAGCGCCCATCGACCTGCTAGCGCGCTGGGCACGTAAAATGAGCCCTCTCCTGCAACTCGCTGCGATTCAAGGTCTCTCTGAAATCAAAGATGATCAGGATCAAATCACTCCAATCCTCAGGTCCGTCGCTAAGAATCGTTCATACGATCCTCAGGTTCGCGCCGAGGCGATCGCTGTTTGGGCTAAGCAAATCCCCGTAGAGACTGAATGGGCTTGGCCACTGCTAGATGATCACCGCGCCGCCATGCGATTGGAGGCTGCTCGAGCCTTGCGCCTGACTGGCCAGGTCGAGCCCACGCTTTCTAAACTCAAAAAACACTATCTCAAAATCCAAGACGATCCAAATGAAACCCCAGTTGCCGAGCAGTTAGAATACATTCTTTATGGCCCCCACGCTGACGATAAGCAATTTGCGAGCAAGCGCCCATCAACACTGACAGAATGGCAGACACGCCTTCAAACGGGAGGGGACGTCAACGCTGGACGCCGGTTGTTCAATGCCGCAGGTCTGCTCTGTTCACAGTGCCACACTCCCGGAGCCTTTAGCAACAGTCTCGGACCGAATCTTGAGAATCTCGGCCAATCCGTAGATCGTAGTCACATTATTCAGTCCCTGATCGAGCCGACAACAAATGCCTCTCCCACGTATCAAGCTTGGCGCATCGTCACGAAAAGCGGTGTTACCGAACAGGGTGTCCAATTAGAATGGTTGGTCGACGGCTCTCTCAAATACATTAGCTATGAAGGTAGCGAGGTCATCATCGCAGCAGATAATCTCAAGTCTTACCAGCCGGTAAGGGAATCCATCATGCCCCACGGGTTGCAAGAACTGATGACGATTCGAGAGATGCGCGAGCTTGTCTCTTACTTGGAATCTCTAGGCAACAACTTCGACTAAGAACAACGATGACCACAACTACTTCCCTTTACGAACGAATCGGCGGCGAGGTCGGTATCACAAACCTGATCGATGCCTTCTACGATCGAATCATCGACGATGATTCGCTGCGGCCCTTCTTCGAGCATAGTTCTGTGGAGACGATTCGCAGGATGCAACGCGAGTTCTTTGCCGCAGCAGTCGGCGGCCCGATCGTTTACACCGGTCGCTCTCTGCGAGAAGTTCACACCGGACGTGGCGTCACTAAACAACACTTTGCGCGCTTCATCGAACACCTCATGGACACGCTAAAAGAGCATGACGTCTCGGAAAAAGACCACTACGATATCATCAGTCGACTGAACACTTATGTTGACGAAATAACAGGAGACACTGTAAATGGCTAACGCTTGCCTTATGAAACAAAGGTTGCTCACCCTCATAAAACTCGGCGTTGGCGGAGGCCTACTAACGTGTATCGTCGCATGCCAATCGATGAATGGAGATGGGCTTCTGCACACGCAACCGATTCGCTTCCAAGATGGGATCGGCACCATCCTAGAATCACGGTGCCTCGAGTGCCACAATCATGTGAGTGCCAAGGAATCAGGAGAGCTGAACCTCGAGACCCGTCACTCCGCTTTCACAACCGGAATACACGCCCCCGTTATCGTACCCGGAAGCCCGGAAAGAAGCATGCTCTACCGAGTGCTTGCAGTGGACGACCTTCACCCCGTGTTCATGCCACCCACACCAGACAGACTCTGGGCGAACGAACTCACTGTGCTTCGACAGTGGATCGCAGATGGCGCCGATTGGCCCACTGGCAAGCAGGGAACCTTGGTAAGACCCCAAGATTGGCCCACACCTTGACACAGCAGCAACGATAACTCGCGAGAGCCTAATCGCGGCATTCTAGTGTCTCTGCTATTCCTGATCTCGACCACAGCAGTAGCAGACCGTGTGGCGACGTCTACCATGACTGGAAAGTGGCAAGAGCAGGCACGCATCATTGTCGCCTGGTCTTCACAAAAGAACTTGAAGCTTCAACTAAACCTCACAGCCGATGGTAGGGTGTCAGGTAAGATTGGCGAAGCCAATCTCGGCGATGGAATCTTGAAACGGAATCGGGGGCACCTTAGACGATTCTTAAGAATGAAAACAGGCGCTCCGTCAAGTTTGCTGGATGGAGAGCTGCCGAAATTTCAACCATGCGTAATCCATGTTAGTGATTCCGCAGGCCCGATG
>JAACDM010000396.1 GCA_009936795.1 Verrucomicrobiaceae bacterium | reverse complement strand
TCCTTGCCGATTCTTTGACCATCATCACCCATGCCCAGGATAGAATCGAGGTCATAGGGGATGAACTGGAACCGTCCATTCTTGCGTCGAAAGAGGGCCACGTCATCACCGCGCCCGTCAGGCATACCGCCCTCGGTGTTACACATGAGGGCATCGAGGGCAATGTAGTGCGCCCACTGTTCGAGGTCGGCGATCTCGTTCACCCGGTCATAGTATGTCTCTTCGGGCTCTGTCTGTCGTAAGGTCTCGATCAACGTGAACATGTCCGTGTAGTCATCATCGGAGCTGTGGTTACGTTTGTTGTATTCTTTGCGGAAGGTGGTCATGTCGGTCTTCCGCTCATTGAGATAAGCGCTTGCGACTAAGCGATAGAGATTGCCGTCCTCTTCGCCGGGGAAATGCCTTTCAACAAAGGCTCCATCGAGAACTTCGTTATGAACGTAACATCCGAACTGTGGAGAGCCTTTCTTTGCCCAGTTGCTGCCGTTCATTGTGATCACGACAGGTGTCGATCCTGCGGAGTGGCTTCCCAGAAGTTGATGAATCGCGGCCCCAATCGACTGCGACTGCGTGAATTGCGTATTGAGGTTGATGTCCGTGATGCCTCGCCAAGGATCGTCACTTGGGAAGGACACGCGCATGCCGGGAGGAAATGCGGAGCGACTGCCATGACCACGAATGCGAGCGGTGACGTTGTAGCGGACATCGATCTCAACCCCATCGACGGCGATGAAGGTTAGGTGGAGGTGATTGTTATAGACGTTGGAGCGTCCCGACTTTGCGGCGAGATTCCTCATCAGAGAAACCTCATCTGCGGTGGTCACGATGCGATACGTTGGCCTTGCCCCGGGGGCTTGTTCGGCATCCAGGTTGAAAGAGTTGTCTACTTGATAGAGACAGACAGGTTGGCGCTGAGTGAGACGACCACTGTCATCACGGTTGAGCGTGGGATAGTCCGTGGCGGAGCCCGTGTCGTCTGCTGCGCGCACGTAAAACTGTACAATGGTTTTGTTGGATTGCGGGGGGATGCTACCCGCTCCTTCCTTCATTGGCACCGATTGGAAAGCGGTCTCACCGTCTAATCTATAGTGCAGGGTCATGGTGACCGGAATTGCATGATCGATCTTTGCTCGAACAACGACAGGTTCAGTCGACTTTGGGATGGCGGGACGGTGATTTACTGATACCACGACTGGGGCAATCTTCTCGAAGTAGATGTCGTTCTGTTTTCCAGGGGTACCGCCGTCGACGTTGCTGCTGCCCCAGTGTTCTCCTTGCTTGTTGTTGGAGAGGGGGGACTTCAGAGAGAGCGATTTGCCGTCACCGTCATGGGGGGCGCGCCAGATCCAATCATCGTTGCCCTTCAGCTTAGTCGAAACTCGCTGTGCCCAGCGGCCGGAATCGGCATAGGTGACTTCATCAACGGTCCGTTCATCTGCGTCTTCTAGAGTGATCTTCTCTCCGCTATTGCTCAATTGGCCTCGATAGGGGCCAAGCACGGTGGCGATGTTTGGATGTTTTACTCGGAGGGCGTCGGGATCGGCAGCGATGATGAGGAAACCTCCAGGCGCAAGGGTAACAGCAGGGAAGGTATAGCGAATGCCAGAAGAGAATCTCCAGCTCTCGAGTGAAATAGGCTTCTCGCCGGCATGATAGAGTTCAATGTATTCCGCCGAATCATCTTCTTTCCATTCGGTCGATTTGCTGTGATACATGATCTCATTGATCACGATCGGCGTTGCTGATAAGGCCTGCTGGCCCAGGCACAATGCTAGAACTCCTGTAAGTGTCAGGTGTACATAATGACCCAGCGATAGAGACCCCAAACTCATAGCGGGAACACTAAGCGGGCGATTACGCGGCGTCAACCGGGGCAATTTCTTGGGTCCGTGGGATTCGCCGATTCCGACTCGACGGTAGGGGGTACCCCAGCCAACGTAGGCCCATGAAACAACGCCGTACACGATGGAAGCTGCTCATCATTCTCCTCGCGATTCCGCCTCTTTTGAGAGTCGTCTTCAGCTTCACGCCCTACGAAGAAGTTGGCTGGGGTGGCGCTGCGAACCTGTTAACGATCATTCTGATGCTTGTGATGGCCCTCGTCTGGCTGCTACTCGTCTCCGGTCTATCGTGGTCGCGTCGTCTGATTGGGGTCGCGCTCATCGGGTTGCTGAGCGTCAGCCTCCGTTTCAGCGTGCGGCACGAAGGGCACATGGGAGATTTCTTCCCCCAACTGGCTTGGGTTTGGACGCCCAAGTCGGACGAAGTGGCGGATTCGTTGGAGTTGACGACACTTGCGCCCAATTCGCCGCTTACGACGAATCTGCCGGGTGATTTCCCTTACTTTTTGGGGCCCAATCGAGACAACTGGGTCTCTGGCAGCCAATTGGCGGCCGATTGGGCGGAGCAGACGCCGCGTGAGCTTTGGCGGCTGAATATTGGCCTGGGCTGGTCGTCGTTCGCGGTGGCAGGGTCCTTCGCTTACACACTAGAGCAGCGAGGCGATGACGAACTGACCGTGTGTTACGAGGCGCGGACGGGAAACCCTGTTTGGGTGCATGCTGAGAATGTGAGATTTTCAGAGAGCATGGGTGGTGATGGCCCTCGGAGTACGCCGACGGTGCATGAGGGAAAGGTATATGCGCTCGGAGCGACGGGCATTTTGCTATGCTTCGATGGGCTAACGGGAGAGGTCGTCTGGCGTCGAGAAACTTTGAACGAGGTCGATCAAGGAAATCAAATGTGGGCCAAGAGCGGGAGTCCACTGATCGTTGGCGATGTGGTGGTGATCACGTTAGGGGATTCAAAAGACCGTCCTCTCGCGGCTTTTGATTTACTGACGGGTGATCCACGCTGGAGAGGTGGGGATGCGAAACCTGGGTATGCCACCCCAGTTCTAACGACTCTCGCAGGCAAACGTCAGATCGTGTGTCACAATACTGGAAGCGTGAGTGGTCACGATCCTATGACCGGAGAGATCCTGTGGAATCACGACATTGGCAGGTCGCCAGCGCACACCACGATTCCCATGATTATCGATACCGATAAAGTGCTTGTTAGCGTGGGCTATGGGCATGGCTCGCATCTTATCGACCTGTCCTCAGGTGAACCCAATGAGATTTGGAAAACGAACAAACTGAAGACGAAGTTTTCAGATATGGTGGTTCGCAATGACCATGCCTACGGTCTCGATGAAGGCCGTCTCGTCTGCATGAATATCGAGGATGGTCAGCGTGCTTGGCGTGGCACGCGGTTCAGTCATGGGCAGATGTTAGGAGTGGGAGATAAACTCCTCATTCAAGCGGAGGGGGGAGAAATCGTCTTGGCTGAGGCGACGCCTGAAGAAGAGGAGATCGTGCATCGGTTCGATGCGCTCTCCAGCAAGACGTGGAATCATCCGGTCTTGGCTGGGCGGTTATTGCTTATTCGAAATGACCGCGAAGCAATCGTCTACGAATACCCTGGCAATGGGTCTACAGATTTGGGTAATTAGGCCCCCATGTCCGACAAACCTTACGACCTTCTCACCTATGGCCGCTCATCGATCGACCTCTATTCGAGCGACATTGGGGCGCCGTTTGAAGAAATATCGGGGTTTGGAGCCTTTGCTGGCGGATCGCCTCTGAACATCGCCACGGGTCTTACGAGGCTCGGGAAGAAGGCCGCCTTGTTGACTGGAATGGGGGACGACAAAGTCGCCGACTTCCTCCTGCGATTTCTCAATGACGAAGGGGTTGAGACGAAGTTGATTCCTCGTATCCCGGGAACACGTACGAGCGCCGTTGTCCTGGGAATCGAGCCCCCGGATCGCTTTCCACTAGTCTATTACCGGGAGTATTGCGCCGACAATGCCATGACGATCGATCATGTGCTCGCGGCGAATGTCAGCCAGTTTCGGTATTTGGAAATATCGGGCACAGCATTGAGCAAAGAACCTTGTCGCAGCGCCGCATTCTTCGCCGTAGAAGAAGCGGTGCGTGCCAGCGTGCCGGTGATGCTCGATTTGGATTTCCGGCAGGATCAGTGGCACGATGCCCGCGCCTTTGGCGTGACCACACGTGCCTTGCTGCCTCGGGTTAACGTGGCCATTGGCACGGAGGAAGAAGTGTTGGCGACGATGCTCACTGATCCTAATCAGATCACGGTTCAGCATCAGCAAATGTCCGCTCCGGAGATTCGAGGCAATTTGGATGATGCGATTGCCGGTATTCTTAAACTCGGGGTCGAGGCGCTCATCGTGAAACGCGGCAGCGATGGTGCTAGCATCCATTTGCCAGACGGCAGTGCCCAAGTCGTGCCCGGGTTTCCCGTAGAGATTGTCAATGTGCTTGGGGCGGGCGATGCGTTCGCTACCGGTTTCATCTATGGCTTCCTGGAAGGCTGGGACCACTACAAATCTTGTCGGATGGGCAATGCTTGCGGTGCCATTGTTGTGACCCGCCACGGTTGTGCAAACTTTATGCCCTATCATGATGAATTGTTCGCCTTCGTGGAAGAGAAGGGTGGGTTTTAGAGACAGAAAGAGATGCCTCGCGCCGGTATTCAAGGCATAGAGGTTTTAGCCGCTCCACATTTCAACAGATTCTCGATCAATGATATTTATTCACTTCTACTTGCAATCATTCGCGGTTTTAGACGTGAGCTCCGCAAGCCGCTCTTTCTTTTTGTCCCCCTATTTCTGTCTTTAACCGCCTTTCAATCATGCCTCGTTTAACAGTCGCTCAAGCAACGATTACCTATCTCAAAAACCAGCACGTTGCCCGTGATGGACAGGAGACTCCTTTCTTTGCGGGGTGCTTCGGCATCTTCGGTCATGGGAATGTCGCTGGCCTAGGACAGGCGCTCCATCAAGATCCTGGGTTTACCTACTATCAGTGTCGCAACGAGCAGGCCATGGTGCACACCGCCGTGGCCTACGCTAAGGTAAGGAACCGTTTGGGTGCGTTTGCCTGTACTACCTCAATCGGGCCAGGAGCGACGAACATGGTTACGGGTGCTGCCCTTGCTACGGTGAATCGCCTTCCTGTATTGCTTCTCCCGGGTGATATTTTTGCTCGCCGCAATGTTGCTCCCGTTTTGCAGCAAATTGAATTGCCACACACTCAGGACCATGGCGCGAATGATGCTTTTAAGCCCGTCTCTCGATACTGGGATCGGATCAATCGCGCCGAGCAGTTGATCACGTCTCTCCCTGAGGCCATGCGGGTTTTGATTTCTCAAGGCGACACCGGAGCAGTGACCCTTGCGATGCCTCAGGATGTACAGGCGGAAGCGTTTGATTTCCCTGATGGGATATTTGAGAAGAAGGTCTGGACCATTGCGCGACCGCGACCAGACCGAGACTTGTTGCAACGGGCCGCTGAGTGGATCAAATCTAGCAAACGTCCCATGATCATCACTGGTGGCGGTACGATTTATAGTGAAGCGACGGATGAACTGCGAGGATTTGTCAAGCGGACTGGCATTCCCGTGGCTGAGACCATGGCTGGCAAAGGGGCGCTGCGCTATGATGACCCATGTAACTTGGGCGCCGCGGGTGTGACGGGAACCGAGGGGGCTAACGTCGTGGCTTCCGAAGCCGATCTCGTCATTGGTATTGGCACGCGATACAGCGACTTCACCACGGCATCAAAGACCGCTTGGCAGGATCCAAACGTACGTTTCATTAATATCAACGTCACGGATTTCGATGCGTTCAAGCATGGCGCGCTTCCGCTGGTGGGCGATGCGCGAGTGGTGCTGGAAGAGCTCGAAGCTGCGTTGGAAAGTTACGCTGTTGATGACGCCTATCGGGCGAAAGCGGCAGAATGGAATCAGTCGTGGGACAAGGTTGTCGACGGTGTCTATCACTTAAACCATGGAGTCCCCGTCAGTCAGGGGGAGGTCATCGGCGCGGTTAACGACGCGGCGGACGAACGCGACATCGTGCTATGCGCCGCGGGAAGTTTGCCTGGCGATTTGCACAAACTCTGGCGCACGCGTGACCCCAAAGGCTATCATTTGGAATATGGCTACTCTTGCATGGGCTATGAGATTGCTGGAGGCCTCGGTGCCAAGATGGCTGATCCCACCCGCGAGATCTTTGTTATGGTTGGAGATGGTAGCTACCTCATGATGGCGCAGGAGCTGATCACCGCTGTGCAAGAAGGCATCAAGCTGACCATTCTTCTCCTGAACAACAACGGTTACGGCAGTATCGGTGGCCTTTCCACGGCGGTTGGTAGCCAGCGCTTCGGGACGCAGTACCGTTATCGCGACGATGCTAGCGGGCAACTCGACGGCGATCATTTGCCTGTCGATCTCGCTGCCAACGCGCGAAGCCTTGGTGCTGAGGTTATCGAGTGTACGGACATTGTTTCTGTTAAAGGCGCACTCGTAACGGCGAAGGCGTCAGACAAGACAACGGTCATCTATGTGGAAACCGATCTGTTCCAAGGCGTCGACGGATACACATGGTGGGAAGTGCCCGTTGCCGAGGTGTCGGAAGTAGATACCGTGAAAGAAGCCTATCAAGACTACGAAGAGCAGCGTAAGAAGCAGCGCAACTACATGTAGATCTTGCGCTCAGGTTGGGCGCTCCGCCGGTAGCCCGGCGGCTGCGAGTGTTCCAGCATCTTCTGCAACGTCTCCCAATGGAGACCTTCTTCCGACATTACCGAGCGCTTGCTCTGCTTATCGACCAACACTTTCCGGCGCACTCGCGCCCATTGTTCCATGTTCATGTACACTCATCCTTTCTGATGGGTGTATCGGTTTTAGTCCGCCCCTTTCTCCGTGCCGGTTTTCACCCGGCGTTTACACGGGGTGCGCTTCCTTGGGGCGGGTAGTGACGAAGTGCTGGCACTTACGACATCGACCCTGAACAACGGGAAAGTTAGGCGCTCCGTCAAGTTTGCTGGATGGAGAGCTGCCGAAATTTCAACCATGCGTAATCCATGTTAGTGATTCCGCAGGCCCG
>JAACDM010000395.1 GCA_009936795.1 Verrucomicrobiaceae bacterium | reverse complement strand
TTGAAAAAGGGAGTAACCACGGAGAGGCATGGAACGACCGATTGGCTTTGTCAGCGCTTTCGTTTCTGCAGGGCTTCAGCGAGATAGAAGAAGCCTTTGAGCAGAAGCCAGACGACGAGGATGGCGATGGGGAAGCCGAGGAGGGCCCAGCGCTCGTAGGCTGCAATCCGCGTGAGGATAGTGCCGCCAAACGTGGTGGCGAAGCCCACTAAGATGGGTGTCCAAACCGCGCAGGCGATGCCCATGTAGAGGATGAAACGTTTCCAGGGGTAGCCTAACATGCCGGCGGCGATGTAGGCGAGCATGCGTGTGCCGGGTAAAAATCGCGACGAGAGAACGAGGGCGCCGCCGTAGCGTTGGTAGAGGCTCTTTCCGAGATCGAGTCGCTTGGGGGTGACGAACCACGAGATGGGTGGGATCTTGATGATGCGTTCGCCCCACCACTTGCCCATGAGAAAGAGCCCGACGTCACTAATGATAATTCCTAACAGGCACCCATAAACGGCAAGAGCGAATCCGAAGGTGCCTTCGGCGACGAGGACGCCTGCGGTCACGCACGCCAGGTCCTCGCTCGTCACAGTGGCGACGGCCAAGACGAGCAAGACCAATGCTGGCGATGAGTCCGAGGCGGATTCCAGCCATGTGAGAAGGCTGTTCAAGAGGAGCGACGACTTCCCTTTGATCCCTTGGGTGAGGCTGCACGTTCGCCGTGAATCCCAATTAGCTTAGAGGGTAAATTGCCTATTCCTAACAGTTTCTGAGCTGGAATGGAGTAGGGTTGCGCAATGTCCCGCTCGAAGCTTTGGACAAACATGCGTTGCATGTGATTTACGGCACTTTCGCTACCACCGTGGGTCGCTTGCTTCTTTGAAGCTGCTTGGTCGCCATCGTGGATCTTCTCTAGTTGGCGCACGAGCATGCGGCGCGCGAGAAAGCGGTTGAGAGCCTGACTGGTGGAGCGATAGCAGCGGATTTCTGTCTTAGATTCTTCGTGGTAGAGATGCACCGCGATCTGCGCCTGGCGTTTGCGCACACGACCGTGGTTTGGACAGAAGAAGCGCTCGACGAAATCGCTTTCCTGGAGTCCCAGCGTGTCCATGCGACGGCGAAGATCCTCGACTTTGCTAGGGCTGACTGGAAAACGAACCATAGAAGTCTAGCGTTCCGTTACGAATGTGTGTGCGTCAATCTGTAAGCCGTGAGCGATACTCTGGGCGTTTCTTCCAAGCGTCGAAATGGTCAGTGTAAAGATCGGCTTTGTTCCAGTGCCTGGGGGTGGGGTTTTCGGGCAATACCTTGCCCTCAGGATAGTCTTTGCCCTCAATGCTGCCTCGCATGGAGACCAACCAAGCGTCCATGGCCAATTTCATGCGTTCTGCGATCTTGGGATTACCGTCATAGAGATTCTTGGATTCTTTCGGATCGTTCTCTAAATGATAGAGTTCGTAAGCCTTGGTTTGCTTGCCGGTGTGGAGTAGCTTGTAGGGATAATCGAGCCATCCCGTGTGTCCAAAGCAATGGAAGGGTATGGGCTTGGATCGTTCAAATGATTCGCCATCGAGTAGCGGGAGCAGGCTTTGTCCATCTTGGGGTGAAAGCATGCTTTCGTTAGGCAGGTCGACAATCTTTGCAATAGTTGGGAAGATATCCATCACCACGGCGGAATACTTCGTGATGTGGCCGTTCTTGATCTTGGCTGGCCACTCAAGGATCCCAGGAACGCGTAGGCCGCCTTCATAGAGGCTGCCTTTGAAGCCACGTAATCCCCCGACTGTTTCTGGCGTGATCTTGGACAGGCCACCGTTGTCACTGCAGAACCAGACCAAGGTGTCTTCAGCAATGCCCGCCTTCTTTAGCCCAGAGCGCAGCGTGCCGATACTGCGATCCATGGCGACGAGTTCTCCGAAGTGGTTCTGTGAGTTCTTGTCTAGAGATGTGAAGGGAGCATTGTCTTCGTCCGAAGCTCGGAAGGGACTATGCGGCGTGCCGTACCAAATCACGGTGAAGGATGGTTTCTCGGCGTGGGCCTGCTTCTGAATAAATGATAGGGCTTCCTCCACAATGATCTCAGAGGAATCGCCACTGAATTCCACAAAAGTGCCTTTGCGGCTCATGACGGGATCTCGATCGAAGGAGTTTGTCACGGAAAGCCAGGTATCGAAGCCGAATTGGCCTGGGCCGTGAGTGTCATCGCCAAGGATTGGAACGCCAGGACCGCGGAGTCCATTGAGATGCCATTTGCCGAAATGTCCTGTGGCATAGCCGGCTTTCTTGAGTGCTTGGGCTAATGTGCGTTCTTGTTTTCGCAATGCGAAGCCATGGCTTTCGACGCCGGTGCGCATGTTAGATCGTCCGGTGAGGACACTGGCACGAGTTGGGGAGCAGACAGGAGCGGCAGCGTAAAACCGATCTAAGCGCAGCCCGTTTGCGGCCATCGCATCCAAGTTGGGTGTCTTCAAGACCGGGTGGTTGTTGTAGCCGGTCTGGCCCCAACCTTGGTCATCGGTCATGACGAGAACGATGTGAGGCTGCTCTGCTCGGCACGGCATCGATAAGAGAAGCGAGAATAGAAGGGCAATACGCATACTGGATCGTGGACGTTCCATGTTGGACGATCAACCCTTCTCCTGATTGAATCGGTTTATGCGTGCTGTTCTCGGTCTACTTTTTAGTCTCTTTCTGTGGCAAGGATCTCTTCTTGCTGAAGGAGATGGGCTCTTTCATCCCTTGCTTCCTGGCATCAACGCGGAGCCCTTGCCCGTCGATCTTCCCAACTGCAACAATGTCCTCTATCGGCATGACGGTAAACTGGTTGCTCTTGGCTATGCGGGTGATCTCTTTCTGCTCACTGATACCGACGGTGATGGTGCGGAGGACCATGTGGAGTTGTTCTGGGAAAGCCAGGGAAAGATCACCGGACAGATTGGCATGGACTTGGCACCGAAGGGGAGCCCTCATGGAAACGCTGTCTTCCTTGCGGCCAAGGGAAAGATTCTCATGATCGCCGATCAAGATGGCGATGATCGGGCGGAGATCGTACAAACGTTAGCCGAAGGCTGGCCACCTGCTCGGGCGGGTGTGGATGTCACCGGACTGACGTTGGATCCTCACGATGGCTCGATTTGGTTTGGTCTCGGGGTCCGGCTTTACAACGACGCCTACGAGATAGAGGAGACTGGAACGGCACAGAACGATCTTAGCAGTGAGCGTGGTAGTATTCTTCGCATTGCCCCCGATTGTAAGTCGCGCGAGAAGGTTTGCACGGGTATCCGCTGGCCGATTGCGCTACGTTTTAACCATTTAGGCGACCTCTTCTGTACAGATCAAGAAGGAGCCACTTGGTTGCCTAACGGAAATCCCTTTGATGAACTTCTCCATATTCAGAAAGGGCGGCACTATGGTTTCCCGCCGAGACATCCTAAGCATTTGCCTAATGTCATTGATGAGCCGAGTGTCTTCGATTACAGCCCACAGCATCAGTCTACCTGTGGGATGAATTTCAATGAGCCGGTGAATGGTGGGCCAGTTTTCGGTCCGGACTGGTGGCAAGGGGATGCGCTTGTCATCGGGGAGTCTCGAGGGAAGCTCTACCGGACGAAGTTAGTTAAGACGGAGGCCGGCTATGTTGCTCAGAATGAGATCCTCGCCTGCTTGGGATTGCTCGCGATTGACGTTTGTGTCAGTCCTCGGGGTGAATTGCGTCTTTGCACGCACTCGGGAGATCCTGATTGGGGTACGGGACCCAAAGGGAAAGGTCAGATTTGGCGCATCGTGTATGACGCTGCGGCGACGCCTCAGGCGGTGATGACATGGCGAGATGGCCCAGATCGTGTGCGTGTGGCGTTTGATCGAGACTTGCCGCCTAGCTTCCGTCTTGAGGAAACGCGTATCGACGCGAGTCCGAATGCGCGTGCTGGTGATCACCTTGAAACGATGCGGCCCCCCTACGAGGTGGTGAAGCGGCAGGTGGCGGAAGGCGGCAATGCGGTTCGTGTGGTGAGTCAGCAGACGACGTCTTTGTCTAACGAGTACACTCTGAGCACGGAGCTGGTTTCTGAACAGACTTGGTTCAGTATTGATGCCTCGCCGTACGCCGTACAAGCGAGTGCCGATGGCGTGAGCGCCACATGGGAGGAACCCGACGGGCAAGGCCTCACGCAGCGGTTGCCCCATTTGGATTTAGCGGTTTCACGAGAACTCACAAACGCGAGCGGCTCGCACGAAGCCTTTTATGAGAAATTGGCAGCCCGCGGCACCCTCACGCTGGAGACTCAGTTGGATCTTTGGCAGATGCTACGACCAACCGTTCAGAAGGGGGCGCAGCTAGACTATCAGTATGAACCAGAGACGGTCACCCTGTCTTTTGCGTCGACTTCGCATTCATTCGAAGCGGAGTTGGGAGGAAAGAAGCATGTGTCTTCTCGCGGCCATGTGTCGCACGATGTGAGTATCACTGTGGAATCGCTGAAAGCTTGGTTGCCAATGAAGCTTATTCTGGGATTGGAAGGCGGGGGGATTCCGAATCTGACGGTGACTTGGTCAACCTTGGAGGACCGTCGACCTCGTGCCCTCCAGTTGAGACGGTTTATTCAGCCTTGGGCATCGCCTGGTGATAAATTGGCGTCCGACTTTGTGCCTGCTCGCCCAGAGATTCAGGGGGGCAATTGGGCGCGGGGTAAGGAGATCTTCTTTGGTCAGAAGGCGCTTTGTTCTTCGTGTCATCAGCGAGGTAGTGAGGGGACGCATATTGGGCCCCACCTTTCCCAACTTGCGTTCAAAGACTATCATTCTGTTATGAAGGATATCCGAGAGCCTTCCGCCATGATCAATCCGGACTATCCAACACAGGTGATCGAACTGATGTCTGGCGAGTCTGTGATCGCTGTGCCTGTGGAGCAGGGCGACGGTTCAGTTCGGCTCGGTATAGGGCCGAATGTGGTTAAGGTGGTGGCCAAGAGAGACATCAAGACGGCTCGTCCAAAGGCTCAATCTCTTATGCCCGTGGGCCTCCTCGATGCTCTCACGGCTGGTGAGGTCCGCGATCTCATGACCTATTTGCTCCATGAGCCACCGGTCATGCGCGACTACCCTTCGCTTCCGAGGGACGGGGTAGAAAAGGCGCCTTCACAGCGTTCACGTCAGGAGTTAGCCGCCGTGTTGGTCGGTGCGCCGTATCCTGCCTTGCCAACGCGTCCGATCAACATGGTACTCGTTGCTGGAAAGAAGGATCACGGCTTTGGAGAACACGACTATCCGCGCTGGCAGCATGTGTGGAGTCATCTTCTTGCCATGGCTGCAGATACTCAAGTGTCTACCGCATGGAAATGGCCGTCCCGACTTCAATGGAAGGAGGCTGACGTTCTCGTCTTTTTTAAGAAGGGAAACTGGTCCCCAGAACGAACGACACAGCTTAAGACGTTTGTTAGCCGAGGTGGGGGCGCGGTTTGTATCCACTGGGCATGTGAAAGTGGGGGGCATGCTGCCGACCTCGCGAATATGCTAGGTCTTGCCAGTGATGCGGGGCAAACAAAGTACAGGCATGGGCTCATTGATCTCATGTTTGAGGGGGGGGCTGAGCATCCCATCACACGTGGATTTGAGACGACTCAGTTCCACGATGAGAGCTATTGGAATCTTGTCGGTGATCCTAAACGCTTGAATACGTTGGCCACGTGCAAAGAACACGGTGAGACCCACCCACTCTTCTGGACGCTAACGCCAATGGGAGAAGACCAAGGTCGAATGTTTGTTTCTATTCCGGGACACTACTCTTGGACTTTTGATGATCCCCTCTTTCGAGTGCTTCTACTACGCGGAATTGCCTGGAGTGCTAAAGAGCCCGTCGACCGTTTTAACAACCTGATTGAAGCAGGAATTGAACTTCGTTAGGAAGTTGATCTTTCTATTCTACTCAAAGTCACCCTTCACGAGTGAACGGCGCTCTCGTTGGCCGAGTTCTCGCGCTTGATTAATGACAGATTTCTGGTCGTCGATGAAACGGTAGGCGTGGCAGCTGGGGCAAGTTGTAGCCGTCGCAAGCACAATAGAATCGCAGCCGTCGCAGATCTTGTATTTGCTCGGGTCACGGACGATTTTGTCCGCCCGCGCTGCGCGGTCCTCTAGGCTATCATTTGCGTCTGCCATCTTATAAAGATGGCCATTCCTGCGAGTGGATTCAAGCCTTTCCTTGTTGTTATTGAAAGAACTCTTAAAAACGATATTCACCAGTGCGAGTCGTAGTACTGAGCTGGATTTTTGAACCACTCAAATGGTTGGAAATCAACGAACCTTGAACGGAGTTCTACAAAGGTATTGGCTTATTTGCCTATGGTGTGTCCCCGGCAAATGGAGGTTTCTCGTAGGTGGTGCCATCTCCATTTACGCGTGGATCGCCTGAATTTCGAAGCGTAACCATCAAGCGCTTAGAAAGAGCCGTCTTGGTTCCGGCGTAGGTGGACTCACCCGCTACATTGGTCATCTGGTGAGGGTCCTTTCTCAAATCATAAAGCTCTTCAGCAGGCCGCTGGCCAAAGGCGATCTTGAAGAAACGGTCCATCCCGGGATCTTCCCGGTGCGTGATGAGCCAGGCCTTCGTGGGACTACCATCGAGATCACCGAATGCGACGAACGTGTTTTCCCGCAGTTTCTCGTAGGGGGGCATCGGGCCTGCAGGTGCGCCCATCCCAGGTCCAGAGCCCATCGGCCAGCGCTCTGGTTTGAAGTTTCGGATGTAGAGGTAGTCTTTCGTGCGGATGGCGCGTTGAGGGTAGGGGAGTTGCCCCGCGCGTGCTTTGGCCACGTGACGTTCTCTCCCGACGATGACGTGATCGCGGGTAACATCAATCGTGCCGCTTTTATCGGCGGTTAGTAGTGGCATGAGGCTGCGGCCACTCATTACGTCTAACGGTTTCTCGTTTGCGATGTCCAATAGGGTGGGGGCGACGTCGATCAGATTAACAAAGTCCTCGACGAGGCGCCCTCCATTGGCAGCCTTCGGCAAACGGATGGCTAAGGAGACGGCGACGCCGAAGTCATAGAGATTGCATTTCCCTTGGGGCATCCCTGGGACCCCGTGATCTCCGCTTACTACGATGAGTGTGTTCTCGAGTTCACCACGGGATTCGAGTTCTTCAATGAGGACACCTAACATGGCGTCGAAAGCCTGCACCTCGCCGAGGTAATCGGCGAAGTCTTCGCGCACGACGGGCACGTCGGGAAGGAACGGTGGCACCTTACCTTTGAGTCCATCGGGATCGATGTTCCAGTGCCGTTTGCCCGATCCTTGAATCCACTTACGATGACAGTTGGTGGGACCAAACCAGTAGCAGAATGGCTCGCCATCCTTTCGATCCGCCATAAAGTCGGCAAAGTTTCCCCGAACAGCGTTGTATTGGCGTTCCTTGCCTTCGGTGATACTCGGAGCTTGCTCGACCTGCTGGGAAAACTGACTGAACTTGGTGCCCTGACGATGATACGAGTTCTTCTTCCCACCATAGGGAGCGTCTCTGGGGGTGCCCGGTGTCCACACCTTCGCAGTGTAACCGATGTGATAGCCCGCTTTTTCTAGCAGAAGTGGAAACGACGGGATCTTTGAGTCCCATTTGGCACCTTGGAGGATAGCCCCTTGTCCCGTGCGCCAGAAATACTGGCCACTGAGCAGTGAACTTCGGCAGGGGGTGCAAGAAGGTGCCGTGACAAAAGCATTTCGGAAAAGGACGCCTTCTTTCGCAATGCGATCGAAGTTCGGCGTGCTGACAAGGTCATTGGGACCGCCGGGTTCAAGTTGCCCATAGGCGCTGGCGTAGCGTCCCCAATCATCGGCGAACGCAAAGAGGATGTTAGGGCGTTCCTCCTGAGCCGCAATGCTGAGTGTGAGAAGGGCAGAAAGAACGAGGATGGACCATTTCATTTTTGCACCGTCCCAAGAACACGGTCGCTTGGAAAGTTCGAAGTTGAGTTACTCCTGGCCGAATTCCTTGATGAGCTGGCCCGCCACCTTATCACAGGCCGAGGAGCCTTCCTCTTGCCCCCTGTTGGTGGTGACGACCACAGCGATTTCGCGTTCCTGGAGAATCCAGAGCGTGGCATACCACATGGTGTTGGAACCATTCATGACCAGGCAATGTCCGCCCATGTCTTTGCGGTCAAGCACGAGCCGGCCGCCGATACCGTGCTGGCCACTCGTGGGTAGAAGTGAGGTCAGCTTATCGAAGGAGGCGGCTTGTTGCAGTAGCTTGTCAGGTTTCCTTCGTAGGTGGAACTGAGCGAACTTCGCCCAGTCGATGATGTTGGCGTGAACGGTTGCCCCCGGTCCGATCGCGTCGGGGTTGTCTCTGCTAGGATTTGGTGGTACAGGCTTGCCTTGCTCGTCGTGTCCCCAGGGATGATCTAGCCGACGTGCGTGGCAGGGATCTCGGAAGCCTGCACTCTTCATCCCTAGTGGAGTAAAGAGTCGATCTTTTAAGAGGCTTTCCCAGGATTTCTTGGCTAGGGTTTCTAGCATTGTGCCAACGACGGCGTATCCTTGGTTCGAATACTCTGTCTTGGTGCCGGGGGGATAACTCGGTGCTTCAGACAGAATGGCTTTGAGAAAGTTCAGGCGTTGGGTGGGAGGTTTCTTTCTTCCCTGTTCGTCCCAGGCCTGCCTCCAGGCGGCTTCTGGCGGTTGCTTGGCGAGTCCACCGACATGAGCGAGCAGTTGCTCCACCGTAACGTTTTTGTAGTCTTCGTGGCATTGGTGAATCTGCTTTCCTAGCACCTCACCAATCTTCGTGTCCCAATCTAGAAGACCTTCTTCAATGAGGATCGCTGTGAGCGTGGCCGTCATCGGTTTCGTACAGGAACCGAGATGAAACTTGTCTTGAAGCGAGACCGAGTCTTTCTTCCCTTGTCTTCGAATTCCTGCGGCACCGGATGCCCGGAGTTCTGTGCGAGAAACAGCGGCTGCTGCCAATGCTGGTATCTCGGCATCTTTCAAGATTGCGTCGAGGTCAGAAGAGAGATCTCGAGGCGGCGCTGCTGCTAGTCCACCGACTCCAGTAATCCACGCAATGGTCGTCAGTAGAGCCCTCATGCTTGTAAACGATCGCAGGTTTTTAGGCAGGTCCAAGGAAATTGGTTTCCTGTCCGCCTCAGCAGCGTTTAGTTCCTGATGATGATGTTCATGCGCCTATCTCCCTTTGCCTGCCTCGCGAGCGTTACGTTGGCCCTTTTTCAAATGAGCCTTGCTGAGTCGGTGGAGCCTTCCGCCGATCTTCGCGCCCAGATTGATCAGGCGGTTGAGTCGGTCTATCCGGCACTCGTTCGGATCCATGTCGTTTCGGAGTCCGGGCGCGATGGACGCATGATGAAATCTCAGGGTTCGGGTAGTGGAACGATCATTTCGGAAGATGGTCTCGTCCTAACGAATCACCATGTGGCCGGTCGGGGAACGCGGGTGGTCTGTCGACTGTCGACTCGGGAAGAGGTAGGCGCCGAACTGATTGGGACGGATGTCTTGAGTGACCTCACCGTGCTCAAGTTGGACCTAACTGACCGCACGCTCGATACCCCTCTCGCTGTTGCTTCCTTCGAGGATTCTGACAAGGTGCGGGTCGGAGATACCGTGCTGGCCATGGGTAGTCCTGCAGGGTTGTCGCAGTCTGTCACCTTGGGGGTGGTTGCAAACACGGCCATGATCCCGCCGAGACAAGGGAGCTTTGATCTCGAAGGCGAGAGCGTGGATCAGTTGGTGCGCTGGATTGGTCATGATGCGGTGATCTTTCCTGGAAATAGCGGAGGGCCTCTCGTGAATTTGAAGGGGAACATCGTGGGGGTGAATGAGGTGGGGGTAGGAAGTTTAGGAGGAGCTATTCCTGGCAATTTGGCGAAACGTGTTGCCGATGAGATCATTGCCCATGGCAAGGTCACTCGAGCATGGATCGGACTCAATGGGCAGCCTTTGCTTAAAGGTCAGCGCCGCGAGGTAAAGGGGATGTTAGTTGCGAGTGTGATGGAGGGCTCGCCAGCGATGAATGCTGGTATTGAAGCCGGAGATATCATCACGAGCTTTCATGGGCAGACGCTCAACGTGACGAGTGCGGAGGATGTGCCGGAATTTAATCGATTGGTCTTCAACGCCGAGATTGGCGAGCCACTCGATCTCGTTGGTTTGCGTGGCGAGGAGGCTCTGAGTTGGCAGGTTACTCCGATCGAACGTGAGCCCAAGAGAGATCGCCCCGTGGAACTGAAATCCTGGGGCGTGACTGCTCGCAATTTCACTCGTGTGGCTGTATTGGAGTATCGGCGTGAAGGACGCGATGGTGTCCAAGTGCATAGTGCACGACCAGGTGGTCCGGCCAGCGAGGCAAAGCCGAGTTTGCGCGCTGGCGACACTATTCGCAAGGTCGGAGAGGCTGCCGTGAAAGATGTCGTGGAGCTTCAATCGGTCACGACGAAGCTCGTCGCTGGAAAGACGAGTCCAGAGCCTGTTTTAGTCACCTTTGATCGTGGCAATCGGCAGTATCTAACGGTGATCGAGCTAGGTCCAGAGACTCCGGATGAGCAGCCAAAGTTGGCAAAAAAGGCTTGGTTAGGAGTCAGCACACAAGTGATTACGAGAGAGTTGGGCAAAGCGCTTGGACTTGGCCGAAAGAAAGGTGTGCGCGTGACCGAAGTTTTCTCTGACACGTCTGCGGAGAAGGCTGGCATCATGACTGGAGATCTCTTGCTGAAACTTGATGGCTCTGTCATTCAGGCGAGTCGGAGAGAGGATGCTGAGGTGTTTGAGAATCTTGTTCGGCAATACCCTGTTGATGCTGAGGTGGAACTAACGGTAGTGCGAAATGGTGAAGACCTTGAGCTTACGGTGCCTTTACAGCCACGCCCCGTGCCTCCTAGCCAATATCTAACTTACGAGGATGAGAATTTTGAGTTCACTGTTCGCGATCTTGCTTTCGAAGATCGTGTTTCGAAGCGACTTGAGGCTAAGCAGCCTGGTTTACTCATCGCGCAAGTGGAGCGCGCGGGATGGGGGGCCCTCGCTGGATTGCGTAATGGCGACATCCTTCTACAGATAGATGGGACTACAGTGGCTGGACTAGAGTCTTTCAAAGAAACGATGGCAGCGATCGAAGAGAAGAGGCAAGAGCGTGTGGTTTTCTTCATCAAGCGTGGTATTTACACAGCCTACCAGGAACTCGAGCCCAACTGGAACTAGAGAGCTTCCTGGATCTTTTACACTCAAGCACCCAACACTCAACGAAACGCATGAAATTCTATGCCACACTCCTCTTCAGCTTTGCTGTTCTCTGCTCGACCAGCCTTTACGCGGATGATGCTATCAATGAAGTGGCCCGCAAATTGCAGTCCGACCTAGGTGAATCGATCATCACGGTAAAGGTGGTCGTGGATGTCGAAGTGGTTGTGGGTGGTTCGGCGAACCAGTCTCAGGAACAGAAGATTGAGGCTCCAGGCACGGTGATCCAAAAGAATGGGCTCACCGTGGTCGCGAATTCCACGATCGACATTAGCGCTCAGGTTGAGCAGCAGCTGCGACGTCAGGCACGCGGACGCGAGGTGAACGTGAAGACGACGTTCAAGGAAGTGAATTTGCTGCTGCCTGATGGTACTGAAATTCCGAGCAAAGTCGTTCTCAAGGATGGAGATCTCGACGTGGCGTTTGTGTTGCCGGTGGCTGAGGAAGTCGAAGCGGAAGGGGTTGAGTTTACTTCAGTGACGTTTCCTGAGGAAACGCCTAGCACACGACTCTTGGACTCTATCATCCTTCTTAATCGATTGAGCCAAGATCTTGACCGCGAGTTGTCCGTCTATGTGACCAAAGTCGAGGCACTCATCAAGAAGCCTCGCAAGTTCATCGTCACCCACAATAGCTCGACTGGAACTCCCGCCTTTCTTGGAAATGGGGAGCCGTTAGGACTCTATGTGCGGCGCATCGTGAATGGAAGCGCCGCCAGCAGTGTGGTTCTGCCCGCAAAGGAAGTGGCTCGCCTAGCTAAAGAGGCGTCAACGGCGGAGCCGATTAATGCGGAAGCAGATTCAGAGAATGAAAATGAGGCTGAAGAGAAGCAGGACGACGAGAAGCAAGCAGCCGATTCGGTAATCGACTAAGATTGGGCGACGTACCGGGTTCAACGTCGACTCACGCGATAGTAACGCACAGGAATGTTGGTGGCGCTAGCATCCACGAACCGAGCTCCACCATTCCCTCCGACGGTAACACTGGATCCCGGGAGATCCTCTTTCCAGTTTTGTAGATTGTTAGAGTATTCGACCTGGAACGTCTCTCCGGCGTTCGCAGGCCAATTTAGGCGAACTCTCTTATTCGGGCCCCGGGTAATCGATGGTGTGAAGGTGATGGCAGGCGAGGAATTCTCAGTGATCTCACTGACAGTCCAGTTGTCAAAGTAGAGCCAATTCGTGCCCGCATTGTCTGGATCATTGACCTCCCACTCAGCGGACACGTCGCCAAGGTTCTTCTCAAAATTGGTTTCCGTGAGCAGGGCATCGTCAAAGAGAGAGATGTTGTCGAGCGATGCTGACCAGAGATTGTTCGCAAAATCCACGGTTAAGGAGAGGTCGTAAACGGTGGCGTGTTCGTAGGAAACAGACGTGTCGTGGAAGCCGTCTCTTACGCCGTCGTAGCGCCAGATACCGAAGGATTCGATGGTGTTGTCAAAGACAACAGACGCTAGCATATCCGCATTTTGGTTGACGACGGAAATGTAGAAACTATCATACAACTCATTGTCTGAATCGATGATTGCCATATCCGTCGAGAATTGGACCAGGCTATCCTTTGCTACAGGATCGACATTGATAGGGCGCCAGATCGAAGCGATGAAATTGTCGTCGGTGAACTTAGGAATACCGAAACCTAGCGTTCCCGCGATATTTCCGTCTGTGAAGGTGCCTTCAATCGTGCCGTGGATGCCTTCGTCTTGGTTCGTGCCCATCCATTCGTCAGTACCGACGAGAAGATCATCTCCGATCTCAAAGTCAGATAAATCGGTGCTGTAGAGGATGGTCTCGGCGGCAGAGGACGCGGCTGTGCAGCTGATCAGCGCGAGACAGAAGAGGGACGCAGAACGAGAGTTAGGGGGCATAGCACAATTTAGACGGGAAATGCCTAGGCTTCATTCAATTTGTTTCCTTACGGAGCGGTTAGCTGCTGTCCATTGCAGCTTGTGTCTAAACTTGCCATAAAGGGAACCGCGCTTTTGGCCCAATCTTCAGCGCCAGGATACGCAGCGGCGTCACTGCCGAAACACTTCTGCAGCATTGCTGTATTGATGATACCTGGATTTAATGCAGCCGTCG
This sequence comes from Verrucomicrobiaceae bacterium, assembly GCA_009936795.1. Classification (GTDB taxonomy): domain Bacteria; phylum Verrucomicrobiota; class Verrucomicrobiia; order Verrucomicrobiales; family DEV007; genus JAACDM01. Next base: position 5,523 of record JAACDM010000395.1, on the reverse strand, counting down.
CCAAACCTGTCGGAAGTTCTTGGGCGAGCGCTGAGCAGAGCCCTTCGATCGCCCATTTGCTCGCGCAGTAAGGGGCCACTTCTGGAGCGGTAGATCTCCCCCAGTAAGAACTGAAATTAAGAATAATGCCAGACCCGCGCGCGATCATGGCGGGGACTGTGTGGCGGATGATTGAGGCCACTCCTTTGACATTGATGTCCATGACCTCAGCAAACTCTGCTTCACCGATTTCCCAAAGAGGGGCATTATGATTGATGATCCCGCCGTTGTTCAGAAGTAGATCTGGAGCGCCTATTCCTGAAAGGGCAGTGTTAGTAAATGCGCTGATCGATTCCTCTGATGTCAGATCAGCAGCAAGGAACTGGTGCGGTGCTGGGTACTGCTTTCGCAATTCTGATAGTAATATCTCATTCCGACCGCAACCGGCCACGGTCCACCCGAGTTTAGCGAACTCGCTGACCATGGCGCGACCGAGGCCGCGAGTCACCCCAGTGATCATGACGCATTTCGAATCTCTGATCATGCGGTCTTCATGCGCTTTCTCGAAGCCAAGCGCAAGACAGACCTAATTCTTTCCGCGCCCTTTGGGGCGAGCCTTAAATTTCTGGTCTTGGGCAGCGATTGAATTCTTTGATGAGAGGACGGCCGCGTGGGGATCGTAGCTCAGTTGATAGCCAGAGAGTTCGGCGATGTAACGGAGTACTTCGCTCGCGGGGAGGTCGCCTAAGTCGAGCGTGATTTTATTCGGCGACTTTCCTTTGACGATAAAGTTGGGCTTCAGTTGCCCACTGGTCGACTCCGTGACTTTTGCTTTCAGAAAGGCGAGTGCCTTATCGACAGAGAGGTCATCAAACTTGACTTTTCGCACAATAACGCTGGCAAGTCGCGCTTCAAGATTAACTGGTCTGACACCGTGCTTTGCGGCTGATTGTACGTGGCGGAGATACTCCTGTGCTCGCTTGTTAGTCGGGTCTTCTTTAATGGCGTTCAAAAGGTAGGCTCGGGCCTCCCGATATTCCCCGCTTTGGTAGGCTTTCTTGCCTTGGATAAACGCGGTGGCTGATTTCTCTCGATCTGCATGGAGAAGAGAAGGGATCAACATCAGGCCGAAAGTGAAGGACAGTAGAGAATGCCTCATGGTTAATAAAGTAGCGTATCAGGTAAATGGCAGCAAAAAGTTTCGCTTCTTTTGTAGCGAAAGACGCGTTCCTCAGTCGGCTGCTAGAACAACCAGCGGCCCAGCACGATAAGCCCGAATACGACCAGAGCGATGATGCCGAATACCCCGAGAAGAAATGCTAACAGGATCCAAGGGCTGGGGCGCACCTTTTGTTGATCTATGTCTCCCGAATGACTCTCTAACAAGGCGTTGTTCTGAGCGTTAGACTTGAACCAGATTGAGAAGAGATCCCCAATCACGGGGATCGAACCCATGGCTGCGTTGATGGCAATATTAGCTGCCATGCGGATGAGAACCGTCTTGGGAAGCTGACGACGGGCACCTTCAACCAGAATAGTCGTGCCCAACGTCGCCGTAATGGCATCACCGATGGCAGGAAAGAGGAACCCGATGATTGGGTCCAACCCAATCCGAATCTTGCAGTTAGGAATCTCAAGAAGGTCGTCTAGCACCCTGGCGATAGCCCTAGGAAATACCTTCTTTATGGGCGCTTGAGCGCTCGCGGAAGCCGCTTTGCCGTTGCCCGGTAAATTAATTGAGTCTCTGTTAGCCTGGAGGATCTCATCCACCTTGGCTTCGACCACACCGGCATCGTCGTCAGCACTGGGCATGCCGTGTTTCGTGCTTATTCTCCGCCTGAAGAACCCTTAATCTCCAACAACATCTGAGCATTGCTCGGGAATCTCTCAACGAAGCTGAGCAAGCGTTCGATGGCCTCGATTGGCTTGTGCCCAGAAAGTCCTCGCCGGATGAGATAGATCTTCTCAATCTGATGAGGTGGTAGCAAGAGTTCCTCTCGTCGTGTCCCTGACTTAAAGATGTCTACGGCTGGGTAGATGTAGTGCTGGGAGATCTTTTTATCTAACACGAGCTCCATATTACCTGTGCCCTTGAACTCCTGATAGATGGCTTCATCCATCATGGTACCGGTATCGATCAGTGCTGTTGCTAGAATCGTGAGCGACCCCGCTTCACGCGTGTTCCGCGCTGCCGCAAAGAGCCTCCGTGGAACCTCCAAAGCGGTGTTGCTCAAGCCTCCTTTGTTGAAACCTCCTTTGCCTTTATTTGCACGGTTATAGGCGCGAGCAAGGCGAGTGATAGAGTCCATCAGGATGAAGACATGCTCTCCGGCTTCCACCATGCGTTTCGCGCGCTCGATGGCGAGCTCAGCCACACGCATGTGCGTACGTGTGTCATTGTCATTGCTACTGGCCATGATCTCTGCATTCGGCAAGGCTCGGGAAAGTTCCGTTACTTCTTCTGGACGTTCGTCGATGAGGAGAATGATGACTTTCGTCTCTTTGTAATTCTCGTCCAAGGCCTGGGCAATGTGTTCTAGCAAGGTCGTCTTTCCTGTTCGAGGCGGCGCGACGATGAGCCCGCGTTGCCCACGACCCACAGGAGTAATCATGTCGATGATCCGTGTCGTCTGGCGCTTGGCATTGGTTTCCAAGATCCAGCGTTTGTTCGGATTAATAGCGGTCAGCTCTTCAAAGACGGGGAGATTTTGATACACCTCAGGCGACTTATCATTGATGGTTTCGATTACCGTGAGCTGAGGACCCCGTGGCCCACGGCGCACTTCACCTTTTACTATCATGCCATCACGAAGCCCAAAGTCTCGGACCATGTCGGGCGGAATAAACGTGTCGCGATTTGTTTGATAGAAATGCTTGTCAGCTTGTCGAAGGAAACCAAAGCCTTTTGGACTCAGTTCCACCCAACCGCCACCTTCGGTAGGAGGCCCTAGCTCGACATCTTTCCGGCTGCGCTGTTCGTAGTCATGATCGTCGTGTTGATCATTATCTCCGCGGTTGCCGTCGCGGTCGCGCCCTCCACTACCGCGGTTGCGGTTGCGGCCACGGTTGCGTCGGTTGCGATTGCGGTTGCGCCGACGTTCATCGTGGCGTCCTCCGCGATCACGATCCGAATGTTGAGGATCACGCTGACGGCCTTCGGTTTCGCTCGGGGCGGCCTGAGGTGGCGTTGTCTCCGCTATGGTTGCGGCAGGAACTGCGGCAGCCGGAGCTGGCTCGGCGGCAGGCGCAGCTTTCGTTGGAGCGGGGGCGACTTCCTGAACTTTGGGCTTGGCCGCTTTCTTGGTCGCACGTTTCTTGCGCGCGACTTTCTTGGGTGGTTCTGAAACGGTAGCTTCTGCGGCTGGCTTTGGAGCAGTCTTGGTAGGAGCCTTCTTTGCAGTCTTCTTCTTGGCTGCTACTTTCTTCTTGGCAGGAGCCTTCTTTTCTGTCGCCGTTTTCTTCTTGGCTGCTACTTTCTTTTTCGCAGTTACCTTCTTCTTGGCGGCACGTTTCTTCTTGGCTGGCACGGTATTGAAGAGGGCTTGTTCGTAATTGGGAGGGGTGCTCATGGGCACAAAGAATTGGGTCGTCTGTTCTGTGTTAGAATTTGATCAGGCGCATGGAACGTCCTCCGGTCTTACGGACGTTTCGGGCAACAGTGATGCTGGCGCTTGAAGCGCTATGTGAGAGAAGAAAGTGTGTGGATGGTCGCCGACACAGCCACTTGATCAGTCATGGTCACCAAAAGGAATCCGCGAGTCATTGTTAGTCAGTGCCAAACGACGCCAATCCTGAAGACGTTCAACGGGAGGGAAGGGATATTTTGGTAGCCTTGGCTTTCAGAAAACCCCTTAGGCAATGAACCTGACGGGAATGGAACCGCGTAGGTTACTTTTCGGGCTAAGAGTGTATCGGGGATAGATTCTTACGGGTCAAGCCCTTTTCTGGTAGAAATCGGGCTGTTTTGGGAGTGAAATCGATAGAATCTTAGGATTTCGCGTGCCCATGGGCTTAACCATCCAAGATGTTGCCATTAACTTATGGGAAAACAGTATAATAAGGTTATCAAGCGAAGCCGCCGACGCAAGTACATCCAGCGGAAACGAGAGCGGACGCTGGCTGCAGCCGGCACGAAATCTTCTCCAGCAGCGAAGAAGAAAGCTGCTCCAAAGAAGAAAGCGGCGAAGAAAGCTGCGGCCAAGAAGGTCGCAGCTGCGACTGACGAGAAAGCTGCTGATACCCCAGAGAAAAGCTAGGGGGATATATCGTTGCGAGCTGGACTCGCAGCGTGGCAGCCACGAGGGTTCTTCTGACTGCCATGACCATTCCTGGAAACGATTCGCCGAGCTGGGTGCAGGTTGCACTTAGGTTTGGTTTCTTCACGCTCAGGCATCGTCCTTGGCGTAGAAGACTGATGTTCTACGTGTCTCTTGCAGCAATGTTTCAGTTAGGCATGGGCTTGGTGCTGATCGGATGGTTGTCTCAGTCTGTCATTCTCTTTCTCCTCTACTGGTGCTTTTGCGTCTGCCTTGTGTGCTTGATGCTTCTCCTGGCGGTTTATGATATGCTTGCCGTGCGCCAAGAGCAGACGAATGAACTTCAGCGTCTCCGAGAGCAAGTATTCGGAGACGCCGAGGAACAGTCCTCAACCACATCAACTGATGCCGACGATCCGAGAGACTCTGGAGAGGCGTGAGCGCGATACCTTGGCGCCTTATGCGCAAAGGGTCGATCAATCAGCTGGTCGTGGGCATGCTGAGCGGCAGCATCACTACCGTACGGACTATCAGAGAGACCGTGCACGAGTCATTCATTCCCGAGCCTTTCGCCGACTAGAAAGGAAAACCCAAGTCTTTCTCAACGGCACAGGCGATCACTTTCGCACGCGCCTCACTCATACGATCGAAGTTTCTTCGATCACGCGGGCGATTGCCTGTGCTCTAGCATTAAATGAGGATCTTGCGGAAACAATCGCTCTTGCGCACGATCTGGGGCACGCGCCGTTTGGCCATTCCGGAGAGAAGAAGCTCAATGAACTCATGCGAGGGCAGGGTGGTTTCGAGCACAATGTCCAGAGCTTTCGTGTTGTGGATTTGATAGAGTCCAAGTATCCGGAGTTTCCTGGGCTCAATCTAAGCTACGAAGTGCTTGAAGGCTTGCGAAAGCATAATCGGGGCTATGAGCGCCCAGCCTTTGGAGACTGTCCTTCCGAAAGTTTCGCCCAACCGACCCTCGAAGGTCAGGTGGCTAATCTCGCCGATGAGATCACATACTATAGTCATGATCTTGATGACGGCCTTGAGTCGGGTCTCATCACGGTAGATCAGTTAGCCGATCTCGACATCTGGCGGACCTGTTGTGAGCAAGTGAACTCGCAGTTTCCGCATTTGGCTGGGGACCTTTATGTTAGGTATGTTATCCGTATCTTGATCGATATGCAGGTGGAGCGTCTGGTTGCCGAAACCAGACGCCGAATCACTGAGGCTTCGGTGCAGTCGCCCGATGACGTTCGGCGTCATCCTGACAGATTAGTTGCGTATGATC
>JAACDM010000394.1 GCA_009936795.1 Verrucomicrobiaceae bacterium | reverse complement strand
GAGCTAACTGATGCGGGGTGGCATAACTAGGGGCCAAAGTGAGGTCGGTATCTGTCGTTACGACAGGTGTCGAGCGCAACATCGAAATCACTGGCGAATCGGTAAAATCCCAGACCTACCCAGAGATTTGTGAAGAGCCTGGACCTTGGGTTCCGCGTGCTTCTTCTACGCCTGCGTCGGCGGTATTCTGATCGAGCATTTCGAAGAGAACGCCGTTTACACCTTCGGCCAGCTTGAACCGGAATTCGGTAGCGTCCCGAACAGCCCTTGGGCCAGGCTGACTAGCATTGACATTGTGGGCAGTGAATCGACCATCTAAATAGGATCCGCGGTAGCCGGGAAGGGATCGGCGTGTGTCTGCGTCGCCGACTGTCTTTAGTTTGGAAATGACATCCTGAGCGGTGAGGTTGGATGCCAGGGTTCCTCTGTTGGCTCGATAAGCGGTTACCGAGCGATTAAGCGATTCGATGTCGGAAACGAGGCGCTGGGTCTTAACGGAGTCCTGAGTATGAAAGAAGAGCGTGATCGAGATCGCTCCAAGGATGCCCACCATCCCGACCGTGGCCAACATCTCCACAATGGTAAGGCCACGGCTACGATTGAGTAATTCCCTATAAATTGCTAACCCTGCCTATTATGAATTATGGATAATATTATCATATTCGCAATCTTCACATAAAACTTAATTTCCGTATATACAATATACGGCATTTCGAGGGTAGTCCCCCGAATCTGCCTCTCATTCGTGCGAACCAGGCGAAGAACTGGCTCCCTGCCGTAATCGACCGTCATTGGAAGATTCCTTGTACCTTTCGTCCACGAAAGATCTTTCACGGGGTAATCCCTATGAAAACCCCACCCATACCCCCATGTTGGACAGGACTGCGCCTCGTTGGCGCCTTTTTGTGTTATCTCACCCTACAGACCAGTGGTTTTGCCCAAGTGCCAAGCTGGGGCACGCCCCTAACCCAAACCGGAATCGCGGCTGCCACTTGTGCCGGTCCTTCCAAGGACCTCGTAGGTGCCACGATCCCGCCCAGCGCAGCTTACACCTTTGGTTTGGTGGACCTCCGCAGCCCAAGCCTTCCCGATTATGGGGGGTGCGTTTCTGGCGCGCCTTTATGGAACGCTCCCATGTTTCACCATTCCTCCTGGAATGCGAAAGAACTCGGGAATGTCTTCGGCATCACCCTGGACGCCCGTGGCAATATATACTTAGCAGCCCACGGCCTCTACGGTGCCTATCGCCCCTTGCACCATCGCTATGGTGACATCGGAGGCGGTGCCGCTGATCTCAGTGCCGCTGGCACCATCTATAAAGTGGATCGCCTAACAAGCGCCGTTTCTGTCTTTGCTGTCGTGCCTGGCCAACAAGCCATGGCTCTGAGCGGTGGTCTTGTTTCTGGACCTGGCCTTGGAAACGTGAGTTACGATGCGGTGAACAACCAGTTCTTCACCACAAGTTTGGAAGACGGTAAGATCTACCGCATCAATGCGGGCGGCACGATCGTGCAAACGTTCGACCCTCTCACTGCCGACAATAGCGCTGTTGGTCTGCCTCCTCTTCGCGAACGCCTTTGGGGCATCGAAGTCGAGCGCGGTGCTGTCTACTACTCCGTTTGGAATGCAGGTACCACCACCAATCCTGGCAAGATCCGCCGAGTGAACATTCTCCCAAGCGGAGCCCTCAATCCTAGCAGTGACACGGAAGTGCTTACGATTCCTGGCAAGACCTATGCTTATCATTCGGTACCCATTGCCGACCTGACGTTTTCAAATGACGGCCGCACCATGGTACTCGGAGAGCGTTCCATGCTGAATCCGACCTACTCATACAACCATCGCAGCAACACCCACATCGCTGAACTCACGGGCAGCACATGGGCAGTGACCAAGACCATGGCCACTGGGTGCAATGTGCCCCAAGGCGAAGCCTACGGCGGTGTTGCTTACGGGAACTTTGCCGGTAATCCGGAAGGCACCATTTGGTCCACTTCAGCGGACATGCGCAGTGGCTACGGACCCCATGGGCTCTTTGGTGTGCGGACGGCGGACTTCCCTACCTCTGGCAAGGCAGCCAATTCCTGGAAGGTTCCTTATGATCCTGGTTACACGGATCATTACCTAAATGATCTCAAAGGCAGCGGTGGTGACGTTGAAATTGTCCATGACACCCGTTGTGCCAATCTGCAAATCGGCCGGATCGAATGCCCAGATGAGCCACGTGCTCCCTACGAAACCACGCTGAGCATTACCAATCTTTCAACCAACAAGGCTCTCTATGCAGTCCTCACTCCTTGCCCCGTAGGGCAGCTTCCTAGCAGTGCGACGACTGGCCAACCAAGCCCCGCTGGCGTCATCACCTTGCCGAGCCCTATCGGAACAGGCGACACGACGACGATTAACATCGCCATTCCTTGGGATGCCGGCGACGTCTTCTGTTTCCAAGTCACGCTTCTAACGAGAGACGGCGAAGAGTGTTGCACAGAGAAGATCTGTGTGCGTCTGCCAGACTGCGGCTGTGCCCAACTCGTCGATCACAAGATTGAGTGTGAAGTCCAAGCGGATGGAACGATCAAGTACACGATCGTCATGGACGTCAAGAACCTCACTGCGGCAGGCGGCTCGCCCTATCCATTCGGTTATGCCACGATTCTGCCACCAGCTGGCTTCTCGCCATCGCTCTTGAGCCCATCAAGCGGTCCGATTGCTCCAGGTGCCACGGGTACGTTCAAGACCTGCTACTATGGCGCACCCGGAAAGCGCTGCTTCGATCTTGCCCTGCACGATCCGAACTTCACCACCTGTTGTTCAATCGAGGTCTGTCTCGACTTGCCACGGTGTGGTGAGCCCACCAAGCCTGACACGTGCGCGGTTCGTAGTCGCCTTGCCTGCTGTCCTCCAGATGGCGTCACCCCCGTGCCGTTCACAATCTGCAACTACTCCACCGTGCCTCGCACTTACACCTGGACAGCTTCTGGAGTCGCCTCCGCTGCCTGCACTCAGACGCTGACAGCTGCCCACTTCAGTCCATCCAGCGGCACGCTTGGCCCAGTAGCTCCAGGCGGATGCCTTACAGGTGTTCTCAGAATTCGGTGTGCGAACTTTGCTCCAGGCGATTGTGCTAGGTTCAAGATTTGTTTCTCGCACAACCCCCTTGTGCCACCAACATGTTGCATTAGCACGGTGTATCGTCCTGGCTTGGACGAGCCCGTGGTGAAAATCGCTGACACCCCGGTCGTTGTTCCTATTGGTGGCGTTGTGCCTGTGAAGATCAGCCTGAGCAATCCAGGAACCACGGTCCTCCGCGTGCCCGTTCTCTTCTTTTCGGAAGACGGTGCCCTCGACCTCGGAGACGGGGAGCCCGGTCCTGGCGGCGCAGACATCGCTGGGATTGCCACTCGCGTGGTCTCTCTCAGCCCTGGTGAAAGCCAAGATCTCACCATCGATGTCCGCTTGCCGGAGGATTCTGGGTCTGACCACGCTCCCCTCGCTATCTTTGTGGGCGCTGAGAGCTTGGAAGACTTGGCTGATGCTGGCTCGCCTATCATCGTGCCTATTCGTTCTGGGCGGATGAAAGAGGTCGTGATCAATGTTGCCGCTCTTCGTGTCGACGACATTGATGTCGTGCACGGAGAACAAGCCGAAGTCGTGATGGCCGTGCCAACGGTGAGTGGTCGCCGCTACCGCGTCGAGCAGTCGGAGTCGATGCAGCCTGGTTGGAAGGTATCCATCTGCAGTGTGCAAGACGTGGTCACGGGCCCCGATGGTGTCTTCATCGGCACTGGTGGCACGGTCACCTGCAAGGTGCCTTGCGGTATGAACGAAGGCGACATGTTCTTCCGCATCCGCGACCTCAGCCTTGATTAAGAAGCGCCCCTTCAACCCGACCTGGTTAGCCATGAATGCTCGCTTCTTCGCCCAACGCCCCCGTCGCCAGCTCTTGGCGGCGGGGGGCCTCTTCTGGACCACCCTCACCCTGAGTTCCGCTTCTGACATTACCCTAAAAGACTTACGCATTACCTGTGTCGCTTCAGTTCCCACGCCCACCTACACAATCAACATGACGGCTGTGAATGGAATGGACTGCCCCATGGCCTGGATCACGTTGCACTCTAGCGCAACTTTTAGTCCTCACATTATCAACTTCAACTCTTATGTCACCCCAGGAGGCCAAGCAAGTTTTGTCACCACGCTGGCCGGACCAGCGCCAGGATCAACTCATTCCCTGGTGCTCACGTCGCATTGCCTCCGCAAAGATGAACTCTGCAATCCATGCCGACTCGACATCGAGCTTGAGCTCCCTACCTGCGATCCCACCGTGGATCCGCCAACTCCTCGTCCCGTGAGACCACGTCCGGTCCGCGCCTTTGGCCTCGAGAAAGATCGGTTCTTTTTCAGTCTGCCCAAAGTCGAGAATGAAACGAAACCGGTTCGTTTCGTGGTGGAAGCCAGTGAAGACATGAATGTCTGGAAGGTGGTGGCTTCAAGCGCCAGCGCCGATGGCGACCCTTCCATGGCCTCTGTCGATGCCGACCGCACGGTCTGGATACCCAAAGACAGTACGAAGCATTGCCTCTTCTACCGAGTCCGAGAAGTGCCCGCAGAATGACCTTTGCCTCACCCCTGCCTGCCCTAACCCCCCCGAAAAAAACCACACGGCCTGCCTACACCTTGCAGTAGGCGGGCCGTTCTGCGTCCAGCCACCTTGACACCTCCAAGCAACCGCTCGTAGTTCTCCCATGTGTAAGACCTGGGGAAAAGCCATCTGCCGATCGATTGCTGTCCTGCTAGCCATCCCTACAGTCCAAGCTGAGGACGCCACTCAGAACGCCGTTTCCCTCGCGACTTTTGAAGAAGTTTGGTCGACCATTCACACCTCTTATTACGATGCTGAATTTGGTGGGCTTGATTGGGAAGCCATTGGTGATAAGTACCGCTTTAATGCTAGCAAAGCCACGAACGCTGCTGAGCTGCGCCCCATTCTCAACGCCATGCTCAAAGAGTTGGGCGAGAGTCACTTCGGTGTCATCCCAAGCTCCGAAGATTTGGAAGAACAGGCGCTCATTGACCAAGCTGAAATCGACGATGCCTCTGAGGAGCCTCCTGCTGAGGAGGAGAAGAACGACGTCGAGGACGAGAAAGATCCTTCTGGAAGCTATTCCGGTATTCATCTCCGATTGTTAGGGCCGGACGTCCTGATTAGTCGAGTGATGCCGGATTCACCAGCAGCCAAAGCAGGGCTTCGTCCAGGCCAACGAGTCCTACGCATCGGCAATCTTGATGTAGAGACGTTTCTGGCGAAATCAGCGTCCGTCGCTAGCAAGTCGTTCTCAAGAGACTACTTCGTGCTCAGTGTGTTGGGAGAACTATCCGGTGAGCCTGACAAAGGAGATTCGCTTTCCGTATCGGTAGTTGACCCACGCGGCAGCCCGGAACCCACCACCGTCAGCTATCGTCCCATTCAATACCCGGGCAAGATGTCGATGGCCATGGCGAACATGGGCAGCATGCCGATTCGCTACGAAGCAAAGCAACTGCCGTTGCCTCATGGCGATGTCCTCTATCTAGGATTCAACATGTTCTTGCCCGATGTCATGAGCCAACTGCGGACGTCGATCAAAGAGCGTTCGGACGATGTCGTCGGGATGATCGTTGACTTAAGAGGTAATCCCGGCGGCATCGGTCTCATGGCGAGTGGTCTTGCTGGTCTCCTCACAGAAGAACAATACTCGCTAGGTCAAATGACGATGCGTTCTGGTCAGATCAACTTCGTTGCCTTTCCACAGGAAGACGCCTTTCTCGGCCCGATCGCTGTGCTTGTCGATGCCATGAGCGCCTCCACTTCGGAAATCTTTGCCGCTGGTATGCAGGAAGCAGGTCGGGCCTGTGTTTTCGGTCGCCCTACGATGGGCGCTGCACTGCCATCGTTTATCCGCAAACTTCCCAATGGAGATCGCCTCCAACATGCGATAGCAGACATGCGAACGACCAAGGGACGACGAGTCGAAGGCCGAGGTGTCATCCCAGATAAAAAAGTCCCTCTACAGCCCGCAAAGCTCTTTGCCGGACAAGACCCCGTTCTGGACAAAGCCATGCAATGGCTTCAACGTCAAACTAACGTAAACACGCCCTAGTTCCATCCGATCTCATGAAATCTTTCCTTCTTTCGTTCCTGTGCCTCGCCATCGTAGCCTTCGCCGAGAACCCCGTCGCTGCTGATCCGAAAGCTCATGAGGTCCTTGATAAATTCATTGAGGCCAGTGGTGGCGAAGACGCCTTCAAGAAGATCAAGACCCGGGTGGCGGAAGGCCAGATGTCTTTGCCGGCCATGGGAATGAAGATGAAGATCAAGCTTTCTCAAAAAGCGCCTGACAAAGTCCACATGGAGCAGGGCATCGAGGGACTCCTGAGTGGCAAGCAAGGTTACGATGGAGAAACTGGCTGGTCGGAAGACAGCATCCAAGGTTTTCGCAAACTCAGCGGCGCGGAACTTGCTCAACTCCAACGGGAGTCGAACATCAGACGTGAACTGAATCTGAAGGCAGATTTTCCGGGAATGAAGTTGCTCCCGGAAGTCGAGATTGATGGCAAGAAAGTCTCTGTCATCGAGGCCACCTCCAAAGATGATCGCAAAGAAACCTGGTACTTTGACCAAGAGAGCCATCTCATGGTCAAGATGGAACAGACGATGACGCTAGGACCTCAGGGTGAGTTGGCCGTCACGATCACTCTCAAAGACTACAAGGAAGTCGATGGTATCAAGCTTCCCATGACTTCAGAAGTGAAGAACCCTGCGTTCACCGGTGTCCTCACGCTCTCTTCGGTAAAGCATAACGTCGACCTCGACGACGCTCTCTTTGCGTCTCCGCAGAAGGACAAGAAGGAGGAGTAATTAGGACCGCGGAAACAGCACTTTCTGAGGGTAGCACGGCCTTCTTGGCTTTCACAGGGTTAGGATGTCCCAGCTGCATGAAGATAAACAAGGTGTGTAAATGTTCGTTAGCGTCATTCTCATTTTCCACACCGTCCTTCCCCCAGGAGAACACGTCATAGCCTTCGCCTGAGGAGCTGGGCACTCGATACTGGATCGGATTACCCCACGGATCGACAAAGCTATCTTCTGACTTCACCTGAGAGATCCAATGTTACGGCACCGGCGCCTGAGTCGGCTTTTCTAACAACGCGCGTAGCCCTTGCTCCTGCGTCATATAGTGGCCGTTGCCCAATTGAAAGAGTTGCAGGGCTGTCCGGGGCCCATTGAACTTCATCCCAGTCGTTTCGATCCTGGCAACAGTCCCAACCCCAATCAGGTGGGTGACCTCTGCGCCAATCAACAATGCAATAACAGCTAACACCAGCACCATTTCAATCAATGTAAAGCCCCGCGAGGCACGCGCTGACACACAAGCAGCAGATAGTTTCATAGCACTCAATAAGCGTGCCAGATCGATTGCCTTATCTTAAAAACTCCATCTAATGGATCTCTGGCTCGGCGACGCTAGCAGGTTCTCCGTGAAGAAAGTCGAAGTCGCATCCGTGTTCCGCCTGGGTGACATGATCGAGATAGAGCTTGCCGTAGCCGCGGGTGTAATGTGGGGCGGGAGGCGACCAGGCGGCACGGCGGGCTTCGAGCTCTGCGTCGGTTAGGTTGACAGAGAATTGGCGCGCCGGGATGTTTAGCGTGATCTCATCGCCGTCTTGCAATAAGGCTAGGGGGCCGCCGATGGCGGATTCCGGGGAGACGTGGAGGACGCAAGTACCATAGCTGGTGCCGCTCATACGGGCATCTGAAACACGCACCATGTCGCGCACACCTTGCTCTAGCAGCTTCTTTGGGATGGGCAACATGCCCCACTCGGGCATGCCGGGAGCCCCTTTGGGACCGACATTCTGAAGAACGAGAACCGAGTTCTCCGTAACGTCGAGATCTGGATCATCAATCCGTGCTGCCAGGTCACTGTAGTCTTTGAAGACGACGGCGAGACCAGTGTGTTGCCAGAACCTCGGATCGGCCGCCGCCTGCTTGATGACGGCGCCGTTGGGGGCAAGATTACCCCGGAGAATGGCGGTGCCGCTGGCCGATGAGACGGGATTGTCAATTAAACGGATCACGGCAGTGTTGTGAGCCTTTGCACCCTCAATATTCTCTCCGAGCGTCTTGCCGTTCACCGTAGGACAATCGAGGTGAAGTAAATCACCTAACTGATTTAGTAAGGCGCGAAGACCACCGGCGTAGTAGAAGTCTTCCATGAGGAAGCGGCCTGAAGGTCGTACATCGAGAATGAAGGGGACACGTTGGGAAATCTCGTCGAAGGTCTCTAACGGAAGATCGAGACCAGCCCGCCCAGCCATGGCGACTAGGTGGACGATGGCATTGGTGGAACCGCCGATGGCCATGTCGGTGATGATGGCGTTCTCAAACGCTTTCATGGTGGCCATCTGGGTAGGCTTACGATCCTGCCAAACATTCTCAACGGCTTGTCGTCCGGATTGTGCGGCCATGCGTTGGTGATTGGAATCGCTGGCCGGAATCGATGAAGCGCCTGGAAGGGTGAAGCCCATGGATTCTGCGATGGACGTCATCGTGGATGCGGTGCCCATCGTCATGCAGGTGCCGGGAGAGCGTGCAATGCCTTCTTCGATCTCCGCCCAGTCATCGTCGGTGATGTTGCCGGCGCGTTTCTCGTCCCAATACTTCCACACATCGGAACCACTACCCAACACTTCCCCGCGCCAGTTCCCGCGAAGCATGGGACCAGCCGGGACATAGACGACTGGAATGTTCATGGAAAGAGCTCCCATGAGCAGGGCTGGGGTTGTTTTGTCGCAGCCTCCTAACAAGACTGCTCCATCGATGGGATTGCAGCGCAGGGTTTCCTCGGTTTCCATGGCGAGGAAATTTCGGTAGAGCATGCTCGTTGGTTTCGTGAACATCTCGCCGACGGACATGACCGGCATTTCCACCGGAAGTCCGCCTGCTTGAAGCACCCCTTTGCGTACCTGTTCGGCTACGATCTTGAAATGGGTGTGGCAGGTATTGAGATCGGACCACGTGTTGAGAATACCGATAACGGGTTTGCCCTCCCAATCCTCGCTATCCCAGCCCATTTGCTTGGCACGCGAGCGGTGGCCAAAGGAACGCAAGTCAGCAGGGCCGAACCAGCGGCGTGATCGTAAATCCTCAGGTGTTTTCATGATGGCTTCTATCAATCACGCCATGGGAAAAAGCCAAGCGCCAATCAACGTAGCGACGAGACCGACCAGACCCATCAACGACATCATCGGCGTGACGAAGCGCAATGTTTCCGATTCTTTCATGCCGCTCATACGGGTGATGATCCAGAAACCGGAGTCGTTCATCCATGGAATGGGCTTGGACCCACAGCCAATCGCTAGCGCCAAATAAACCGGATGAAACATGATTTGTGGGAGAAAGGCCGCCGCTACGGGGGCCGCTGTGATCATGGCGACGGTGGCGGATCCTTGTGCCGTACGCACAATCGTGGTGACCAGAAACACGACGGGCAGGGCAAGCCAAGACGCAGAGGAGCCTAACATCGCTGCGATGTCAGCACCGATACCCGTTTGGCGGAGGACGGCACCGAAAGCGCCACCCGCAGCCGTGATTAAGAGGATACCCGCGCCAGATTGGAGGGCCTCATGAATCTTCCTACGCTGGCAGGTGGCGTCGGCTCGTCCGTAAAAGCCTAACATGAACAAGCCAAGAACAGCACCGGCGATCAACGCGAGGTTCTTGTCGTTCAAGAGAGGAACGAAGCTAGCCGCGTTTCCTTGTACTTTGAGAATGCTTCCAACTGCTAACCAAATGATAGGAAGGATCACTGGCAACAAGGCTAATACAAGAGGTGGTAGCTTGGCTTCTTTCTCGATCGTGCCTTCGGGTAGGTCTAGTTCGTCGGGTAAGGTGATCTCATGACGGCTATTCTGCCAAAAGGCCCACGCGTAGCCAAAGGTGACGGCAAAGGCACCAACAATGAAGCCTGCTATCATCATGGTAGGTAGTTCTACGCCCAACTCTCCCGCAACAAACAGGGGGCCAGGGGTAGGCGGCACAAGCGAATGCGCCATCGTGCCACCGGCCACGATGGTGAGGATGTAGAGGAGGTAATTCTTCCCAGTTTTTCGCCGCATGGCTTTCCCAATCGGCATGAGCAAGTAGAAAACGGTGTCAAAGAATACTGGAATCGCTAACAAGAACCCTGAGAACAGAAAGGCAAGATGCGCCCGGGCCACGCCGAAGGCAGCGAGGATGGCTTGCACGATGCGCTGAGCCGCACCTGACTCTAGCAAGCACGCGCCGATGACGGACGCCATGGCGATGAGGATGCCCACCTTGCCACAGGTTTCGCCAAAGCCCTCGACCACGCGCTTGACTGGGGTCTTCTCGGTCATGGCTTCTTGCGCAAGCCGAATGTCGAACTCGGATGCCGGCCCTTTGCTTAACATTTCCGTCTCCACATACCGTTTCAGGGAATTCTCAGGGGTGAGAAAGGCGATGACCATGGCACCACCGATCAACGCGAGAAAGGCGTGCAAGCGAAGTCCGAGGATTCCTCCTAAGACCAGAGCCATACCGATGAGTAGAAGGAGTAGTGAATGCATGCAGTGGCTGTGTTCTAACCTGATTTCTCTAGTAAACACAAGGGTCTCAACCGCTCATATCCGCAGTTTCTCTTATTCGAGAGACGTGTGGGTTCAAATGGCATTTCTCATTGCCGAGGAGGAGTCTGTGCCTCAGTCTGCCGGCACTCCCAGAACACTATGATGAAAGCGATGCGCTATTTCACTCCCGACGAGGCCAACCACATGTTGCCTCTCGTTCGTGCGATTGTTAGAGATATCCTCGAGAAGGGGAATGATCTCCGTTCTCTTGGAACTGAGGGCCGTGGAGTTTCGCCACGATTCCAGAAAGCGATGGCAGAAATTACAAGCCTCGTAGCTGAGCTTGAAAAACTTGGTTGTTCTTATAAAGACATCGGGTTTCAGACGGGATTGGTCGACTTTCCGGCACTGATCAACGGGCAAGAAATCTTTCTGTGCTGGCAGAGCGATGAGGAAGCGATCGTGCATTATCATCGTGATGACGAGGGGTTTGCCGCACGTCGGCGTATTCCACCGAACTGGTATTCAGCGCCTGCACACCTGTTCGCCCAAGGAGTGGCCTAGAAATCTTCCTTTCGCCTCGGATGGACATTGCTGAAACGAAAGCCAAGCTCAAGCAAGTGCTCGTGGACGAACTCATGCTCCCTCATGGACCGGAGGAGATTGCGGACGCCACCCCCCTCTTTGGCCCAGAAGGTCTTGGCCTGGATTCGGTCGATGCCCTTCAAGTGGTCGTGGCCTTGGAGAAACATTTCGGCCTCAAAGTCGGTGATGCCGAAGTTGCCAAGAAGGTGCTCCATAGCGTGGACTCCATCATCGAAGCCCTCGAGCAAGAGAAGCAATAGGCTTGGATTCACACAACGCCTTATTAGGCTAGATTTGTGAATCCAGACGAGCTCCGCGAGTATCTCTTAGCCAAACCTGCCGTTATTGAAGAGACGCCCTTCGGTCCAGATGTCCTTGTTTACAAAGTGAAGGGCAAGATGTTCGCCACGCTCGGGTTCGAGATTGAGGACGGGATGGAAGTTGGTCGCACGAACCTCAAGTGCGATCCTGACCGTGCGGTGGAACTGCGAGCTGACCATGATGCCATTGTACCTGGCTATCACATGAACAAACGCCACTGGAACACGCTTGTTCTCGATGGCTCTCTAACGCCGAAGCTCGTGCGCGAACTTTGTGACCACTCTTACGCTCTCGTCGTCGCCAAACTCCCCAAGCGCGATCGTGAAGGTCTAGTTTAGACTGGGGTCGCACGAGCTTCCTGCCCGTGTTTGTATTTTGCTAGTTTCCAACTGCAGCTAAAGATTGAGAACACTCTCCCGTAGTAGTCTAGAGCGATTCTCAGAAGTAGGCTGACAATTGAACCGCGGCTGTAAGGGGCTGAGGCAAGGCACGAGGAGGGAGAAGAGCGAGCCCTTTGACCGACAAGTAACGCAGCATCAGCCCTTTACAGACCGGAACTCAAACTGGCCGCACGCAGTGCGCAGTTCCAATGCTTACTCAATGTTTCTTTTCAATGTCTGAAAACTTCTGAGAATCGCTCTAGATCTACGAGTTGCCCGTCGGTTGTCATACAATCGTTTCGAACGGTTCCCTCAAGTTCGAACCCGTTCTTCATGGCGACACTCTTGATTTCAACCAGGCTAACCTACTCGCCAGTCATATGATCACTGATCATGTAAGGGAAATCGAGTTTCTTGGCGATGCGTTCCGCAATGAACTAGCAATATTCTTTGGTATCCTGAGGTGTCAACGTGCGCTCAAACGTTGCTGAATAGAGGTTCTCAAGGCGACTGCGGTTGGATTCGATCAGGTTGAAGAGATCTTCGCGATGAATCTGCGTCGAGCAGTGCAATCGAACAATCTTCAAACGCTCTCTCGATGGCCATGGCGTTTAATCTCGAGAGGGTCGTTGTTAGGAGTCGGTGGCTTCGCAAGGAATGCTTGCTTAGAATGAGGGTCAAATCCCGCGGACTCGTAGAATCGACTCGTTCATCCGTCCCGTGAGAAGCATTACTTTATAGCATGCCGGCTTCCAAGCTTCATCCAAGGCGAGTTTTTAGATTGCCTTTCCGATTCCGCGTCGCCGGAATGCCATGTCGGTCACGACATTCTCGATTACGCCGTAAGGCCGGCATCCCCGCGTGAGGTTGGGGATTAAGCTAAGCGGACACGTCGATACGAGAGATCGATCGACGTAAGCACCGAAGTAGAGATGCTCTTTGCTGTCCTGAATATTGGCCCAGATGCGCTGTATCTTAGACGGCTCTGGACGCGGCAAGTCGGACTCGTGGAGCTGCTCGTACAGCCCTAGCAAGTTTTCGAGTTCGGATTCATTGATCTCACTAAATTCCATTACGTGGAACGTTTGCTTTTATGATGGGATAAATGAGTCTCTCTAGAAAGCCAGAAGACGTGTTCCTGGAAAGGCTCGCCTCGAAAGAGGGCGTCCTCTGTGCGAACATGGTCCATTCGCATGTGTCGCAAGAGTCCATTGGCAGCAAGATTGCGCGCATCAGTAATGCAAACGATCTGATCGACTGCGGTTTCCTCAAATAAGAGGTCAGTCGCCAGTCGAATGGCTTCGGTTGCGAGTAGCGATGCCAATCTTGCACCAAGTTCCCGGATCGAGAAGATCAACAGTGCTCATTGCTTCTAGGAATGTCAGAGCTTT
This sequence comes from Verrucomicrobiaceae bacterium, assembly GCA_009936795.1. Taxonomy (GTDB): domain Bacteria; phylum Verrucomicrobiota; class Verrucomicrobiia; order Verrucomicrobiales; family DEV007; genus JAACDM01. The sequence goes on along the minus strand of JAACDM010000394.1, from coordinate 11,389 downwards.
GGTGGCCGACCAGGGCTCGCAGCCTTGGTAACGTCCGACTTCCTCATCGTGCCGGTAGGCCTGAAAGGCATCCAAGTCCGCAGCTAACAGGCGTCTTAGAATGACTCGCGCTCGATGCCAGGGGAGTGAATGGCGATCTGTCATCCTAGTCTCTCGTCGAGAACTGGGTCAGCAATTTGGATCCGCGATGCAAGGCCTTAAGATCTGCGGGCTTCAACTCGTACGCGTTGGGCTTTTCCTTTCTCGAGTATGCGGATCGTTCCTGAGGTGTAAACGACGTGGGCCACGCCGCCATCACTTGGGAAAGTCTTGCGCCTAGCCAACTTCAGATCTTCGAGCCGTCGTACCATTCGCGTCATGCTGGTTGGGCGCACGCCTTCTGCGGCTGCGAGGTTTCGGATCTTTGGAGGCGAGAGTTGAAAATGCAGATAACAGAGAGGCGCTCAGTCCTAGTCCATCATCCTAGCGGCGCATACAATGAAACAGATGAATCGTGGATAGCTAGATCTGATGTGCTAGAGCGTTCGTGTCGCTTGGGTGTGGTGGACGATTCATTAGCCCGGTTCTTGAACCTCCAGGCTATCGATTACCTGTTGTTGCTGTTCCCAACCCACTTTTTCTGTTGGTTAGCAATCAATCATGAGTTTCCGTGTTTGTTGATCACGCCACCGTAGCGTTCGGCAGCGTTTTTGATTGTCGTCATTTCCATGAGAACGGTCGCGCCGGCATCAAGAGAACGGTGGTAGGCTGCATAGCAGTCATCGACAGTGACAAAGACTATACCGGGAGACGGTCCAAATTCTCCCATCGGAGTGCCGAGCATCACGTGGCAATCTCCGAACGCCAGCTCAGCATGCATGAGTTTGCCAAACAACTCGGCCTAAAAGGCTTGCTGGCAGAAGCCGTTCACTTATTCGGCTTACTCCATGATGAGATAAGGGATGACAGATGGGCGCGTTGAAATAGGAATTATATGGGCATTGAGGGATCACTCCACCACGACCAGCCGCGTTTGCGGCAGGGCTTGCAGGAAGATCTTACCATACCTCCTTGTCAGCACGCGGTTGTCGAGGATGACGGCGATGCCGCGATCCTTCTCCGAGCGGATGAGACGACCGATGCCTTGCCTGAGTTTGAGCACGGCTTCAGGCACGGAGTACTCCATGAAGGGATTGCCGTTACGTTCGCGGATCTGTTCAAGCCGCGATTCGACTAATGGATGATCTGGGACGGCGAATGGCAATCGCGTGACGATGACGTTAGAGAGAGCTTCGCCGGGTACATCGACGCCTGTCCAGAAGCTGTCTGTACCGAAGAGCACGCTGCCGATGTCTTTCTTAAACATCTCGACAAGCGTGGCGCGTGGTTTCCCTGAACCCTGGACGAGCAGGGGCCAACCTTGTCCTGAGAAGAAAGGAGTCATGCGGCCGGCGATGCGTTGCATCAGGCGGTAGCTGGTAAAAAGGACGAACGCACGCCCGGAACTCTGGGTGACGAAGTGCTGAATCTGTTTTTCTAACGCTTCTTCAAAATCAATATCATTCGGCTCGGGCATGGTCTTGGCGACGTAGAGTCGCATCTGCTTCATGTAGTTGAAGGGACTACCGATTTGTTCGGCCCGGACTTTTTCAGCGCCGATGCGCGAACTGAAATAACTGAGACCTTTCTCGCCGGTGCCTAACGTCGCGCTGGTGAGAATTACAGGCTTGTTGCTACTGAAGAAGATGTCGCGGAAACGTTCGGCGATGTTTAATGGGGCCGCATTGAGGGTGACATTGGCCGATTGCCCCACGCGTTCCACCCAATAGACGTGGTTGTTCCATTCCTGATCAAGGAAGCCACGGATGTTCAGGCGAAGTTCTTGTAAGCGACGTCCCAGGTCTTCGAGTTCGAGTTTCTTGTTCTCGTCGTCAAGGTCATCGCTCCGTTGGCCGATGAGTTTCTCGACACCGATGATGGAACTCGCAAGGGTGTCCTCCGTGAGTCCCGCATCGCGTACACGATGGACACGATGTTCGCCTTGGAATCGGCAGGAGTTCTCGATCTCATTAAAAAAGAACTCCATTTCTTCGCTTAGATCGGCCACGGCTTGGGCGCCGGTGGGATCGCGGAGCGATTGAAAAATCCCTTTCCGTGTCTTCGGATTGTAAAGGCGATGCAAGTCGAAGGCCGCATTCGAATACGAAGGATTCAGCCCTAACTGTTTCGCGGCGACATTTTCTAACGTGTGGGCCTCGTCAAAGACGACGAAGTCATTGGGAAAGAGGAAGCCCTCCATGTTCGGGTCCTCCATCTCATCAATTGCTCCTAACAAGGTGAAGAACAACGTATGGTTCATGACCACGACATGGGCCTCGTCCACGCGTTTGCGAAGTGCTTGGTAGTAACAAGGCGTGTCCTTACAGCGACGCTTGGTGCAAACGTGAGGCTCACTCCGCACCTGAGCCCACACCTTGGGATTAGGCGAGAACGTGAGATCGCTCAACGACCCATCTTTTGTTGTCTGACTCCATTCCCAGATAGCCTGCAACTCCTGATCTTCACTACTTGAGAAGAGTTCGCGCGTCTGGCTCATGGCTGCTTGCAGCCGCAGAGGGCAAAGATAATTCCCCCGGCCTTTGTAGAGGACGGCCTTCAGATCGAGACCTAGCACATCCATCGCCAACGGAATGTCTTTGAGAATGAGCTGCTCTTGAAGATTGATCGTGTGGGTCGAGACGATCGCCTTCTTGTTGTGCTTGGCCGCATGCAAGAGCGCCGGGATCAAATACGCTAACGATTTCCCTACGCCGGTCCCGGCTTCGACCATCAAAGGCCGGCTCGTGGCCAACGCTTCCGCCACGGCAACGGCCATTTCCTGCTGCTGGGGGCGATACTCAAACCCCTCGCCATCCGACATCGGCCCATCCGCGGCGAAGAACGCCTGCATGCGATCGGTCAGGCGCGAGCATCCCTCCTCGCCATTGGCTTCAGCTCCCAGGAGGTCAGTAATCGATGGGCGCTCTCCGTTCATAAAGAACGGCATCATCGCGGCGAGGTGCCGGGCTGTCGACCGGATTCTAAGCGTCAACTTTTACCTGCAGCTCCTGAGCCCGTGCTAATCGGCTTTTCGCAAGTAGAGGTGGCTGGTGTCCACCTTGCCTTCTCCAGGCGATACGGTGAGACGAAAGACGTGCAGGTTTTGATTTTCTGCCATTCCGGCGTAAGTCAGTTCAACGCTGGGCAAGGGTTCCTCTTCCCCCGACTTCTTAGCAATGTCCGCTAGATTCTCCGGTCGCCACTGATTGGCGTCCTTATCGAATCGAAACAAGAGGTTTCGATCTTCGCGCTCTACCCAAGAAAGCATACCGTCGGCGATACTCACCTTGCCTCCGGAAATGATCGTTCTCGGGTTTCCAGGAATTTTCACTATTGAGCTCCTCACGGAAATATAGTCCCGGTCTGGGCAGACCCGTTGCCCCAACGCGAAGGACTGTGCGATTAACAGGCCAAACATTACCAAGCGAAGTGGTCTTATTATCAGAAGGCTTCCCAAAGTTGCTAATGTCATGGTGAAGAGGATCTAATTACTGAGCGTTGTTGATTCAAGCAGCGAGAGTCAATCAGGTGGTGGTTACCGTGATAGACTTTTGGTGATGGGGTGTCCCTTTACGCCAAACCGTCTTACGTCAGTCTCTCATCCCACAGTGGGCTCGACAGAAGTGCCAGTTGGGGGATTGCTCTGGCTTCTCGGGTGGGAGTGTCTCAATGAGGTGGATCGTTTCTTCTACGGTGTCTGCTAGTCCGAGAAGCTTGCCATAGAGATGGCCTTCTGCCAGGCTTTGCAGAAGTGGGTAAATGGGCTTTGTTTCGGTCCAGAAGATCTTGTCGAGAAAGACCATGGGACTAACGATTCCTAAGGTGGCGTAGTGATTCTGGGTGACGTCTTGGAAGATCTCCTGGATCGTGCCAGCGCTGCCAGGCGAGAAGATGATGCCGTGGACGGCGATGGTGATGAGGCCTTCTTCGCGCAAGCTGTTGGCGAAGTATTTGGCAATATGGGTGGCAAAGGGTGTTGGGGGGTCGTGACCGTAGAGCCAGGTGGGGATGCCGAGACTATCACAGGCTTCGCTGGTCCATGGATAGCGTTCGCGGACTTCGAAGGCAGAGGTGAGCCACTCAAGATCACGGTAGCTTGGAGCTTTGGCGAGGATACTGAGAGCGTCCTCGAGGTCGCTGTTGGGCCGTTCTGCAAACCAGGCGCCTAAATGGGTCGCTTCCATGGCGCCGGGGCCACCGCCACTGACTAACAAGTAACCTTTCTGTGTGAGTGAGCGTGCAATCTGAGCGACTTCACGGTAGCGCGGGTCGGTACGGAGCATGGAATGGCCGCCCATGATGGCAACGACCTTCCGATTGATCGACTCCAGGTATTCTGTGAGAGCATCGGTGATCGACTGGTCGTGCGCGCGTCGAAGGATACCATCGAGCACGTGTTTGGGGGCGACTTGTCCGGTTTCTTGCCAATGCAGGTGAATGGTGGCGTCGGGCGTCTGACAGTAGGTGCACGGGTCGTGCCGATCAAAGCCAGCGAAGAGTTCTTCCGGCGTGTAGAGATGCGGACGAAAGGCGTGGTAGGGTCGATCCTTAAGATGGGGAAAGACGATGCCACCGCGTCGCTGGACGTCGAGCGCGAAAGCAGGCGTCATGGCTCATCCGAGAAAGATGCTTTTATCCAACGTGACGTTGCTCAATTGACTCTCTATTTCCGTTAGAGATACGCCTTGAAAAACAACGCTTTCGAGGTGTGCGGTTTCCTGAAGGTGTTTGAGGATCTCGTCGACCGAATGAAGCTCTTTCATCTGGCCGAGGGTGTGACGTCCCGAGTAGGCCGTCAAGCCGGGGGCTGTGGTGGGTGAAGAAAGAAGTCCGGGAATGGCTGAATCTTTCAGAGCCATCGACAGCGAGATGAGGAGCCGTTGGTAGGTGCTTGGATGGGAGGAGGCAAACGCTGTAGGAGTCCAACGAGCCTGAGACCGTTGTGTATGATCGTAGGTTAGAAAGCAAATTTACCTATGAAGGAGGACTCGTGATACCGTTTAAGAAACTAATGTTCACCAAAGTATTGCTGTCTCGGCTGAAGTTAGGTGATCGGAGTCAAGTTTGCTTGACTAACAGCGTAGCGAAGGCGCCGTCGTAGCCGTCTGTTTGAGGTGTTGAACGGACGACGTCCCGACGTTCCAGGGTCGGGTCTTTCTCTAACAGGCAATCGATGAGGTTTTCATTCTCTTCAGGTTCGATGCTACAAGTGCTGTAGACGGCTCGGCCACCTGGGCGTAGTTGTTTGAGTACGTTGGTTGCTAGTTTGAACTGAAGGGCTGCCATTTCTGCGAAGACCTTGGGTTCGAGACGCCAACGGAGATCGACGCGGCGGCGAAGCACTCCGGTGTTGCTACACGGGACATCGAGAAGGATTCTATCAAAGAGTTCTAGGTCCGGCTGAGGCTCTGTCCATTCCGCTTTGCGAACCATAGGGCGTCTCACCCCGAGACGCTGAAGGTTCTCCTGCAACCGGTCGAGTCGTTTGTCCAGGGAGTCTGTGGCGATCAGGGTACCTTCATTGCCCATCAGCTGGGTAAGGTAAGCTGTCTTGCCGCCGGGAGCGGCAAAGGCATCGAGCACGCGATGCCCCGATTTCACCCCTAACAAATCGCACGCAAGGACCGTGGCAGGATCTTGAATGTAGCCAACGCCGGCATCGAGTAGCAATTGAGGAATATCTTCAACGTGGTAGAAGTCATCACGCTCACCCACATCTGCCTTCTTAAGGCCGTGCTCCTGACAGAGTTCAGCTGAGCCAGGGCGAAGATCGTTTCGGCGGAAGTAGATCGGGGCGGGCTCTTGACACCACTGACAAAGAGCTTCCGTATCATTCTTGCCAAACTGGCTTAACCATTTTTCAACGAGAAAGTCTGGAAGTGAATGGCGCATCGCAAGGGGCGCTTCTTTCGCCATCGTCTCCAAGACAGCGCGTTCGCGAGTGGCTCGACGGAGCACGGCGTTGGCCAGACCGCGGGTCTTGGACGAGGCCAGGCGCAGGGTTTCATTCACGGCTGCGTGGTCGGGGATGCGCGTGTAAAAGAGTTGGAAGAGACCGAGCTGGAGGATCAGTCGGACCTCATCATCCAGCTTCTTGCCTTTTCGTAACCGGCCGATCCATTCATCTAGCAGGCGGCGATGTCTGAGCACCCCGAAGACGAGGTGTTGGGCCAAGGCTTTGTCTTTCGGAGCGAGTGCTCTGCGAGCATCGAAGGCCTCCCCGATGAGATCCTGCGCGTGACGCTGCGAATGATCCCATTTGGTTAGGAGATGGAAGGCCATGAGGCGTGCGTTTGCCATAAGCCCGAACCTCTAGCCGTGAATGGTAGTCAGCTCAATGGCGATTCTGTCTTCGAATCCTGATCCGTTGGGTCAAAGTCATCGGGCAAGGCCGCATTGGCTTCGGAATCTCTCAAGACCGCGCAGGCGCGTTCGTAATCTTCATCTGGAATCATGAGCCGAATGCCACCCGTGGCGAAGATGGCGGGAAGATCCGAACTGGCGAGATTCTCATCAGCGATGAAGGGCTCCATGCCTTCGCCCTCCAGGATAGATTTCGCAATGGAGACGCTCGCCAGATCAGGGTATCGCTTGAGAATGCGCATTCACTAGGGTAGCCGAGAATCCTGTAAGAGGCCAATGCTATCGCTAGGAAGAAGGCCTGTAGCACAGGGGAAAGTCCTTTTGCCAAGACTTCGGTAATGCCATGGGCCTGCCTTTGGGCATCTGGACGAGGGCAAGGCACTGGCGAGAGATGACGAGGAGCTTGTCTATGTCATCACGGAGTCGTATCTCAAATTGACACCAAAAACGGCTGCGATTGAACTTCTCGAGCTCGCCTTGGAAGACGAGATGATCTCCGAGAGTGGCGGGTTTGCGATAGTCGATCTCTGTGCGCGTGACGACAGGGTAGAGTTGGGTCGCCGCCATCTCTTTCAGTTCCATGCCTAACTGAGCAGCTAAGCGGGTACGAGCCGTTTCGATAAATCGAAGATAAGCAATGTTGTGCACGACCCCTCCAAGATCCGTATCGAAGAACATGACTTCCTCATGGGTCTCAATGCTGGGTGCGCTACTCATAGGGGGAAGCTAGGCCATTCGTGCCCCTACATCGAGTCCCGATTGGACGGCAAGTTAGACGCAGTTTTTGTCGGCGAGGGCGTTCCTGGCGAAGAGGAGACCTAGTGTCTCCCAAGCAGCCCCTTCCTCTTGATTCCAAGGCGGTAATTGAGCTTGGGCTCGGAATCTAGGAGAGCGTTGCTTGGCGCGACTTCTCCAATCTGACTAAAGAGCGAATCATGTTTACCTATACTGTTAAGATCATCGATTGGTATCTGTCGGTGACTCAGATTAGAGACGCCCGCGGTTTCGGTTTGAAAGTCGCTGATGCCGATAGCGATGTGGCAATCTCTAGCACTTCCGGTGGCCGTTCTTTCTGGGAATCTACGTCTCTGCTCGAAGATAATTACCTGGGCAGACGTTTGTCTAAGGGCCCAGACTGCGGCCAAGCCTGAGCAGCCGGCTCCCATGATTGCAATATGTGGGCCTGAAGAAGGCATGCTATGAGAGCCCGCCCTACGTTTTTAACGGGAAGTCGGACACCCCAAAGTGATGAAATAAATCTTCAGAAGAAAGGCACTTTTTTGAATCCACGAAGGCTGGTCCTGCGTTTCCAGATATGACAAGCAGCATGGGCCCATGTTTCTAGTCTAACTAAAATTTAACTTACAAAATCTTTAAAAATCAAATACATGAAAACTTCTTTTCTTACACTCATTGCAGCACTCTTCACCTTCGCAGGACTGGCCATGGCGGACCACCACAAAGGTGGTAAAAAAGATATTGTCGATACTGCTGCGGGTCTTGAAGACTTCTCGACCCTCGTTGCTGCGGTAAAGGCTGCAGGCCTCGTAGACACTCTCAAAGGCAAGGGACCATTCACGGTCTTTGCTCCAACTAACGAAGCTTTCGCGAAGCTTCCGAAGGGAACAGTTGAAACACTATTGAAGCCAGAAAACAAGGACAAGCTGGCGAGCATCCTTAAGTATCACGTCGTGGCAGCGAAGGTGATGGCCAAAGACGTCAAGGCTGGCGAAGTGGATACCGTGCTCGGCAAGAAGGCGACTATTTCCGTAAAGGATGGTAAGGTTATGATCGATTCTGCCAATGTTGTGAAGACCGATGTGGCAACCTCAAATGGCGTCATTCACGTGATTGATGCAGTGATTCTCCCCAAAGGGTAGGGCGTCTATTCCCTACCTCTCACTAGGCGCAGAGATCTTATGATCCCTGCGCCTTTTTTCATCTTACGAGGGCGCGACTTTTCTGTTAGGGCCAAACATGAATTCTTTGAATGGCCAGGCTCACAGAGTAGATGGACGCCTTTCTCTGGTTCGCTTCTTGTGATTTGTGGCGCGCTCGAACTAGCGAGATACTTGCTCAGAAACCTTAACTGACTTCCACAGTAACCAGGCTGATATTGTCGCGGCCATCGTCTTCAAGGGATTTCGTGAGTAATTCGTCAGTGATCGCAGAGGGACTAGATGCTTGGCCGAGAATTCCCTTCACGTGTTTCTCCCAGAGGCCGCCAATGAGTCCATCAGAGCAGAGTAAGAACCAGTCATCTTTTCTTAAGGCAAGAGCTCCTATCATGGGGTCCACTATTTGTCTACCCGCACCGATGGCTTGTTGAATGATATTCTTCTGCGGGTGCGCGCGATACTCCCGTTCGTTTATTTGACCGCGTTTCATGAGCTGCCAAGGACGCGAATGATCTTCTGTGATTTGTTCTGTCTCACCCTGGCGCAAACGATAGAGTCGGGTGTCCCCCACGTGACCGTAGTAGACATTCTCTGGAGTGAACCAGCAAAGTGTCACGGTGGCTCCCATGCCCGCCAAGTGAGGCTTCTTCTCGGCCAGACGGTTCACAGCTTCATGCGTGTCTTCCAGACACTCCTTTAGCACGCCTAGCCGATCTGGATAAAGATGGTTAGCGGCTTGTTCGTAGGTGCGGGGTATCTTCTCCCGCAAGCGACCCACGATCATTTCACTGGCCAGATCTCCGGCGGCGGCTCCGCCCATGCCGTCGCAGACGACGAAGACCAAATCGCCATCCTCGATATTGGCTTCACCTTCTTCGGCAAGTTGCCGGAAGCCTTCTTGGTCAATCGTGAAAACGGCAAGTGTGTCGTCATTCTGCTTCCGGAAACGACCTTTATCGACTTTGCCTGCCCAGCGCAAGATGGTCCAGGCTGGTCGAGTCGGATGCTTGTCTACCAGATCGGCAAACTCGAAATCGATCACACAAAGGCGGCCTCGCCGAGCATCATAGGTCACGTTGCGAGTCGCCTGGTCGGCATGTCGTACACCGAAGCCTTCCAACTCGTCAAAGAGAGCGTCCATCTTCGGCTGAGTCATGGTATCCACGGGTTGCCCACAATTCGACATGACAAGGAGTAATTGATCGTCGTCGCAGTCCAGCATGCGAGGAACGACATCGCAGCCACGGCGCTCAAGGAAGCGCAAGATGGTCTTCTCCGTGTGGTAACGTTCTTCAGCCATCCGACCGCGGTAGGTTTTGTGAAGACGTCCATCGTAGCCAATCCGCACATGGGCGCGGGGCGAATCCTTGACCTCCTTCATATGAGTTGAAGCATCCAGGCAGTCGAGCAGGACGCAAGCAGAGGTTGCAGGCTGGGGACAAAGAGGCACCTTCGCCTACCATGAGTTCATCGACCGTTCGCACACGCTTCGCCCCTTCGCCCACCGGCTACTTGCACGTTGGCGGTGCGCGTACGGCGCTCTTCAATTGGCTATATGCTAGACACTGCGGGGGGGCCTTTGTTTTACGTATCGAGGACACGGATCGGAATCGCAATATCGACGACGGCATCGAAGTGATTCTCCAAGGAATGCAATGGCTCGGACTGGAATGGGACGAAGGCCCTGAGATCGGCGGCGATCACGGCCCGTATTTCCAGAGCCAACGCCAATCATTCTACGACAAACATTTGGAGGTGCTTCAGAGCAAAGATCTTGTCTATACGGAGGAGAATGGTGCTGTCCGTTTTAAATCGCCTGGCAAGCCGGTGTTGGTTGATGATCAGGTCTGCGGGCGGGTCGAGTTCACCCGCGATGAACCTGATATGACGATCCGTCGACCGGATGGCTCCTACATCTTTCACTTCGTCAATGTGATCGACGATCTAGAGATGGGCATCACCCATGTCATTCGTGGAGAGGATCACCTTTCAAACACACCAAAGCATATCGAGCTTTTCGAAGCTCTCGGTCAAACGCCACCAACCTACGCACACATTCCTCTGATTTTGAATCCGGATGGTTCGAAGATGAGCAAGCGTGATTTGGGAGCTTCTGTGAGTGACTATGCAGAGAAGGCGTATTTGCCAGACGCAGTAGTGAACTATCTGGCACTGCTAGGCTGGTCTCCTAAGGACGACCGTGAACTATTGGCGCTGTCCGAGATCATCGAACGCTTTGACTTCCCTGGGATCAACAAGAGCAATGCCTCCTTTGACCTGATTAAACTGAACTGGTTCAATGGGCAACGGCTCATGGGCTTGGATGAGAATGCCTACTGGGAGCATGCGGTGGCTGCGGTGCAGACTAGTGGGATGGATGTCCCGGAAGAGACGCTTCGTAAGATCCTTCCATTGATGCAAACAAAGGTAAGTATCGTTTCTGAGTTGCCACAGAAGATTGCCTTCTTACAAGGGGATCATTGTGACTTAGACAGCAACGCGCTGAAGAAGTTGGCCAAAGATGACCAAAGCAACGCAAAGCTTGAAGCTCTCCTCCAGGCTCTCGAAGCCACGGCCAGTTGGGATGAGGCGGCTATCGATGCCGCGATTGATTCGGCTGCGGCAAGTCTTGAGCAGAAGAAAGGCAAGCTAATGTTTCCCGCGCGTGTTGCCGCGAGTGGGCAAGCTGGCGGTCCCGATCTTTTCATCATTTTGGTGGTGTTAGGCAAGGAGCGTGTGGTTGTTCGTTTCCGTGAGCTATTGGCTCAGCTCGGGGCCTAACAAGCACCCGTCCTTGATTGGTCAGCTAGCCTCGGCTGCTGCTTTTTGTAAAGCCTCTCGCATGACGTCGATAGGAGCAGGGCGATTAAACCAGGTCTCGAAGGAAATAACACCTTGGTGAAGGAGCATCGATAGACCGTTCGTCGCGCGGGCTCCGGCGGCTTCGGCCGAAGCGATGAACCTGGTCCGGGCAGGCTTGTAGACCATGTCATAGATCAAGTGATGCGGTTGAATGAGTCCGTTCGATAAGAGATCGGGATCAGTAAGTT
>JAACDM010000048.1 GCA_009936795.1 Verrucomicrobiaceae bacterium | reverse complement strand
GCCGCCATCGACCATTCCGCCATGCGAACTTCTTGTTTGAACCGGTCATTCGGCTGCTCCGCGTTTACTTCGTAAAGCTTGATCGCATCCTTAGGCTTCGCCGCCAACGCTAGCACAACGGCAGCGCGATTGCGAACACTCGCATCCTTGCCTTCCGCAAACTTCTTCAGGTCGTCCAATTCACCTTCTACTTTCGCTCCCGTCGATTTCAGAATGGCCAACCGCAAACGCACTTGAGCATGAAAGCTTGCCGCATCCTCACGCTCCAACACCTTCTGGTAAGCTTCCATCGCCTCTTTGGAATCTCCATTCGAATCTCTCAGCTGGGCAACTCGATAAAGCGCCGTGGGATGATCGGTGCTCTCTGCTAATTTCTCAAACGTCTTCAGAGCATCATCCATCTCGCCGTATCGCCACTGGAGTTTCGCCAACAACCAAAGGGCATTCAATGTTTGCATGGAACGAAGTTCCTTTAGCACGGGCTCTAATTCTTCCAACGAAAGCAGCGCACGTTGGTAAACGGGCCAATCATCTTCAGCCACCGGATCGGCCGCCGCCATCCAGCGCTCGATTGTCTGAGTGATCTCCACAGGCAACGCCGCGTCGCTCAAGGGCAGCCACGTCCATAGGATCAGGAAAGCAGGAAGAAACAGTTTCATCGTGGATCTCGCGCCGGGAGGCGCCGGTAGAGAATATCAATCAGGTAAAACAGCAAAGCCAATGCCAAGCACCACAGCCAAAGTTTGATCACCGCGAGAGATTCGGTACCGCCACCCAAGGTGGGTGTCCATCCTGGCAGTTCGCTAAGGGTCATGGACTGGCCACCCGTCAATCCAGCGAGCGCTTCCATCTGAAGTGCCTTGTTGGGATCCTTCTGATTGGAAGCAGAAACGTCAGCTCGCGCCGGAGAAACGAGTCGTTGAGGATTGCCTGCCCAAGTAGGCCCCACGGATCCAAACAGGCGCACTTCCTCGCTGGGACTAACGGTTAGCTTGGCGGTGAAGACTCCCGGCGAGCGACGCCGCATAGGGATCCGATCTCTCCAATCATTCGCATAGTGAAGCTCTGGCATCACCGCGCTCTCACCCAATCGCGTGGCCCGCACAAAGACATGGTATCCCTGCCGATCTATCTCAAAATCAAATACTTGACCCTGCTCTTTTGCGGTCTTTGCCAGGATACGCGCTAACCAAGGACCATAACCTTCCCAAGCTTGCCAGGGAACGGTTCCTTGACCGGTTGGTTCTGTCGTTAGGGTGGTCACGCGCCCGAGGCCATAGCGCCAAGTGCTGAGAATGGGATGCTTCGTCGTGCTAGTTTCCAATAGAACTTCCGCTCCCTCTTTCGAGCGCGTTTCCACATAGCCGTGCAAGATAGGCACCGCGTTTTGATCCACATTCCCCCACCAGCCGCGGCCACCACGCGCACTCACGGTGTGTTCGCCTGGCCGATAGGAAGGGATCTTCGAAGTCGACGGCTGTTTGAGTAGGATCTCTGGAATGCTGAAGCGATTGGAGGCGCTGTAGAAATGGCCTTTGCCCCAGTTCGCAATGGTGACGAGAAATTCACTGTGCGTATCGCCACCGACTAACACTGTAGAAACGTTCATACCCTTGCCAGCCATCTTACGGAGAAGCGGCTCGAAGGCTCCCGCCTCCACGCCGCCATCCGTGAGAATCAACACGTGCTTGTAGCGCGTCTGCACATTCTGCATCGCATAGTAGGCTTCTTCAATGGCAGGCAGAATCACCGTGCCACCACCGGCATCCAAGCGATTCAGCGCACGTTGAATGTCGATCGCATTGGCCGCCGACTGGATCGGAGCGGCCCATTGCTTGGTCCCATAGAATTCGACAATGCCAACCTTGTCGTGAGGCAAAAGTCGTCTCACGGCAAGCCGAGCCACTTCCTTAGCAAGCTGCACTCGTTCGCCGCCCATGGACCCAGAAGTATCTATGATAATCGCAAGCGTTGTGCTAGGATCCCGTTTCTCTTCTTTCTGGACAAAATCATTGGGCAACAAATCTGCCAGTGTCGTCCTGTGATAACCACCAGGGCCAAAGGACGCATTGCCTCCCATCATCATCATGCCCATCCCCTGCTGCACGACCGCATGAGAAATGGCCTCCTGCCATTTATCGGAAATCAATCTAGCAGGAGCATCATCGAGAATCAGCAAATCGGTACCCTCTAGCACCTCAGTCGAGCTTGTCGTTGGGTCGATTCGTTGGATTCTAATGCTAGGACCCACAAGCTGGCCTAACTGCGAGGCACCCTCCTGCAAACGCCCCCCCACATACAATACTTCCCAGGGCGCTTGCACAGCCAAGGTGGTAGCAAACGTGTTGTTCTTTGGATCCAGATCTCTCGTTCCAGACACGCGCACCTCCACCGGCAAGAAATTCGTTACCCCCGGTTCAAACTCCAACGTCACCCGTTGGCTCCCCCTCAACTCGATCGCGTTCTGTTCCGCCAGCACCGCACCTGAGTTGGTGTCCACCAACTCGACACGAACATCGTCTCCATTTCCAGCGAGATCCACCATCACTCTACCCGTTTCGCCAACCTTCAAGGGTGACGGGGTAGTCACGGCGAAGGGATAGAGGTCATTGTCAGTAGATGCCCGCACAACCGTGTGGATCGGAATGCCGCGCTCCGCGAGTTGATGCACCGCGTTTCCCCAATCCTTGCGAGTGGACGAACCAACTGAGACCAAGGTCACCGAACCCCGATCCCCCTCAGGAATCGCCAAAGCTGCACGGCCAAGCGCCCGCCCTAGGGACTCCTCTTCAGCCAGCGCGAGGGAAACCATTTCATCCTTCGACTTCGAGTGGCTTTCTAGCAAGGCAGCGACATCCTCAGATTCTCCATCATTGATAACCACATGCGTCCCGTGGGTCACTTTCGTTAAAATGGCAGGCTTAGCGAGAGCGACAATGAGCAGAATCAATATAGCGGCACGGATCCAAGGATGCCAGCTGCCTCGGCGTCGACCACGAAACAGCCACGGGGTGGCAGCCAAAGGCAACAGCGTGAGAAAGAGGGGCTGTAGTAGGATCACGTTCATGGCATCCATCCTTTCTGGAAAAAGACCCACTCTAAAAACAGCAACACCAGCACTAGCAGCAACAGCCAGGTGATCCAGGGCTGATCAGAATCAGACGACGTCGTCTTAAGAACGAAGTCGACTCCTTTCATTTTTGAAGGCCCACCCAATGGAGGCACGAGCGAAGCGATCACTTTCGAGCCACCTGCCGCGTCGTAATGTCCAACACGTGGTGGCGCAAAGCTTGCGCCAGCAATGGTTAGGCTCTCATTCGATTCTCCCACAGCGACATAGGGAGTAAGTTCTGGCTCATCGGCCAGCCAACGCACGGCTTTGGCGATGAACAGGGGAAAGGCAGACGATTGCATCAAGTTGTAGTTGGGAGAAAACAAATCACCCCAAACGCGAATGGCCTTGGTTTCCCCCTCTTCCGCGCCTAACCGAACCGTGGTATTCAATGACGTCGCCAGCGCGGTCGCGTCAATCTGATCGATCCCAATCTCTTGGAAAGCCACCTCGACGGCCTGCTGCGCTCGCGTAGTGGGCCATCGATCACTCAACACAAAGGCTTCCT
>JAACDM010000393.1 GCA_009936795.1 Verrucomicrobiaceae bacterium | reverse complement strand
TGATTGGCCTGTCGCAGACGGTTGGTGGACCATGAGAGGGGCCAAGACTAACAAAGATCCGGCAACTAAAAGAGGTCCTGCGGCTCGCTTGAAGTGTGTTGATTCACCATCCATAACGCGGAATAGCCCACACGCCGCTTTCGACCTTGACGATCAATAGGCCAATGGCATCAAAGGGCGCCTTGGACGAGGTAAGTTGCCAGCAAGCACTTCGATCCAGTCCTCGAATGGTAGGGTAGCTGATTCCGCCGAGGCTAGCAGTTGCCCTCCATGCCGTTGGAAATGATTCACAAGACGTTGCGCTGTCGCACTGAAATGTTCATCCAGCGTTCGCACGGTAACCAGAGTCGAGCGCAGTTGCAGGTTGGAGGCGCTAAACAGCGCTTCCATGAAGGGGCTCTTCTCCGAAGGGCCGACGATCATGATGACAGAGGCCATGCCTCTGAGCGCATTGATCGTGAGCCGATCACAGCACACGAAGCCAGCTCGATGCCCCGCTGCTCGCAGCCCGTCTACGACGTGGCGAGCATGACTTTCGGCGTTGTCCGTGTGCAGTACGTGATTGATGAGAGACATGGCCTCGATACTACAGATTCAAGAAATCGACGACGACGCGGGCAAAGCCTGCGCGATGGCTGCTCATCCTCGCCTGCAGGCGATCGTCAACGTCGCCATGTTCCCAAGCTCTGCCTGCCTGGCGGCTTGCTAGGATCTGCCAATCGTCGCCACTCAGAGTCAGCGAATACTGAATGCTAACAATCACGTCATTGGGTGGCGAGGCGTCCAGTGCCTCAGAGAGATGCCAAGCCCCGTACTTGTAAGCGACCATGAGATCAGGATCGACCTGCAGAGGGTCGCTGCCCAACGCATACTCTAACAGGTTACTGCGCCCATCCGCATCTGGATCCTCCCCATCGACGGCACCCAGCGTCGCTTGCTTCCATTGCGCATAGGAAGAAAGCTCCGCTTCTTCTTCGATCACAATCTCTGGGACTTGTTGCCCATCGAGCAGCGCCCACGTGCTGTTGTAGATGCCTATGGCATGATCTGCACTCACGGAATCACTTCCAGTGATGGCCAACGCAAAGACAGCGTTCGCTCCACTGATCCAAGCATTCACCACGGACGTCAGATCCCACTCCACGATTCCGAAGCCCGTGAGTTCTTGGGTGTCAATCACGTCGCCATAATAGTTCTCCTCGAAGTAGCCAAGGGATTGCTCGCCCTCAGTCACCATGGCGTCAATCACGTCGCCATAATAGTTCTCCTCGAAGTAGCCAAGGGATTGCTCGCCCTCAGTCACCATGGCGTCAATCTCGTTCGGACTTTGCGAGAAAGCATGGATGCTAACCTGAAACGGCTCCTCCTCTGATGGCGAGACGAGCCCGAAACCCCGTTCAAGCGTCTCTAAACGTAGGGTTGCCTTGGCAATGGTACCAGTGAATGACGTTGGTGTGAACGTAGGGAAAGAAAGATAGGTGCGGTCGCCCCGCACGCCGAACGGCAAGGGTGCGGACACCTCGTTCACGTTCCTACTAGACGCCTCTTGCCCTCCTCGCAATGATGGAGCCTCGAATAGAAAGCCTGAAGACATCTCATCACGACTGACCGTTAGGGTGATGGTGGCGTGCGCCGATTGCAGTGTTAGCAAGCCAATGATAGCCATCCCTAGATATTGATTCATACCCGACCTTCGATGGCGAATCGATGTCTGCTAACGGTGTCTTGTCTATTGCTCGCGCTGCCTTGCGCTATCCGTTATATTTAGAAATAGAGAAGCCGCTACCAGTGTGACGCGCACCGGTAGCGGCTGGAAAGCCAATGTTGAGAGTTCAACTATGAAGATGAGCAAAGGCCTAACGGTCCCACGTTTGCCATCACGCCTATCAACACAAGCTTAACCAAGGAGCTTTAGCGGCAGCCCATCAACTTCCGGAGGCCTCGAAAAAGCGGCCAATGATAGCGTCTGCTTTCGCGAGTTGTTCTTGCAAGTGTTTGCCACCTTCCTCACGAGATTTCTTAGCCATGTAGAAGAGATGTTTGTAAGCAGGCCGCGTTTCGACGGTCTTCTTGAGAACAAAGCCGTCGTGGGCATCGAGATGCTGGTCCCAAGTGTCGGAAACGGCTGACCAGAAGGCTTTCGTTTCGCTCCAATAGCTGCGCGCCGTTTCGAAGTTGTGCTCGTCAGTGCGAATGTAGGCGTTGAACCCGACTTCACGACAGAGCACAGGGCTTCCTTCATCGTGGGAGATCTGCTTGAAGTTGTCTTGCTCATGAGTCCACGCATTCGGGGTGATGGTGTGTCGATTGCGCGCCATCATGACTGTGTAGTCTTTGCGTTTGGTGTACTCGCGACGCGGCAGCGGACGTTGTGTCAAGTCTGACTCCCAGGACGAGACATTACGATGATTGGCCCATCGTCCATAGCTTTCGTAGCGTGGGCTATCGTCAACTTGAGCCACCTTCTGCGTCCAGGTCCCGCGACGCTCGTCTTCTGAGAGTTCACGGAGCTTCCATGTTTGCACATCGACGTATTCGTAAAGTGTGGGGTCCTCATAACGCCACTCCTGTTTCCAGTGCTTGATCACGGTCTCCCCGTCATTCATGCATAAGAGGTGCTGAAGAATGATCCTGTTGCCGTCGTCCACGATCACTTCCACCAGCTCCTTCGCATCCGCGCTGTAAGGCTTCTTGAGTTCATAGGTTGATGTGAGAGCGATGGTCTCTTGGAAATCGAACGTCACCTCATACTCGCCCGCCATGGCAAGAATGGCCTGCCGATCTTGAAGCGGCGCTTTCGTTGCCAACAAGAGTTCACGAGATGTCTTCTCCATCTCTGCCATCGCCGTGGCGACGGGCGAAGCACATGGGTCGGGCTCGGTCGTCGTCACTTCTAGTTCATTAACATCGGACACCTTTACAACCTCGTCTGTCGGCGGGGATACCTCCGAGGGCTTTGGATCGGCAACAAGTGAGAACAGACCAAGAAGGCTTACGATAAGAACAGAATGTGGTTTCATAACTATAAGATAATTCACCGAAGAAGCGGCCTTGGCTGCCGTTACTTTGCGGATCTTTGCCGGTGCCTTGCGCTTTCGGATCAACGTAGTTTGCTCTAGTTCTAACGGCAAGAACTAGCGGCGACGTCGCACGAAGAACCCGACTCCTAACAAGAGCAACACTGTTGAGCTCGGCTCAGGAATAGGCGCCGCTGATAATCCTTCGATCCGAACACCATTGATTGAGCGGAAGCTTGAGAACGGCGCAGGCGCATCGCCGAACGTCGCTGTGATGTCCGTCGCGGTGCTGCCAAGTTCGAAGTCAGTGTAGAAGATGGTATTGGTCCCGTCAGCGTAACTGCCTGAACCCAATGACGTTGCCGCCGCGATATCGGGTGCGATTGGAAAGGGATCTGGTGCACCTTGAGAGCCCACCAGCGCGTAACTGACTCGCGCAAAGTCGATGCCGACAGAGAACGCGGCCGCAACTTCGAAGCTGTAGGCACCACTATGAGAATAGTAAGAATCACCCCCACCGATGATGCCACCTGGCGATTGAATTGGGACGAGGACGTTGATGTTCAAGTCCGTCGATGTGGGCGTGTTCAGCCCGGCGCTGACAGGCGCTGCACCTTGGGAACCGGAGGGTGCGGTGAATAGATCCCACTCCGCTGAGCCTCCTCGAACATCGGAATCGAAGCCATGTAAAGGAACGAACGTGGTCGCTGCAAAGGAGGTCATCGCAGCAAGGCCAAGGACACTTCCAAAGGCTAGCAGTGATTTAATAGGGATAGATGAAGTTGTCATGATTCATTCATCCAAGCACGGACGCAACGTGCTGCTAACGTTCGCTTGCGTTTGATTGACGGCTCCTTGCGTTTTTGAACGCACACCTAACTTCAATGCTAATTTCTTCTTCTCTTTATGAGTCTTGGCAGCACGTGAAAGCTCCCGAACTCGGGCAATACGCTCAAGAAGGGCATCTGATAGAGGCGCTTTCGCATTGATTCGGTAGTAGGTGTCGATGTGTGCCATGGTGGTCGTACACTTATCTAGAATGCCCGGCCCGCTAACGGCCCCTTGTCATTGCCTAGCGGTGCCATGCCATTGCGGAGCAGTTGTCCACAGAGAGCGCAAGCGGCCATCAAAGAATGACAAGGCAGCGACAATGCCCACGCGCATGCGGTCTACGATCAGTCCATGCCTCAGTACTCATTGCGGAATTTCGTGTCCATCACGCTCCTCCTTATCGCAGGTACGCTACCCTCACATGCCCAGATTGCGGGAGAGTTCGTCATTCCTGCCATTCGTACCCAAGGAGAGACATACTTCGCCTATTGGGATCTCTTCTCCTCGGGTTCGGATGGGACGAACTACGATTTTAACAACGCACCTGGGCTGCTCAGCGGCACGGATACCGAAGGCAATGTCGGCAGCCTCGCAGAGGGCTTGAGTTTCAAACAAACAGGGAGTCCCAACGCCTTCATCACCTCGTCTGGTGCTATCTATGACTTTCGGGCACCGACGGCTTTCGAAGTGGAGCTGATTCCCGCCGAGGATGAACCATTCACCAATGTCATCTTTCAAACGATGACTGGGGGGCGCCGTCTCGATCTTGATGATATCCGATTGGAGTATGAACTCCCTGATGGAAAAACCGCCAGTTTGGAGGCTGACTTCAAAGCATTGGATGATCCTGCTACCGGTCAGTTCTCAGAGCGCTTGATCGCGGCGCTTCAATGGGATCTCACGGGTTTGGCGGTCACTCAGTTCATTCTGAAATTCGCGTCGTCAGGTGGGTCGATGCCAATCTGGGAGGCCCAGCTTGATACCGTTCAGGCGCACCCCTTTGTTCAAGAGCTGGGTTACCTCTTGTTAGGCTCGAATCTCCCGCGTGTGCGTGAGGGGCCCATTGGCGCCATCATCAAAGACCTCCCGGACGACGAGGAGCAGCGTTTCCATCGTTCAGGTGCCTCTTTCGATTTGTTGGCCGAACCTGAACCTGGATTCGAACATGTGGGCTGGGTCTACCAGGAAGGTGTGACCGAAAGCGAGGCGATCACCGTGACCTTCGCAAAGCAGGATGAAGCGGTCACGGCGGTCTTTGCGCCCCTTCTCTATGACGACTGGCGAAACACGACCTTTCTGAACTTCAGTTCTCACACAGGCCAAGAAGCTGATAATCTGAGTGAGGAGATCAGTGGTCTCGACGCGGACTTCGACGACGATGGCCTAACCAATCTCGTGGAGTATGCCTTCGGTGCAGACCCCTACAACAAGGATGCGGACTTGGCCGTTCCTTATGTGATTCAGGTTGGGGAGATGTTAGAGCTCAGTTACTATAGGCAAGCCGCCCTTGATGAAGAATCTGACCTTGTGGTCGTGATCCAAACTTCTGATGATCTCATCACTTGGGAGAATGGAGATGCCTTTACCCTAGTCTCTAGCAATCTCGCGCTCAACGGTCTGCGCGAAATGGTCTATCAATGCCCTATGGGCGAGCACGCCACCTATCACCGGCTTCATGTCAGCCTAACGGCATGAAAGCTAGGTTGAGTGACCGGGAACGTGGCTTGGCCATTGTCGTGACGCTGCTCATGCTGGCGCTGCTTGCCGTGGCCGCGATCGGGGTGCTGAGTGTGAGTTCGACGCATCGGCGTTCCACCTCAGCCTACGCGGATAGTGTCCGAACCCGCCAGCTAGGAGATTTCGCAGTCAATCTTGCCGTGTCGCAAATCCGTCAGGGCGCGTCCCAAGAAGAGAAAGATGGCACCCCCAAACCTTGGACGAGTCAGCCAGGAGCCATCCGGACTTACACGGCAGCAGGAGAGCTGGATAAGCTCTTCAAACTCTACACCGCCGCCAACATGGTGACCGGAAAAGAAGAGAAGACAGCCAACGATCTCCCTACTGATTGGCACGTGCGTTTGGCCGAGTTTGTCGACCTCAATCAACCGAGTTTCCGCGACGATGACCTCGTTTACCCTATCGCTGACCCACGATCCGATGCCGAGGGCTTTGCCATCACGGAATCCAATCTGACGAGCAGCGGCTCGAACCTTTTGCCCATGCCAGTGCGCTGGCTCTACACCTTGACCGATGGCACCCTAGGTCACTTGGACGAAACGAACACGTTCATTCCCGCGACCGACGGAGCCAAGGCCACTCCAGAGAATCCCATAGTTGGGCGATTCGCCTTCTGGGTGGATGACGAGACGAGCAAGATCAATGTCAACACAGGCTCTGAAGGTGTCTTCTGGGACACGCCTCGAGTCGATACCAAAGAAGAGCGCGCCCTAGCATCTTTCCAACCAGCGCGGGGCGAGTTCCAGCGCTTTCCTGGCCACCCCGCCATGGTCAGCTTGAGTTCCGTGCTCTTGCCCCAGCATCGGTTTCACGCCACGCATTCTCAATCGCGTCTCACTTCGATGACTCTTGAGGATGCGGAGCAGCTTTGGGATCTCGCCCCGATTACCAATGCAAACTCTCCCCTTTCCTCGGCGGGCGGCACTAAGGTCCCCAAAGGCATGACGTCGCATCATGCCTACGATAGACCGCTCGTTGAGGATCCCTACTATACTCGTCTACGTTCGCCGCATGAGCTTTACTGGGACCGCAGAAGCCGAGAGCCTCATGCCTTCTTCCAACGTCACCCCGAAGCCGCGCGGCGTTTGCAACGGAGCCAGTTTCTACTGACCGATCGCAACGCTGCTCCAGAAACCACCCTGTTTGGCACTCCACGTATCTCCATCTGGCCCATTCATAGCAGTCTAGATCCTGCCACAGGTAAAATCACGTCACAAGCTAACAAAGTGTCACTATACGACAACAAAGCCGCGCTGGCCTCGTACATTGGTGATCAGAAATACTACATCACGCGCAGCCAAGCCTGGGATGGTGAGGCAGATTTCCGATTCTACCGCGCAGGCTCATTTGAGAACGAGCAGATCTTTCGCTATCTCCAGCGCCTCACGGATCGTCCGGTTCCCGGATTCGCTCAAGGAGGGACCTTCGCTGGCAAGTATGGAGGTGGCCCTAACGATGACCGTGACAACATCCTGCTATCCATGATGGACTATGCGCGGCTTACAAACCTCAACGATGGCTCTCTAGACGAGGCCTCACAGTTCTGCGTGGTTTGTGCAGGCAATGAGCATGTGGGCTTTGGACAAGTGACGCCCTTGATCGAAGCCAAGCCTGGGAAAGATCAGGATCTGAAAGCTCCAAAAGGCATCGGGCGGGTGCTCACTGCCAGCGAGGTTGGCTTTCTCTTCGTTTGCCGCGCAGAGGTGGATTCGGGCGGCGTGATCCGTGGCACGCCGTCCGCAAAGAACAGGAAACATTTGATAGAACCAGGAGATCGCGAGCTTGAGGTCGGTCTGATACTGGAAGGTTTCGTGCCTTCCCATGGCTGGGGTGAATATCGTCCCTATGCGAGTGTCGCGGTGGGTCATGTGCCCACGGGGAAGATGGCCGACACCGAATCCAACGAGTTGCCTTACATCAGCGTCTGTGATGTGCCGCTAGAACTAGATCGACGTTCGCGCACTGCCAAGACTGGCCTGGACCTCCCACATAACTGGAAGGCCTGGGGCGGTGGCTTGGGAGCGAGAGCGTTCAGCGAACAGCTCATTCAGTTTGAACCCATCGTAGTTAGCGGCATCCAGGAGCACCTCACTTTCTCAGGAACAGAAGCTGACGGAAAGACACTGTCACTGTCGTTTTACGATACACCCGAGAGTGCCGATTCCAACAGAGCTAGTGGTGACCTCGTGCAGACTGTCGTCATCAAGGCCCCGCCAATCTCAGATAACGTTCTGAGACTGCCACGCATGCCAGAAGCGAGCATTCCGGCGACTCTTAAGAAGCGCTGGTTAGGTGCCTTGCAAGGGGAACAGTGGCTTGCCGCTGGGGATGTGCTACAGAGTGTCGTTCCAAATCACGGCGATCATCGATTGATTGCAGGAAAGCGGTTCGTCCACGACAGCGCCTTTGTCGCTCACCCCGACTGGGGCCGAAAGGCACTAGCACATCAATTGACTGAACCGAATGGCAATCCCGTCATTGGATCATCTCATGGACGCCAAAGCTACATTCCCTCCTTGGAGATACCCGCAGGGCAAACGGCTCCTGACTTCGCGTTCAGCTCAGGATTTGCCCAGGATAGGCTCGATGGGGGTGATCGCGGTCCTAGTCGTCCTCATCTTACGGGCGACTTCGACAATGGCGTGGGCCCGGCTCCAGACGGCCCCTATATCAATCGGCCGGATGATGGCGAGAGCCGGGGCTATCAGTTAGGCGATCCCTATTTCGATGTGCCAAATCCCAATGGAAAGGCTTTGCCAAAGGTGAACCCGTTGAACTTTGCCCCTCAGCGGATGCTTCCTTCTCCCGTCATGTTCGGCAGTTTGCCAACTGGAGTGCAAGCGAATGTGCCGTGGCAAACGCTCCTCTTCCGGCCTCAGCAAGAACACTATGGAGCCAGCGGGCTCCACGATCATCTCTTGTTAGACTTCTTCTGGATGCCTACGGTCGAACCGTTTCCTGTCAGTCGCCCGTTTGAGACCGAGGGCAAGGTCAATATGAATCATGTGCTAGAGCCGTTCCACCACATTCAGCGGACCACTGCCTTGCATGCCCTTTTCAAAGCCGAGAAGCTCATGGCCATTCCTGACAAAGCTCAAAGAGAATCCGTAGGCCACCGGCACTACTTGGACGCCGACGAGACTCTTCGGCTCTGGGACGAGGAGGTCTTTGCCAAAGGAAGGACCTTCCTCTCAGCCAGCCAGATCTGTGAAATACCACTCGTCCCTGAGGGCGAAACGGGTTCTCGTGCCTCCATGGAGGCTTTCTGGGATCGGCATCGGCTCACGGGTGACAATACGAAAGAGCGCCCTTATGCTCATCTCCACCCTCGCTTAACCACACGTTCGAATAGCTTCCGGATTCATTTCATGGCGCAGTCTATTAAGAAAGCACGCACGACGCCCCCCAATCGCTTTATCTCCGGGAAAGATCAAGTTCTTGGAGAAACCACTGGCAACCGTCGTGTCGA
>JAACDM010000047.1 GCA_009936795.1 Verrucomicrobiaceae bacterium | reverse complement strand
TACCTGAAGCGCAGATTACGAATACGAAATTGAACGTCCCTTCGGCGGCTGATCAGCAATTTGGATTGCATCCGAACTGCAATAACATGGCGTCGATGTTCAACGATGGGGATTTGGCTTTTGTCACCAACGTCGGGACCTTGGCCTATCCGACGGATCCTGGGAACTATGGGACGAACGTCTTGCCACTGCAGCTCTTCTCACACTCTGACCAGGTCAATGAGTGGATGTCCTCTATCTCTGACAAGCCATTCACGTCAGGCTGGGGAGGCCGGATTGCAGACCTGTTGCATGGTGACAACCAGGGTTCGCAAACCTCGATGCTGATCACGGCGGCCGGGAACAATGACTTTCTGGTCGCTCCTGGAGCGAGCGTCCCGCAGTACGCAGTCACGACGAGTGGAGCCATTAGCCTAGCTGGCTACGGGCTTCAGAACAATCCTGACCCCTATGCGAACGCCCTCGATGCGAATGGAAATTACTTAACGAATTCGACAGGGCGTCGGTTAGAGGCCTTTGAACGGATTATGAATTTCACTCATGATCATCTGTTAGAAGAAGGCTACAATACGGTGGTACGCCGTGCGCGAGAGAACGAGGCAATCATTACCGCAGCGACGATGGAGGCGGCGAACCTCAACGTGGACTACGACGCTATTTGGAATACCTACAACGCCAACCACGACTTGGGCAACCAACTCAAGATGGTTGCCCAGCTCATTGCGGGGCGGGCTTGCCTGGGTAACAAGCGGCAGATCTTCTTCTGCGACATTGGTGGTTTTGATAATCATCAGGACATCGTTCAAGACTTGCCCGACCTCCTGTTAGAAGTCGATACGGCGGTGGGAGCCTTCAACCAGGCGCTCAAAGAGATGGCGGTCGAAGATCCTGATTTCAGCTACAACGACGTCACGGTGTTTGAGTCCTCTGACTTTAACCGCACGTGGACTCCGAATGGGAACGATGCGAACACGTCAGGAACCGACCACGCCTGGGGAACGCATGCTTTCCTCTTTGGCGGTGCGGTTCAGGGAGGGCAAATGTATGGAGGCTTTCCTGAACTGGCGGTCGGCGGGGCCGACGATGTTCCTTCGGGGAGCCGCGGGCGTTGGATCCCCACGACAGCTGTCGATCAGTATGCAGCTGTCATTGCTAAATGGTTTGGAGTTGAGGGCAATGGGACTCAGGGTGATCAAATGGCCACCATTCTTCCTAATCTTAGCCGTTTTGATAGTCCATTCGCTAGCGGTAGCGGTCTGGAGTTTCTCGACCTGCTTTCGTAGATAGGATGGGGAAACGGTTCTGGATTGTCATAGGTGTGCTCCTGCTAGCAGTCGGTGGGGGCGTGGTGTCTTGGCAACGCTCTTCTGGAGGTGCGTCGAACGGGGAGTCAACTGGCGATCCTGATCAGGTTACAAACCCAGCTTTGGTCGGTTCGCAGGATCCTCGCCTTGAGAAACTACCCGATGGTCATGTGGCCATGCGTGATGCAATAGGCATTGCCAACTCCCTGCACGCGAAATCCGAGGGCGCTGAAATTGATCTCCGTTCTCTTGAGCAACTGTTCGAACTCTATCGCTTTGTTTTCAAGGCCAACCCTGTTGGCAGCGAGAATCAAGAGATCATGGCCCAGCTTTTAGGGAGTAATGCGAAGAAGCTGGTTCTCTTTCCGAGGAATCACTCTTCTCTCGATGAAGACGGCGTGTTGCTAGACAGGTGGGGGACGCCTTACTACTTCCACCCGCTCTCGGCTCAGCTGATGGATGTGCGGACCGCAGGTCCCGATGGGAAGCTTTGGACGAAGGATGATCTTTCCTTGGGGCTTGACGAGCAGGCTGTGGAATTGAAGCTTTCTCGGTAGTTCTGGATTAAGGTCTCGCTTCGCTTGGGCAGCGAATGAGGGCGTTCGTTCTGCTGGGAATGAGTTAATCTTAGGCTGGAAGATTTTCATGCTGCGAAGAATTGGGAACGGGACTGGTGATACTTGGAATTGCTGCCGGCCTGAGGTGTTTGTCCCGTGACCTCTCGGAGGATGACACTTCAGGTTGGTCAATCGGTTCCATACCGTGGTCGTTGTCCCTTTCAGATTGTGCTTCATGACTCATGGATTTCTGAAAGTTGTAGAGATTTTTTGAGGTATTCTATAGGTATGAGAAAAGCAACGATCATGGCCCTAGAGCTTTCGATCGATCATGGAGAGGACCTACTGTGTCAGCGCGAGAGCATGATCTACCGATTGTTCGATATGATTATCCAACAACAACCAGCGTTGAAAACGCTCGCAAGCGAACTTGAGACGGTCGATACGGATGATCGACTGAAACGTCGCGCACTGATTGATCCTGTCATTGATCGATCCATCGTGAAACTGGTGGATCTCGATGATGACGGCTTGAGTGAATTGCTGATCTATTTCAATCTGGTCGCCAACCCTGCTGATGGTGGGGATGTGTATGTCTTCCGTCAGCAAGGTCTGAGCTGGGACTGCATTGGCCGGTTCCCATCCAGAAGTTGCCCAGAAGTGAAACGTGATGCGATGGAGAACGGTTATGCTAGTCTCGCAACTCTCCGAATTTCAGAACGCGGGCGGTTGGTGCCAGCGCTCTACACTTACATGGGTGGGGCCTATGTTTTGGATGAGCGCCACCTTCTGATTGAAGACGAGGGCGAAGTGGTGCTGGCCCACTAGGAGGGGCGGCCGCAGACTCTTGGTCAGTGATCCGGGGGCCGTTGGTAGAGATTACTGCTGCCCAGGCAGTGGAGGTTGTGGTGGGGGTGTCCGATGCTTCCGGGGCGGATGGAACGGCCCTACGCTGAAAACAATTTGTTACATGTTGTCGGACGACAATTCGGTGACCCTGTGGTCTTCGTCGTCGTATATTTGACATCCATGCTTTTCCGACGTTTCTTTTTCCTCCTAGCCCTTGGCGTGGCGCCCCTTCACGCTACCACAGATACGATTCCGAACTTCGCGATGCTCGATCATGAGGGGCGCTTTCACGAGTTTGACTACCTTTGTAAGACTCCTAAGACCAAGGGGATACTCATCTTTGTTCAGGGCAATGGGTGCCCGCTCGTGCAGAAGCGGATTCCGGAGTTGAAGCGTGTCCGCGAGGACTATGGAAAGCGCGGCATCGAGGTGGTCTTCCTAAATGCGAACCTTCAGGACACTCGAGAGGAGATCCGAGAAGAGGCGAAGGCGTATGAGATGGATTTCCCGATCCTGATCGATGATGCCCAGGTGATGGCCCGCAAATTGGGGCTGACGCGCACGGCAGAAGCGATTCTCATCGATGCCAAGACGCAGAAGATTGTCTATCGTGGGAGCATTGATGACCGGCTTCATTATCAGAAAGAGAAGCCTGAAGCCTCTGAATACTATCTGGTTCCTGCGCTTGATGCGTTTCTCGAGGGAGAGGCACCTGCAAAGCCACAGACCGAAGCACCTGGTTGCAAGATCACGCTAGAGAACCCTCAAGCGGAGCTTTCCTATGCCGAGCACATCGCACCTATTCTCAAGCGGCGCTGCGTGACCTGTCACACGAAGGGCGGTATCGGTCCTTTCCCCATGTCGAGTTACAAGAAAGTGAAAGGCTGGTCTGAGATGATGGAGGAAGTGATTGTCACTCGCCAAATGCCACCTTGGCATGCTGATCCTCACATTGGCAAATTTGCTGAAGATCAAGGACTGACCACCGATGAGAAGTCGACTTTGCTTGCTTGGATCGATGCGGGCGCTCCTCGCGGTGACGGTGAGGACCCGTTGGCGGGATACAAACCCAAATCTGTGGAGTGGAGACTCGGCACGCCAGACCTTGTCATTGATCTTCCGATTCAGAAAGTGCCGGCGGAGGGCGTCCTTCCCTATCGCTATGTCAGACTGGAGACGCCTTTTGATGAGGATGTCTGGCTTCGTGGCATGGAAGTGAATCCTGGCAACGAGAACGTGCTTCATCATGTTGTGGTCACGGGTAAGAGGAAGGGGAGCAAGTAACGGGGTGACGGGAAGTTCTTTACCGGTTACGCACCCGGCACGGCAGCTTGGCCGGCGCCAGATGGGATGGGCGTGAAATTACCCCGCGGTTATCAGCTCAAGTTCCAGCTCCATTATACGACCTCAGGCAAAGCAGAGACCGATGAGACGAAGATTGGATTTTTTCTGGCCAAGGGCGAGGTGAAGAAAGAGGTATTCACGAAGGTGATCCTTAATCCTCGATTCGAAATCCCTCCTCATGCGAACGACTACGGAATCACGTATGAGCGCAAGACGAAGAAGGACATCATGCTCTATGCGATGAATCCTCACATGCACTACCGTGGCAAGCGAATGAGTTTTCACGTGGAGTCGCCAGAAGGAGAAGAGCGAGACCTTTTATCGGTGCCAAACTACAACTTCAACTGGCAGCGGACGTATGTGTTAGAAGAGCCTCTACAACTGGCCAAGGGCAGTAAGGTGATCGTCTGCAATGCCTGGGACAATTCAGCTCAGAATCCCCATAATCCGGATCCGACCAAGAAGGTTCGCTGGGGTGATCAGAGCTTTGAAGAGATGTTCTTTGCGACGTATCAGTATACGGAAGAATAGCCGTGGGAGCTTGCGTGGGGGCGGATGCGGTGTCTGGCTAGTTCGTTCTTGGCGCGAAATTTGCCTGGGAATTCGTCGGCAGCGGGGTTGGAGGACCTGGTTGTGTTGATCGTGGTAGGGGTACTGCGGCGGCGCACCTGTGTGTTGGGTCATGAAATATATCTTCCGAATCTGGTTTCTAGTGGCAGTTGCGGTGGTGGTCTTTAACCATCTTCGCGATCGAAGGGCGAAGTGGCCCTCGAGGAATCTGATGCGAGATTATCAGGAGGAGGTGGTCCAAGTGCAGCTCAGCCCGCGCCGAACTTTAAATACGGTCGTGAGGCGCCGGGTGATTCCCGTCCCAAGAGGGAATGAGAGGAATGCCGATCGCGCGATCGAGCCTGTCAGGAGTCTCTACAAGTTGAGTGGGCGTGGCTGTGAGGATACCGATCTCAGTTCGTTGATTGTCCAGAATGACTTGATAAAGAAAGACCGGAAGCTTGCCTATCGTCAGCATGACATAGACGACTGCAATCATCTCGTTCAGACCTACGTGTCACGAGGGGTGAGGGAGAATAGCAGCTACTATCTGAGGAGGCGATTGGTAGAGACCTTTGGGCAATCGCATTCTGACGTGCTGATCAATCGGATGCGTTTGGTAGCGGTCTTGTTAGGTGGAGAGAAGGGTAGGGGCGGCATGGATCCGGTGTTCACCCCGATTCGTGAGGACGCGCATCGCATTTCGCCTTACGTCGTGGTGCAGGTCCAAGATTACATTAACAGGCTGGCATCGAAGATGGGCGAGGTAAGAGTTCAGTCGAAAGTGCCAGAGGATTTTAAGAGGTTTGTGTATCAGTTGGGAAATGGCTATGAGAGCGAACGTCGAATTGCCGATCTTGGATCGAAGATGCGGAATCAGCCAGCGAAGGAACTGTTCGCCTTGAACGTTCTCCTGAGAGATTTGCGAACGTATTATGGTGAACGGGTGGACGATTCCTCTGGCCGGCCTCCGTATGAGGTCATCTTCACGCAGCCTGGGACATTTCAGAGCGAGACCCTGACAAACCTTCAGCATCGACACCGCTCGATGCAGCCCGCAGCCCTCGGCGACGGGTTTGTGGCTCTCGGCCTAGAGTTGCGTGAGCACCTGAGTGCGTTGCGTGCTTCTCCTGACTATGCTCGGCGTGGAAGTAGCGAGGAACTGCCGCACCTCATGAAGCTCAATGAAATTGTGGCCTCGGGTGGAGGCTTGTTCGCTGCGGGTAGAGATAAGCTGTCTCCCCAAGTGCAGGCGAAGAAGCTGGTGGATCTACTCTTCCTGGAAGGACTCTATAGCAAGAAGAAGCGGAAGGCGCTGCACAAAGAACTGGGAGAGAGCGTTCGTTTTGGACCGGGGCATGAGGCCGAGATTCATGCGTTCCACAGTTTTCTCAATTACATGAGCGGGCTGGCCCACTCGACACTGGAAGAGGGATTTGGAGATGCGGTGAGGGCGTTTGTCAGTCTGACTCCGGCAGCGGAGAATTATCTGGAAGTGCAAGTGAGGAAGAGTGCGTTACAGGTACTTGGCCAGTTGCAGGTAGAGTTCTATCAGAAACATCGAGTCGTTCTGGCTGGCACGAAAGACATTCATCTCGCAGGGAAGGCACGCGGGAAGCTGAAGGTCTTTCGCACTCAGCGAGAGATTTCGGATTACCTCAACGTAGATCCACCAAATGGGGCCGGAACATTGTGGGTGCTGAAGAGTGGTTTAAACATGCCGAACGAAGCTTCTTTCTCGGCGATCATTCTTGAGGATCCTATCATGAAAGCCTCACACTATGACGGCTATGCTAGGAGTCAGCGCCCACCGATTCCGCTCATGCAGGTTCCAGGTGCGGTCGAGGCCTATGCTAAGTACGATGGGAAATCTGTCCTGCTTGAAGCGACTAAAGCGCTGTAAACGCCGGACCAAAACCGGTACGGTAGAAGCGCCGGGTGAAAACCGGTACGGTTTTGGGGCGCTCAAAGACCCAACCGCATAGAACC
>JAACDM010000392.1 GCA_009936795.1 Verrucomicrobiaceae bacterium | reverse complement strand
GCCAAAGCCAGCCAAAGCCAGCCAAGACCTAGATTTAGGACTCTTGCATTCAATCGAGATCGAGGCAGATTAATGTGGCTTCCCTTCGCGATGATGATCTCACACCACTATCTTTCTTTTGCTTTCTTCAGTCTAACACTTGCCTTTATCGGCCAAGCGCAGGACATCAAACTGAGCACAGACATCAAGGGGGTGCCCTCTCGAATCGCGTTTGGCTCCTGTGCTGATCATGAGCAGCCGCAACCGATTCTTCGGGATGTTGTGGCTCGTCAGCCCGATGTGTTCATTTACTTGGGCGACAACATCTATGGCGATACCGAAGACATGGAGGTTCTAAAAGGCAAATACAGCCAGCTCGGGTCCAAGCCAGAGTTTCAAGCTCTTCGTGCCGCTGTGCCCACGTTGGCTATCTGGGACGATCACGATTATGGCGCCAATGATGCGGGGAAAGAGTATCCCAAGAAACAAGACAGCCGTGGAATCTTCCTCGACTTTTGGAAGGTGCCGGTCGAAAGCGCCCGGCGATCGCATCCTGGTATCTATCACAGCCACTTATTTCAGGAGGACAACCGCACCTTGCAAGTTATCTTGTTAGACACTCGGACATTTCGAGATCCGCTCGCGCACAACACCGTATCGTCTTGGAAGAATGACTATCACCCTGATACCAACCCGGACAAGACGCTGCTCGGCCAGGCGCAGTGGACGTGGCTTGCCGAGGAACTGCGCAAACCTGCAGATGTGCGCATCATCGCTTCGAGTATTCAGTTCGGCCACCAGTACAACGGCTGGGAATCCTGGACCAACCTGCCTCACGAGTTGCTCAAGATGATATCAACAATCCGAAATGCAAAAGCTCATGGCGTCGTGTTTATCTCAGGCGATGTGCACTGGGGGGAGATCTCGGTTCTCGATGTGGAAGACCTATACCCATTGCATGATGTCACCTCTAGTGGCATCAACAAGGACTGGGATGATGTCGAGCCAAACCAGAATCGTCATGGCCCAGTTGTGCGTGAGTTTAATTTCGGCATGATCGAGATTGATTGGGGCGACGAGGATCCTGTCATTGCTCTGTCCATTACGGATGTGAACGGCAAGATTCGGGTGACGAAACGACTACCGCTCAGCTCCTTGGCGATTGGGAACAAGCCCCCGGACCGGGACTAATCCAGACCGACGAAACTCGAAGATGTTGTCCGTGCTTGCGCCGAACTGCGGCGGGATGGGGAAGTCCTTCCAGGAGGGATCGTCGCCCAGGCGCATTTGCCAACGACCGCTAAGAGAAAGCGCCTCGCCGTTTGGATGATGCAGTGCTGGGGGGCTGTCTTCCCCAACTTGCCCATTGGAGCCACCTTTCACGTGGATAGCCAGATGATTGAGCTCTCCAAACAGAAGCTGTTCGCTGTGGAGATAGCGAGACGCAAGCAACGTCCCATTGAGATAAACTTCAGCGCTCTCGCCAAAGCAGTCTAATTGAAGCTTCAACGGCCGTTCTTTCCACGAGTGTGGCACGAGCATGAGGGCTCGCCACCAAGAAGCGTCGGTGCTCTCTGGCAATTCAGCCAGCGCTTTGGGAACGATTTTGAGAATCCAATGGCGGTCAGATTGCGAAGATAATCCTGGCATTGTCTCGGGGACTGCTTGCCCCGTGAGCCAAAAACAGCTGTTGAAAGCGATTCTACGGGAGTTCGTTGAAACAACGGGCGTTCCGTCGTCGCGCAAAGCCAGAAGCGCCGTTTTATCTGTGCCCTGCAGGATAGGGTGGTCATTCTTGAGCGATTCACCCTTGCGCAAGATAGGTGATAGTTGAACGATAGGGCGAGCTGTAACGTCCATGGCAGCCAAAGGCTCACGGATGACATAATAGAGGTCTGCGTTGTTGAGGTCCGGCCCCTCACCACCCAAACAGTGAATCCTGAAATCGTGGCGCAGATTCTCGGCGATCATTGATGCTTCTTCCGTCGGGGCGAGGATGCCAACAGTGGCTCGGCGATCATTGCGGAAGCGGAAAGGTTGTCCGCCAATGACTTGATCACTGGTGATGGTGGGGCAGACCCAACGCTCAATGTGCTCGATAACGAGATCAATACCGGCAAAGTGACTGACATAAGGCCAATCGTTAGGATCATACATGACATCGGTCATGTCGCGCATCAGAATGACTTCTTTGCCTGCACGCTTCATTTGGCGAAGCCCAAACGGGCGACCTAACACACACATATTCGTGTGAACACCGACGAGTACGACTCGCTTGATCTGCTTATCCTCCAGGATATTCCAAACAACATCACCTTCCGCCGCGATGAAATCGCATTGGTCATCGATCGTGAGCATCTTAGTCTGGCGTTTCCATGGGGTGCCAGGATTGCGCCCGATAGACTCCAAGTAAGCCGCCCAACGGGCATGGGCTTCTACATCGTCATCTTCGCCGCCGTCCGATTGATCGATGGGATAGGTGGCTAGTTCTTCTTCGGGGATACGATGGCACCATTCAGCAATACGTTCCGGGGCGTTGGCGGCTAACGCTACCGCCAAAGCACGTTGGCGGGCGGCGTGTTCTTTGTAGAACGGCATGCAATCGCTCGGCGCATGGATAATGGTGGCTCCGCGATTCCGCGCCTCCGAAAGAACGCGATCCAGTTTCGGTGCAAATCCCTTTAGGCGTTGCACCGCGTTCACACTGTGATGGTAGTCCCACATGTCACAGACAATGAAGCCCGTTTCCTCGGCCTCCCAGGTCTGCTTCTCAAAGGTGGTCGCTAACTGGTCCCGCGAGCGTAGCGTCCACTCGAAGTCGTGCGCCTCAACAACAGAAGTCGTCATGATTATTAAGGAGAGATACCCGAAGAGAAGAAACGAACGTCGCCACATGAGCAAGTTTAGCACCGTTCTAGCAAATGTCAGGCTTCGTTGTCAGAAGATGGCGTCCATGGTCAATTCGGCGGCAATGAGCTTGTGAAAGGCTACATTCTTCAGACAGCCATAGGGTGACCATGAGGGAAAAGATCGATTTCCGTGCACGTTTGACTTCTCTAAAGACATAGTGCCTCCTTCTAAGATCTTCTGCCTACTGTTTACTGATGGCTTAGGCGTCGTCGGTGAACTGCATCGCACACACGTTGATGCAACCGTCGTTGCGATCAATAAGGAGACCGAAATGCGGGCCGGTTAGATCGTGATCATTCTTGGCTATGTAGGTTCAGCTGGCGACCTCGGATTGAACACTGGAGATTCCAAATACTTCTTCGAGTTTGTCTATATGCCGATGACAGAAACTTTCAAAGGCGTAGCCAATTTTCGTTCGCTATCGGGGTGAGTTTCGTACGTTCTGCCAGTGCCCAGCTTTCTGGGGAGGCTTGGACTTCATCCACTTGAGATAGAAGCAGGAGAACTCATCGATAAGGCAATAGACAACTACTTTGTGTGCCTTAGTCATCCAGGCATGAGTTCGATGAATTTAGATTCCTGTAGTTACGAGAAAGCCTCTGTTAGTGTTCCGCCTGAGGAAAGCGCTGTAGCAGTTTCGATAGCTTTACGCGTAAGTCCATGTGGTATCGAGGCGAGGGTGTAAATGAGAACGACGTACCGCTCGGCATGTTCAAACATGCCAGTGAAAGATGTTGGCAAATTCTTCTCGCAAGGAGATTTTGGTCGAAAGCACAGGGAGTCGATGTTCTTTGCAATAAATCGAGCAGCATTCAGTTCTTTAGGATAATGGGAGACACCACCCAGCGTCATGTAGAGTACCTGTAAATCTCGCGACCCCATTTACCACCTAGACCTGCGGCATGCTTCTCGACTTCAGTTGGGCTAAACGGAGCCAATCGCACTCGCTTGGTCATACGTATCGATAAGTCGGCTCATGACTTTCCTATCGCCCTGCCTACCAATCAGATCGATCATCCAAAGTGGTCCTATTACCTGGTAACTCAGCCAAATTTTTGTCTAATCACGTGATTTGGCTACTTATCCTGGTGAGGTTCGCAGTTGCGTGGATCCATGAATTTTCGCGGATAGTTGGTAGCTCCCCCACTTGATGAATACCCCGACTCCACCTAACGTGCGCCATGCGAACCCTTGCGATAGGTGACATCCACGGCTGCCTCCATTCTTTGGAGCAATTGGCGCGGTATGTCGGTTTTCAGGAGGACGATGTCATCATCACGCTAGGAGATTATGTGGATCGTGGGCCGGACTCGAAAGGCGTGATCGACTTTCTCCTTAATCTGAGGAAAACTCACGAGGTGGTGACTTTGCGAGGTAACCACGAGATCATGATGTTGGAGGCGGTCCATTCGGAAACCTGTCTAAATAGTTGGCTTGGGTTTGGGGGAAAAGAATCGTTGGCTTCTTACGGATCGAGTTTCGATGAGGGTCCCGAGGCTCATTGGGAATTCATGAAGAAGGTGAACGCGACTCATGAGACGGAGAACCATTTCTTTGTTCATGCCAATGCCGACCCGTCTGCACCGATTTATGCTCAGCCAGACGAGATGCTCTATTGGCAGCGATTCGGCAAACCGCGCCCGCACGTTTCCGGAAAGACGATGGTCTGTGGGCACACGATTCAGCGCTCCGGCGAACCCCTAAGCGTCGGTCATGCCATCTGCATTGATACCTGGGCCTATGGGAAGGGCTGGCTGACCTGCCTGGATGTGGAGACAGGCAACTATTGGCAGACGAACGAGCAAGGCCAGCGACGTGCAGCCAAGTTGTAAAGGAAGTCATTGCTGGACGAGAGGTAGGATGGCGTCACCTTGTGCCCAGTGACTGCTTCGCCTAGCCAAACGCCTGAACTGCTCGCCCCTGCGGGAAATTGGGATTGTGCCAAGGCGGCGGTCGCTTGTGGCGCCGATGCGATCTACTTTGGTCTGCCGCAATTCAACGCGCGTTTGCGAGCTGATAATTTCACTAACGAAGACCTACCAAAGCTCATGAGCTACCTGCATGAGCATGGTGTGCGTGGATTCGTGACTATGAACACCCTCATCTTTGCGGGGGAACTTCCGCAAGCGGAGACGCAGTTACTCCACATGGAAGCCTGTGGGGTGGATGCGATCATTGTGCAGGATCTCGGAATCGCGGATCTTGCTTCGAGGATTGCTCCTAAGCTAGAGTTGCATGCCTCGACCCAGATGACCATCAGCTCGCCTGAAGGACTGGCTTTTATGCAGAGTCTCCTTCCGCTGAAGCGAGCAGTACTTGCTCGCGAACTTTCGATTGACGAGATCAAACACTTCCCCAATGAAGATGGCGTTCCACTTGAAGTTTTTGTACATGGAGCGCTTTGTGTTGCCTATTCAGGGCAATGCCTTACCTCCGAGTCCCTCGGTCAACGCTCGGCTAATCGCGGGGAATGTGCGCAGGCTTGTCGAATGCCTTACACTTTAGTCGTAGACGGTAAGGAACGCGAACTTGGTGAGGTGCGTTACCTGCTGTCACCACAAGATCTTGCGGCGGTCGACCTGATTCCTTCCCTGATTAAAGCGGGTGTGGCCTCCTTTAAGATTGAGGGGCGTTTAAAATCGCCTGAGTATGTCACGGCAGTGACGAGTGTTTACCGCAAGGCCATCGATGAGGCTCTTGTGACCCATGAAGATCGTTACGCGCTGGAGATGACCTTCTCACGTGGTCTTTCTAACGGATGGCTCGAGGGAACCAACCATCCCCGCCTCACTCATGGTAAGTTTGGAAAGAAGCGTGGTGCGTTGTTAGGGAAAGTGGCCCGTTCTGGGAATGGTTGGTTTGAACTGGATTCCGCAGGAAACGTCCTTCTCGCGGTGGATGACGGCATCGTTTTCGACTCGGGTGAAGACCGAAACGAAGAACAAGGCGGACGGGTGTGGAAACTGCAAGGGTCGCGCATCTATCTGCTCAGGCGCTCGCAAGTAGACTGGGAACGTGTGAAGCCCGGTCAGACCATTTGGAAGACGGATGATCCCGTTTTGAACAAGGAACTGAAGCAGCGGTGGAAGTCAGCTCGGCCTAACAAGAAGCGATCTAAGTTGAACGTGGTGGTGTCCGGCAAGGCGGGGGATTCTTTGAAATTGTCTTGTGGTATCGTTGAAGTTGCCAGCGACCACCCGCTCGAATTGGCGGAAAGGCGCCCTTTGGATGACGCCATTCTTCACAAACAACTTGGGCGACTTGGCGATACAGGCTATGAACTCGGCACGGTGGAGAATCGCTTGGATGGTGAGGTGATGCTGCCTGTCTCGGCGATCAATGATTTGCGTCGTCGGTTGGTGGAGATGCTGGACAATAGTCCGTCAGTACCGGCCGAGACCATCACCCGACCGACTCTTGACGAACTGCTTCCCCAGCTTGAGTCTCCGTCCGAGCGGGCATCTAAAGTCTCTGTGCTGTGTCGCAGCCTTGCCCAGATCGAAGCAGCCTTGAAGGCGGACATCCCGACTCTCTATTGTGATTTCGAAGATCTTCGCCGGTATAAAGATGCTGTCTCGCTCGTGCGTGAACACGGAAGTCAGAGCAAGATTTATCTCGCAACGCCTCGGATTCAAAAGACAAAGGAGTCAGGATACTTCAAGCTCATTGCAGGTACAGAACCTGATGGCGTTCTTCTTCGCAATCTTGGCGGTGTTCGTTGGTTCGAGGAACATTCAGCTCTACCGTTGATCGGAGATTTCTCGCTTAATGTAGCCAATCCATTGACGGCTCAGCTATTGATGGACCGGGTGCGCTTCGAATACCTAACGGTGTCTTATGATCTCAATATATCGCAGGTTCTCGACCTACTCCGTATAGCCAACCCTGATTGGTTTGAGCTGACATTGCATCAACACATGCCGATGTTTCACATAGAGCACTGCGTTTTTTGCACCTTCATGTCAGACGGAACCGACTACAAAGATTGTGGGCGGCCTTGTGAGAAACATAAGGTGCAACTCAAGGATCGAGTTGGCCAACTCCATACCCTCACCGCTGACGTTGGCTGTCGCAACACGCTTTTCAATGGACGTGCCCAGACTGGCGCACGTTACTTTCGCGATATACAGGCTGTGGGATTGTCTCGATTACGTTTGGAATTTCTCTCGGAAACCCATGACGAGGCATTGAGAACGATTCGCCATTATCAAAAGCTTCTAAGCGGCGAGGCATCGTTACTTTCGACCTTGGATCACCTGGAAGCGACCGAAAGATTGGGTGTAACCGAAGGGACCCTTCGAGAGTCCACCTCATGATGTCTCATTGACGAGGCAAGGTGTCATTGTCGCTTCAATTGCCATCAGTTCGGGTGGTTTGGCTTACCTTTGACGCGAGGAGCAACACGTAGGCACGACAAGCCCCTCGCCGCGATGGGCATCGTCGAAAACGAAGCCTTGCAGGAAGGGGCTTGTTGGGGTTCGAATTCTAAGTAAACTTATTGGGTCTCAAAAGTATCCTTGGCGTCGTCTGGTCGAGCTTCCTCGCTGCCTTTCCAACCACCGAAATCGGCACCTTGTTTGATCCATTTCTCAAGGACTTTCTTCTGATCGTCGGTCAACGCATCGCCTTTGGGTGGCATGAAATTGTCATGATCTTCGTCCAACATAGTGCGTTGGAGTATAGAACTTTCCTCGGGCTTACCTGGAACGATGACGGCATTGTCATTACTGCCTTTGACTAGTCCAAAAGCTGAATCAAAGCGGAGGCCAGCCTTAGGCTTGGTCGGGCGTGTCCGTCCCTCTTTGATATAAGGAGCTTTGTGGCAATCCACGCAGCTGTTCTTGAGAAAGGGATACACGTCCTTTTCGAAATTCACTTTGGCATCATCTTGAGCAACCAATGCGCTAAGACAGCCTGATAATACCAATAATTGAGTTGTTCTGACCACAGTCTTCATAGTTGAGAATAGTTAAGACAGCCCTGAGCGGCTGACAAGTGAACATCGTTCGCGCTGGCGTGTTGCGGTGAGATCCGTCTAGTTTGTCGACATGACACCCCTGTTCATCGCCCTAGGCTCGCTGGTCCTCTACATCATCGCTTACCACACCTATGGGCGCTGGCTTGCGCGAAAGATCTTCAAGCTCGACCCCAATGCCGCCATGCCTAGTGTGGCCTTGAACGATGACAAGGATTTCGTCCCGACAAATAAGTCTGTCCTCTTTGGTCACCATTTCACCTCGATCGCGGGTACAGGACCCATTGTGGGACCAGCAATCGCGGTGATCTGGGGTTGGTTGCCAGCGCTCCTCTGGGTGCTGTTTGGGTCGATACTCTTCGGTGCTGTCCATGATTTCGGATCGCTCGTCGTCTCCATGCGAAACCGTGGTCAAACAGTTGGTGACATCGCCGGCCGCGTGCTCACGCCGCGTGTGCGGATTCTGTTCCTCCTCATTCTCTTCATGGCGTTGACTATTGTGCTAGCCATTTTCGGGCTGGTCATCGCGGTGGGCTTCAAGAGTTACCCCGCCGCGATCTTCCCATGTCTTGTTCAGATTCCCCTCGCCATGATCATTGGCATCTGGTTGCACCGCCAAGGCGTCGATTTGCTAGTGCCATCACTTATCGCCTTAGGACTCATGTATCTCACCATCGGCTACGGGAATGTCGGCTGGCTGGCGAGTTTCAATACGAGTTTGGCTGCTTGGCCCCTCACAACTTGGGTCGCCGTCTTGCTCGTCTACAGCTACCTGGCGTCCGTCTTGCCTGTGTGGATGTTACTCCAACCGCGAGATTTCATTAATAGCCTGCAATTGCTCTCGGCTCTCGCTTTGGTTGTCGTCGGCATTCTGGTTGCCGCGACGATGGGAGGGGCACCAGTGGGCGATGTTCGGCCGCCGCTTGAACTTGCTGCGCCGGCTTACAATGCATCCGCTCCAGGTGCCCCATTACTCTTTCCATTCCTTTTCATTACCATTGCCTGTGGCGCTGTTAGTGGATTTCATTGTCTTGTTTCCTCAGGAACTTCTAGCAAACAGCTCAAATGTGAAACGGATGCCCAATTCATTGGCTATGGATCTATGCTGACCGAGGGCTTTCTCGCGGTCATTGTTATTCTGGCATGCGCCGCCGGTCTTGGCCTCGGAGTGGCTGGTGCGGATGGCGCAACTTTGTTAGGCGGCGAAGCCTGGACGTCACGCTATGGCGATTGGAAATCTCTTGGCCTTCCGCAGAAGGTTGGGGCGTTTGTCGACGGATCTGCGAATTTTCTGAAAGCGCTCGGACTGGGCAGTGGATTTGCGGTCGCCTTGATGGGAGTGCTTGTGGCATCATTCGCCGCAACGACACTCGACACGGCCTGTCGTTTGCAACGCTATGTCATTCAGGAGCTTGCGGGGACGTTTATCAAGCGCGAGCCGGCTACCGCACCCAAGCCAGGCATCGCCCTGACTGCCAATCCTCTTACTTGGCTATCAAATAAACATGGCGCCACTATCTTTGCCATCGTGTTAGCTGGAGCCATGGCCTACACGCCTGGGGGTCCTGGCAAAGGGCCGGGAACCGGCGGGCTTCTCTTGTGGCCACTCTTTGGAGCGACCAATCAGTTGCTAGGTGGACTTGCCTTCCTCGTCATCACTTTCTGGATGTGGCGTCGGCGTTTGCCCATTTGGTTCGTGGCTATCCCAACGATCTTCATGCTTATT
Source organism: Verrucomicrobiaceae bacterium (assembly GCA_009936795.1). Lineage (GTDB taxonomy): Bacteria > Verrucomicrobiota > Verrucomicrobiia > Verrucomicrobiales > DEV007 > JAACDM01. Next base: position 3,874 of record JAACDM010000392.1, on the reverse strand, counting down.
CTCCCTTGTTGGGCCATGCTCCACCAACTCTTTGTCCAGGCCGTCGGGGCTGATCAAGGCTGGATTGCCATGCGGAGCTGGCACCTGGTCTTCATCGCTTTCGCGACGATCGCACTTGAGGCCTGGATGATCTTCGAAGCCTTCGCCGCGTGGCCGAAGGCTAAAGGAGTGCTAGAGCCTGCAGTCGAACCATTGCCAGTAGTGCCCGGCGTAGAGAATGAAGGTGGGCGTTCCTGCTGAACATTTCCCAGGGATGAGAATAGCTGGATCCGGCACTGTGAAGGTGGCGATTGCTTGCTAGACTATTTCTTTATGCACGGCTCTTTCCAAATCGTCTGCTTGGTAAGCTTGTGCCTTACCGCTTGCCAACCGAAGGCGCCTCAAGCTTCGAAAGCTGCGGCTAAAGTCGGAAAAGCAACGGCCAGAGAGACTAATAAGCCAGTGCGCCCGGCGATTGGCACGGCCACGACACGGCAAGAGTGCCTGCACTACACTAGTACCACCGATGGAAAGATGGCTATTGGTGGCTCTGTGAAGATGGGAACGACTGTGCGCGTTATTGAGCGTAGCGCCGATGGCTGGACGCAGATTCGGCTGAGCAATGGTCGCGAGGCTAGCATGCCTACTGATGACCTGACAACTCTCAAGCAGTTCCGCCGAGATCGAGCTCGGGCACGCTCTGCTCGGCGAGGTAAGTTCGCCGATCCTAGACCCAAGATCCGGCCGACCCGTTATCGTGGAAGGGAAATCAAGCTACCGACCGCACCCCCACCGCCAGATTTCGTGCCGCCTCCTCTGCCTGACGCCCCATTGCAAGATCCTCTGTCCAACGTGCCTGACATCCTGTTCCAAGGGGATGACAGGGAGCAAAACTAAGGGTTTCGCCTGCTGGCTGGCGAAGACAACCGTATGCTCGTATATCGGAGAAAATGATGCCAGCGTTTTCCCCCGTATCACTATTTAGCGGGTGCAGTTTAAGGGCCGACCCCTGAGCTCTACTTCCCCCAAGTGACTCGTTTAACGGGGGAACCTCAATGGGCCCTATCTATGTCTCGACGAAACTCATTCCTTTCGTTGGCAGCGACAGCGTTGGTTGTTGTTGCCTCCTTCACGCATTCAAACCTTAACGCCGACGCTTTTGGTTTCCGGCGCTTTGGTGAAGCAAGCTAAAATGATAGTGTAATATCCTAGCCCGCCAGAAATGAAGCCTACTTGGTCGGAGACAGTCGGCGCTGGGATGACACGGCAGCCTGGTCTGATGACTCCACTACGATTGCATGAAAGAACCGCTTCGTTTTTGGTGGATTTACCAACACTCCCACCATCACTCATTTCGGAAAGCGCTTGCACCAAGACGTGCGTGAATGCAATAAAGGGATTGCTGTGTCGTATATAAGCCTACGATCGAGCCACAGCGCATTGAGAAGGACCGGATTGACCGTATCCTCCAACTGGTCAACGAATGCCTTTGGGAACGCCCGAGAGATTTATGTCCACTCCTATAGTAAAGCGGTCCAAGTTATGCAGCGTGGACTAATGGCTTTCGCACGATCGGCTACCGCCACCGAACGCGGTAGAGTTCTACGTGCTAAGGAAATAGCCATTTGAAATTTCGGAGGAAATTAAGATGTTAATTGCGGACCCACAACGGCCCGTATCGTGAAACCATAGATCCGCGTATTTGTTCACTGTCGACTTCCAAGTTCTGTCAAGAAACGAATAATGCCGTGGTCCGCCATGGCGGGCGAAAGAAGCGCTCCGTCACTCGAAACACTAGCAGAAGAATTCCGAAAGCAGGAGGAGAAAACCGTCTCCCCCTAAAAACACGAATTCACTTCAGAAAAAATCGAAGGGTAACACAGTCACGTATGACAAGCGGTGTACAGAGTACGAAATTTCGCAGTTACTGACTACGCCTGCATCAAATTGCAACAGCCCCTCATCCAGCAATTAACCGAGGGAACAAACTGAAAGGCGATTTAAGCAACTGAAAGCACCGGAAGAACACGATCGCGAAGACACTTAACACCCCGCCTGATTCTAGCCTTCACCGTGCCGATCGGCTGATCAAGCCGGACAGCTATCTCAGACTGCGTAAGACCACGAAAGTAAGCGAGCTCCAACACTTGCTGCTGGTCGGGCGACAGCTCAATTACGGCATCCCTCACAATTTTTCCCTGCTCATTCGCACTAACCATTTCCGTTAAATCACGTGAAACTGTGTTCGCTGGAGTATCAACCTCACCACGGAAGCGCTCGTTCAGGCAAGCCCGACGTTGTTTGCTACGCAACCGATCTATGGCTCTGTTCCTCGCCAGGGTCCGGAGCCACGTCAGTGGCCGCCCTCTCGAGTTATCGAACAGGTCACTATGCTCCCATACCTTCGCGAGAACCTCCTGACAGATATCCTCAGAGTCCTCTTTATTGTTAAGCACTTTGAAGATAGTTGCCGACAGAATCCCGCGAACAGCCTCGCAGAGTTGGTCAAAACTCTTTGCGTCACCACCCGTGACGCCCTCCATGAGTTCTAGGAGGCGCTCGTTGTCCAGCTGGCTTTCCTTTGGTGTCATAACGCGTGTTTCAAACCTGAAGTGTTAGCCAGTGCTAAGATCATGCCCGACGACAATCTCGTTGAAGAGCTCACGTCCACGTTCTTCGCCAACCAGCACCTCGAGGAGCTTTAGCCACCCGATCTGCGACTGGATCGCAACTATCGTCCCATCCGAACTCTGGTGCCGCCTACTTAATGTCTGCTGGTATTCCCTTGCCCTCTCGGTGATCTTTTTATTCATCTGTTTAGTATTTGTCTATGTTTACGTCCTATTCGAGCATTTTGGATGCATAATTCAACCACTTTATTTAACAAAAACTGAACAGCCTTTCCCACCCCTCTACAATCTTATCTACTCGGCTTCAATCATCGCTTTAAGCACACTCCGTCATGAATCGCGCTTCAACGGTCGTCTCATGCAGAAAGCGATGAAGAGCCGTGCTTTTATAGCTTCGGCTTTCGCATTCCAGGGATTACTGTTAGAAGGAGGTTAGGTTGTTTAGGGAACCTCCGAGCTACTGCGGGCACTCCCATTCAATCTCGTTAGTCGCTTGAGAGGCCTTGGCCAGTTGCCAATCCGTGAAGCTTCTTGAAGGGACCTTCTCATCAACGGGGCCCATGTGCTCTGGACGGGAACTAAAATTTGCCAGTCCCACACCACCTTGAGGTCATGCTTGAGGCTCCTGCACATTCACGCGGCCTTTCACCGGGGTAATTCTCTAATCCCTTTCTCTGTCATGGCATTGGTCGAGTGCTGCGTGACACGATAGGTGATGACCGTACGTGACTTGCGTTCGCTCGATTAGTTTTTGAGCTGTAAAAATTGTGTACTCGGATAACGTAAGGCCATCAACCAGAACGATATCGACGGCAATAGAAGCCGATTCCCGTGCCTCTTTGAGAGATCCAAACGAGCCCCTAAGCTCAGTCTCCGCGACGAGTTTGGGATCTGTGAACTGTTCGCGAAGGTTTTCCCCCAATGACTAACGTGCGGCAGGACTTGCTTCCCCGGCCGCTTAGGCTTTCGGCTCCCCTCTTGGCCGCCGATCGCTGCTATAATTGCTTGGTCGTGAGATTGCTTGGTCGTGAGTCCAGCGGTTGTCCCGATGGCATGACCACAATCAGCCAATAGTTTGGGTAATGTCAGGCGCTGGACATCTCCAAGTGTGCAAGGGCGAGCCTCGGTTCGGATCGCTTAGGATGCACAACACGATGGCGTTTCTTCTAAACGCGAGTGCTGAGCGTCAACACTCCGGTAAGGCAGGGAACTGAAGCGATCTCAAAAAGCTACTCTCTATCTCTCTATCTCTCTATCTCTCTATC